>MFAI01000001.1 GCA_001774555.1 Candidatus Collierbacteria bacterium RIFCSPLOWO2_01_FULL_50_23
AGACGCCGTTATCGTACTTGAGCATTTTGTTGCCATATTCATCGGCCATATACTTAGCCCCGTTTTCTTCTGTGTATGAGTAGGCCATCCCCTCTCGGTAATAACCATCCATTTTGTCCATATTTTGTGCCGCGATATCCTGCGCCGGCACTTCAGTTGGCGTAGGAGATGGTTCGGGAATTTTGGTTGGAGGCACCCCTGTCGGGGCCGTTGTCGCCGTCGGCGTCCGAGTCGCTGTCTTGACGGGGGCAGTCAGCATTACCGTCGCTCCAGTATCACCGCTGATCTGGGTCGGGGCGGCTTTCCCCTGATCCGGTCCGCTACAGGCTGAGATCAAAGTGGATGTTATTAGGGCCATTGCCAAAGAAAATTGAAATTTGCTCTTTTGACGCCCCAGAAAATAAGCGGCACCACCTCCGACTTCGAATAGTTGACTTTGCGCCTCCTCCAAGGCCCCCTTCAAAAAGTCCTGGGCCTCCCTGACGCTCAATGCGACTTGGATATCACGCAGTCTAGCTGTCTCTTCCATTTCGAAGTCTAGCCCGACCGCCTCCTTCGCCACCAGATTTTCATACTCTTTCATCATTGTTGTCCACCTCGCTTCGCCCTGCTTCTGCCGCTCGTTTTGATGCTGGGCTCTCTTTGTCTGTCGTTCGTCCCACCAGTCACCCATTGTCAGATATACCTCGGTCAAATTTTCCAGGACTACCTCTCCGCCCTGCTGAATTGCTTTCCCCATTGCCCCCTCAGTTCTTCTAGCCTGCTGTCCTACCTGTTTCGCGATTTTTTCAAAACCCACTCTGGCCTCCAAAAAAGCCAGCCTGCCCTCCAAGACACGCAAGCGAGCGCCTTGTTCCAGACTGAGTTCCTCCAAAGCCCCCAACTCTTTCATCTCTCCCCTTACTTTCCCGATTTCTCGTTCAGTTTGGGTCACTCTTGGTTGTAGTCGAAACTTTTCCTTTTGCATGTCAATAACCATTAAATTCCAATATACACGATTCTCCAGCCAAACAGAACGGAAGTCAAGTTATAGGGTAAATCGGTTCTTCAGCAGTACCGAAAGGGTCAGGGCGTCCTCGGCCGACTTCCAACCCCGGGCCTTATACTCTGAAACCCTTCTCAGCCACTCGCCAACCTTTTTCTTTCCTACTACTCGATTGTCATTTTCAAATTTCCTTTTATTTATTTCAATAAATTTATCCGCTAGCGGCTCATTGCCATCTGCCAACCACAAGGCTATCCGTTTCAGATCCGTGGAAAAATTCAAATAGTCCAGGTCGCTCATAATTTAAAAATTCTCCTGATTATTTCCTCCATTTTATCCCGTATCGCTTGATCAATCACCTCCTGACTCGCCGACACCCCGGGACGCATATTAATTAACGAATTAAATTCAATTTTATTCTTTGTCAAGTTCACACCACCTCCCCAAAGATGTTCCTGTCTACTTCCCGCCGCAAGCAGAACTCGTTCCGCGTCGGCATGCCACTCACCCCCCGCCGCCAATATTTCTCTCTCGATATCCACGACCACCTTCACATACTCATCGTATTCTTCTCGTGAAAACTGCAATTGTTCAACTGTAATTGCTTCCTCGATAATCACTACCGCCATACCGCAAGAATAGCACAAACCCACTAAAGTCTACGCGCCAGAGACTGGAAACCGTAGTAGGTCGGCAGGTGCACCGAACCGTCATTACTCATCAACTCAAACCCCTCGTCACCATCGATCAATGTGTGGACATAAAACCGTTCGATCCTTTGCCGAAACGCCTCAATTGCCATCTCCAAAGTGATCCACTTTGACCAGCCGGGGTACGTCACTCCTCCTTCGGTGACCCACAGGGCAGGCTTTTTCACGCCCACGCGGGAAAAAGCATTTCGGACGATCGGTATTTTGTAAACCAGGTCGTTCACGCTTTGATATGTATGCAGTCCAAACTTCAAAAAAGGATTGCCGAAATTCATTCCCGCATCCCGAAGAGTCTCCAGATAACGCCTTTGGTTCTTGATATCCTGAACCGCTGATATGACCGCGAGGGTACTCCCACCCTGCGACCAGCTCCTCTCCCAAATCGCCCCTAGGGTCGTCATGGCAAAATGAGCAAAACTGACCAAGTCCTGCCCCTGCCAAAACTGGACATACTTATTGTCCGGCTCGTTACCAATATTAAAAACAGTCGTGGGGTGGTAATCTATCACACCAAAAACCTTGTCCCGAATGTAGTTATCCTCTCTCGGCCAGGTCGGAGCAAAAACAAGTAGCGGTGATAGACCCTGCGCCTCGGCCGCCGAAAGCGCGTTCTCGACGACACTTCCCCTCACCCCAACATCTTCGATATACCCATAAATGCGAACACTTCCGGCGCCGGAAGGCGCCACATGCTTCATCAAATTCGGGGAATCAAGCCGTATACCGATCCTTGGACTCGTCACTACCTCAGGAAAGGGGTAGCCTTCGGTGACCTGGACGGTTTTTATCAACACCCTTCTCGTTCTTTTTTTATCCAATATCTGATATTGAAAGTATTTATCTCCACCCAGGATTTCCACGGGACTACCGTAGGGCTTTCCGCCAATATCCGTAAGCACACCCCGCGCCAACGGCTCACCGGGCCGCTCCAGTAATGCCAAAAGCTCCTCAGGTATGGCCGTCAAAGCCAGCCCGGTAGACGCAGCACCGGATATCTTTAGAAACTCCCTCCGACTTACATACCGTCGCGACATTGACTCATTATATTAGAACTTGCTACTGCCTAAACGCCAAAAACCTCCTCCGCCGCCCTCACTCCATCGTCATTAACGTCCCCCGGACGGCCTTCAGACGCTACCGACTGTGGTTGCCTCATCGCACCCTTCTCCCCCAAAACACACCTTACACCGATCGGTCCCCACATCTTCGCGATCTCATCTTCGATGATCCGCCGACGCGCTTCCTGATCCAGCTGGTCTTTGTGGAACTTATAAAACACTTCGATGGTCAGGAGCTTGTCCTTGATCTCCTTCGGCTTCGCACTTCGCAATAACCCGGCTACCGAGTGATTCCGCGGCGCCAGACGGGACAAAAGATCGTGCCAGCCCGAAACCACCTGTTCGAACCTCGCCTCTTCTCTCACCGGCTCTTCCGTTTTCTTCTGGACCGGACTGACTCTCGGCGCACTCACCACTCTTCCCCCATTCTCATTTCCGGAGCGGAGCGCCGCATCGGCAAGAACCAACTCCAGCGGCAAAAGCGGCAAGGGTGAAGCTTTTATTCTCGGCACCGATTTAATTAGTTTTCGGACCAACCTTGTCGAAAAACGGCTCGGACTTTTCCCGGCCAAAATCTCTTTCCTGATCGATTCTTTGAGGCTCACGAGCAGCCTGGTTACCAAGTTCACTACCTCCACCCCCTCCACCTCCAGCTGCTCCATAGTACTAACGATCGTCGCCGCGTCACCGCCTCGTACCGCCGCCAAAATCGCTTCTATCTGATTGTTCCCGATCAAGCGCAGGGTTTGTCTGATATTTTCCACCGTGATCTCCTTAAAACGATTCGTCAGTTGTTCCAACAATTTATGGCCTTCGCGGAAACTACCGTCCAGGCCGGAGGCCAACTCAGTCAATGCCTCGCGAGAAATCGTGAGCCCTTCGCCGGCAACCACCCGATCAAGCGAACGCCCCAATTCCTCACTAGTCGCCTTGGTAAAGTTTATCCGCACGCACCGGGAGACGATCGTCTCCGGCACCTTGTGGGCTTCGGTAGTACACAAAACAAACATCGCATGAACTGGTGGTTCTTCCAGGGTCTTCAGCAGGGCATTAAACGCCTCGGTGGTGAGCATGTGGACTTCATCGATGATGTAGACCTTTTTGACCAAAACACTCGGGGCCAGACTCACTTTCTCACGTAAATCCCGGATATCATCAATGCCGCGGTGGCTCGCCGCATCGATCTCCATGACGTCAACCGCACTGCCATTCTTGATCGAAACGCAGGCATCGCACTCGCCGCACGGCTCGACCAATTTCTTGTTCAGTTTTCCATTGGAGAGGTTTTTCTCACAGTTCACCAAACGAGCCAGGATTCTGGCCGAACTCGTCTTCCCCAAGCCGCGCGGTCCCACGAACAAATAGGCATGAGTTACCTCGCCGGATTTCATCATCGCCTCAAAGGCCGACCGGACCGACGTCAGGTCCAAATCTTCGATCTTTTCCGAGCGATATTTTTGATAGAAACTCATTCCGTTTTAACCCTAACATCTCTGTGAAAAGTGTCAATACACAAAAAGTTATACATCTTTTGACACCGGAAAAATCGGTACAAACAAACAATATCAAAGGATCTCAATTCCGTTTTTGTATAATTAGCGCATGTCTTCCGAAGCTCCAAGCCCACCGCCACCGCCATTCTCAGTCTCTTCAGGCACGAAGACACCCTATAGTCTTGACTTTCTATGGTCCCGATTGGTCCTTGAAAAGGACCAAAATGGGTACTATAATAGGACTTATGATCACTCAAACAGACTCCACTCAAATCAAGGTTAACCTCTCGCCCGAACTAAAAGATTTCCTTGCCAGCAAGTCAGATCGATATGGCCTCACCCTGTCCGCCTATGTTAAACATCTCATTCTCAAAGATGTCTCCGATATCGCCTACCCCACCTTCAAAGCCAGCAAACAAGTTGAAGAAAACTACCAGGAAGCAATCAGAGACAAAGACGAGTCGGTCGCCATCGATAACATCGACGAGTTTTTCGAAAAACTATGAAGAGATTCCTCTTCTCCCTCAAGTTCGTTAGGAAACTAAGAGACATCAAACACAAAAACAAAGACTTGGGGGAATCGATTCGAAAACAATTAAAACTTTTTAAGGCTAATCCCAAACATCAATCCTTGCGTCTCCATAAATTACGCGGGAACTTAAAGGACGTTTGGTCCATTTCCGTAAATAAATCATTTCGACTGCTTTATACCGAAAATGCGGGGTCGTATTACTTCTTCGACCTTGGTTTCCATAGCGAAATTTACGAACGATAATCAGTCGTGGTGAACCCCCAACAAATGCAGTACCCCGTGACAGGTCAAAAACTCGATCTCATCGTCCAGCAGTCGGTTGAACCGGAGTGCCTGCCGCTTCGCTTGTGGGTAGCAGACCACCACATCCCCGAGGGTCAAGGTCTTCTCTTCTCCGGGTACATTCTGTCCTTCCATCTGGGGAAATGAGAGCACGTCAGTCACTTTGTCCTCACCAAAAAATTTCTTCTCCAACTCGCGGATCTTTCGCTCCCCGACCACCATCAATGACAACTCCACCGGCTGTTTTATCCCCTGCTGCCCAAGCACCGTGAGCACTCCGGCGCGGATCTTCTTCCGGTCAAATCTATACCGGCTGTCCGCCTTCACGGTAAGCGTGAGTGACAATTTACTTGCCATATTTCTGGTTGACGATTTTCGCCACTAAGCCACCATCGGCCTTGCCACGTAGCTTGCCCATTGCCACCCCCACGAGCTGCCCACCGCGAAGCGATGACGTATTCGCGATCTTGTCCACCTCGGCTTCGACTTCAGTCTCAGTCATCATCTTCGGTAAATATGAGTTGATCGCCTCAAGCTCGTATCGTTCCGCGTCCGCGCGGGTACTATCTCCAACTTTGGTGTAGATGTCAATCGACTCCTGACGCTTCTTGGCTTCCTTCTGCAATACCCCAACCACCAGATCGTCGGTCAAGTTGCCGGCCGAGTCAATTTCCTTGTACTTCAGTTCTGACACCAAAAGCCGCAGGACATTCAGCAGACCCGAGTTGCGCTCCTTCTGGGCACGGGTAACGTCTGTTTTGATTTGGTCGAATAAAGTCATGGTTTACTTACCACCACGGGCGGCGCGCTTGTTTCTACGTCTAATCTTCATTCTATCCTTCTTCAGACGGTCATTCCTCTCCTTACGGATCAGGGACGGTTTCTGATAACCGCGCATTGCGACTTCTTTTACTTTTTCCAAGCCTTCATCTTCCCAGGTTAATCGCCGAAATTCGTTGATCAACTGTTGCTGATTCTGGCCTTGCTTTTTCTTAACGACTAAAGCCATTTAAAAAAACACCTCGCTTCCTTATGTTTTTCCGGCAGGCTCCTCTTTGGTTCCTCCTAAAACATGAATGTGTTCGTGGTCAAAGTGGTTGTAACCTGCCCCGTTATTTACTAATTTATAGCCGGTCCGATCAAGGCCGGATAGCCTTATAACATCAAAAACGGCTAGCATGATTTTACACCAAAAACGCTCCGGCGTCGATCCGGCAGTCAAATCTTTTTTGCTCACATGTACCTTCGGCATGACCAATAGATGAACTGGAGCTGTAGGATATTTGTTTTTGATCGCCAAAAACTCCTCATTCTCCCAAACCCGCACACTTGGTTCTTCATCTGCCGCTATTTTGCATAACAGACACGCTTGATCTTTCATATCACTTTAAATAAACGCAACACGTCCCTGATTGTAATTAACGCCATCAAGGAAAGAAGCACGATCATCCCGGCAGAATTCACATAACCTTCGATCTGAGTTTTCCTTCTTTTTCCGATCACCTTTTCAACTCCGAGGAACAATATGTGTCCTCCATCAAGCGCCGGAAAAGGAAGGATGTTGAGCACCGCCAGATTCACCGACAAAACCCCAACAAACTGCAAGGTCGCCAAAAATCCTTGTTTAATCACCTGGCCACTGATCTGATAGATGCCGACCGGTCCGGAGAGATCCTTCGGCACTCCCTTACCCGTCACCAGACCATAAAGCACTTTTCCCAAACCGGAGGCAATATCGCGCCCCCAAGCGATCGCCTCGGTCAGGCCAACGACGGCCCCCCTGAAGGGCATTTGCCACCAGGGGAACTTGGTCAGCTCCACATTTGAAAGTACAACTCCCAAAGCCCCCTCTCCCGCCGGTGGGTTCTCGCGTGGAATAACCGAGACGACTCTTTCCTGTCCGTCCTTGTCCACCACCAAAATGATCGCCGTCTGCCCCAATCTTTCACCAATCAGCCCGATCAGGGTGTCCGCATCGCCGATCTTTTGCCCCTCCCCATCTTTTCGAAACTCGGCGATCACCTCATCAACTTTTAGGCCCGCCTCCTCTGCCGGACTCCCGGGAGCGACCTCGACGATCTTCACCCGGTCGGTCGCTACCGGAATACCAACAAATGAATACACCGTCGAGAATAGCAGGATTCCCAATAAGAAATTCATTACTACCCCCGCCAGGAGGATGACGCTCCTTACCCGCGCACTCTTGTCATAGAATCGTCCCGTCTGACCGGCGACCAGTTCGTCGCCTTCTGAATACTCCTCACCATATAGCTTGACGAATCCACCAATCGGTAACCAATTGAGGGTAAAAACTGTTCCCCACTTTTCAAATAACTTCTTCGCCCGAGGCGGCAGACCGAAGCCGAATTCTTCCACCTTGACTCCAAAAATTCTGGCACTGATGTAGTGCCCCAATTCGTGGACCAAAACCAACAGCGACAGGATGAGGAAAAAAACAATTAGCTGAATCACCTAAACATTCTATCATCGAACTAGTTCGAGACACAAAGCCACTGACATCAAAGAGGTTGCAAGGGTCTGAAGTCGTTATCCGAAGAATCCCCCTCAAGCCCTTCCCATGGGTTTTCCGGATCTGACAGGTCAGAGAACTGCTCTATTAGTTCTTGCTGTCTTTCCGGCTCAATCAAATCAATAAGGGGGGTTTCAAGAAGAGTAATCAGTTCCTCTTCCTCGTCGGCATGTTCCATCAACAACCGTTCATACTCCTTCTCAAACGCTGCCCTCCTAACTTCGATCAGTCTTTGCGCGTGCCTCATGTCACTGTCACGAACACTTCGGTTCCGCTTCCTGAGCCCAGATAGTTTGAAATAATCGTTCTCAGCCGCTTCAACCATTATTTCCAATAACCTAAGATTGACCAGCTCAAGATACAACTCGTCTTCCATCGCCCGCTCCCAAACGGACTCCACTTCCCGTTCCCTCTCTGCACCTCCAACACGACGCTCGCTACAAACTTTACTCATATTTCGAGTGAATATATCACTATAGGCTCAAAAGTCAAGGCCCGGCTAGGGCGCGACTCGATGTCCCAAACCACGATTTATCAGTCCGGTAACAACAAATAAGGCGGATTCTGACACGGCTATCACAACCCTGGTTGTATTCGCCGCATCCTGGCCAACGTGGTTGAGGTACAGCTGTAACCTATTTGGGCCTCCTTCTATTCCCCATCTTGCGGCTTGGCCCATTGCCTCTTTGAAACTCTCTGCTCCCCCGTGGGCTATATCCATGTTTGCCGCAAATGAAGCGAGATTAGCCGCCTCAGGTGCAAGCCAGAGACCCAAAGCGATTGCTGCCGGAATACTGGCCCACTGCGCAATCCCCAAGCCATATCTCAAAGCGTGCTCAAGCGGACTCATCGCCCTTAGGTCAGCCAGTGCGTTCTGAAGTTGATCATTTTCCATTCTTACTCCCTTCATCGATAACTTGTAAGAGTTTGCCAATATTCTCATATGTCTGTTTCGCACTTTCTCCCGCCACCTTAAGCCCATCAATTGCTTTAGGATTGGCCACGATATAGCTCTCAACCTTTTTGTATAACGGCTGCATAGCTTCATATTTGTTGATACTCAAATCTTTTGCCAACTCCTCCTGTTTTTCCTTTGGCAGCGCCCTATACGCATTGTCCATAAAGGTGGTCCAGAAAGCATACTCAAACTTGAGCCAAAATTCCTTGATCTTTTCCTCGTCAAGTCCCTTCTCTCTCAAAACTTTCGTAAGTTCCTCTTTGTGCAAAACCTGATCATACGCACCTGCGTCTGCCATATCAACTGCCGAAACTAGTAATTTCCTCTTCCTTTTTCTTCCCCATCGCCTCGATCTTGCCCATGTACTCATCCAAGACTTTCTGCAGTTGTTCCAGCAACCGGTCAATATCATCCTCGGAAACACCGGCAGAATCTTTCAGTCGATCGATCTCCGCCTTTATCTCCAATCGAACCTGGCGGGCCATGACCCGGCCGCTCTCGACTTTCTGGTGCAAGAGTTTGACGAAATCATTTCTTCTTTCGGCTGTCAACGGCGGGATATTGATGCGGATGATGTCACTGCTGACGTTCGGGGTAAGTGAGAGCTCGGAAAGCAGGATCGCTTTTTCGACGTCTTTCAAAACACTCTTGTCCCAGGGGGCGATCACTATCGTACTCGGGTCCGGTGCTGACACTGAGGCGAGCTCAAAAAGCTTCATTCGCTGTCCGTAAGCCAATACCTCGATCCCGGAAACCAGATCCGGCTTGGCTCTACCCGTTCGGATCGTCGCCATATCCCCGGCGACCACTTCAAGAACCTTGTCCAGATTGGTATGCAATTTCGCGATCAGAGGGTGTTGTTCCATATCTTATTTATACCACCTCAAGCGCCAGCCTCGCCCTTCTCCGCCGCTACTTTCTTCCGCTGTTTTTCCCTTTCGACCGCCTCTCTCCTGAAATCATCGGGTGTCTTCTTCGATTCACCTCCGAAGTCGTCCAATTTGGGTTTCTCCGTTGGGCGTCTGAGTGACCCCCCATGTTGACCGGCATTAACTGTCGATCCCTTCCCTCCCCCATCTCGAATGTTATCAGCAATCACTATTTTTGCCATATCCAAACATTACCTGAAAACACCCACAGAAGCAACCAGAGAAACTAAAGCGCAAAGCGGACGAAACGGACGATCTTGATGTTCTCCCCGGTTTTGGCGATCAAGCCCTTGACCAGGTCCTCGATTGTCTTGCTCCCGTCACGGATATATGCCTGCTTCATCAAAACGGGAACGTCCTCCGGATCCATCGACGCCACCTGCATCGCCACCTCTTTACATAGTGCCAGAAAGTCCTCAGTATTGGCAACAAAGTCGGTCTCACAGGCGATCTCGACCATCGCTCCAACCCTACCGGTGTTGTGAATATAAGAATAAACCCGTCCGCTCCTCACTTCCCGTCCCGATTTGCTGGCCGCCTTGGTCAAACCACGCTGGGCAATTATTTCGGTAGCTTTGGAAAGGTCGCCCTTGGCCCCTTCCAGTGCCTTCTTGGCATCCATTACCCCGGCGCCGGTTTTCTCTCGTAAGGTTTTTATCTTATCTAGCATTTTATTCTTCTACTTTATTATATTTTACTTGTCTGCCATAGCTGCGGAGCTGCGGGCACGACCAGCAGCGATTGCCTGCCCGAAAAGTTTGACCACGATCTCGACCGCCTTGGTCGCGTCGTCATTCATCGGCACGACGTAGCTTATCCCGTCAGGGTTGCTGTTGGTATCAACGAGGCCGATGACGGTCAGGTTTTTGTTCTTTGCCTCGCGGACTGCCGATCTCTCCTTGTGGGTATCAACGATGACGAGTACCTCAGGAGCGGTTTTCAAGTCAGCCAAACCACCTAAGAACTTTTCCAGTTTGGCAATATCGCGGTCAAAAAGGATCTGTTCTTTCTTGGTGTATTTTTTCAATTCACCGGCTTCTCTCTTTTTTTTGAGGTCGAGCATTTTGTCGATCCGGGTCTTCACCTGTTTCCAGTTGGTGATGATGCCCCCCAACCAGCGCTCGGCCACGTAACCGACCTTGTTCGCCTTGGCTACTTCGACGACAACTTCCTTGGCCTGGCGTTTCGTTCCTACAAGAACAATGTTTTTGCCTTCTGCGGCTAGTTTTTCCAAGGCGTCGCAGGCCTCGTCGATTTTCGCCACAGTCTTCTCCAAATCAAAAATGTGAACTCCGGCTTTCTTGCCCCAAATGTACTTGCCCATCTTTGGGTTCCAGCGTTTGGCCGTGTGACCAAAATAAGCCCCCGCTTCGAACAGTTCTTCGGCGGTGACTCTCGCCTTCTTAACAACCGGAACAGTTTTTTTTGTTGCCATACTTTCATCCCTTGCCCCTCGAAGCTCGTCAGAACGAACTGGGGTTCCTCACCGTAAGCAGTTTATAAGGGTGAACCTTACGGTTGCGTTTTTATAACTTCTGGAATTATAACATAACCCAGCCTCAAATCATTCTCGTCTTCAAAACCCAATTTTAGGCGTTGAAGACGAGGCCCACGGTGGTATTTCACACCGTGGGCATTTGTCGTCAAGATTTCAGTTGTTGGCCTTACGGCTTCGGCGTCGCGACCGGCTGAGTCGGGGCGTTCGGGTCGTTTTGAACCGTGTTGCAGTTCTCATCGACCGTCTCCGACAGCCCGGGCGCGGCTTCGCCGCAAGCGACCGCATTGCTGGTGGCCGCGTGCTGGAACGTGCGGCCGGTGAATTCCCAGGCCGCCTGGCGGGTCAGCATGCACTCGCCACCGTTCTCGGGCCCGATCCAGGCCGCGCCATACATTTCCCTGCTCATTCCCGGGGTGCCGGGCTGGGCCACGCCGTTCGCGATGTCCTGGTAATAGCCGCACCAGGTCCGCGACTTCGTGTGGACCTCAACCCCGCTCGTCGGGAAGCCGATGAAATCGGCCGGGAACGGGTCGACCCCGTTCTTTCCGAGCAGGTCGTTCATATAGGCGATGAATTCGACGCCGTACAGGTCCAGGAACCGGCGCTGAACCGCGGTGTCGACCGTGCCATCATATTGCACTTTCAACGTCCGGCGGATCTCGATGAAGGCCACCTGCTTCTCGTAGGTGTTCTGGCGGATCTTTACCACTTCCGCCAGGGTCGCCTGAAGCATCTTGCTGCACTCATCCGCGTTCGCGGGATACAGCTGATTCGTAACGAGCGCCGAGATCAGGCTGTTGGGGTTCAGCACCCCGTTGCCCGCGCCGTCGGCGGTCGCGACATTGTCGTAGATGCCGATGGTGCCATTCTCCAGAACCACAAGCACGTTGCTATAGCAGTTGTCGGACAAGAACTTCATATCCTTCAGCTGGCCGAGCCCGTTGTCAACATATGCCCACCAGGCGTCGAAGGACGCGGAGTACTTCGCCTCGACCGGGTAGGTCTCGGCGTAGTACGCTTTGTACACCAGCACCTGCTGGTAAGACACGCTGGCGAACTTGCTGACGGGGTTATTGCCCCCGCCGCAAGCGGTCAGGAACACAGCCGCCGCGGTCACAACCGCGAACAACTTACCGAATTTGTGTTTCATCTTTAGGGTCTCCTGTGAGGCAGACCGGATGAGACCGGCCCTAGTTTTCGTTCTCCGAATAGATGGTCGCGCCAACGATCAAAACTGCGACCAAGATGCCGATGATGTTGAGCCAGGTCGAGACAGTGCGTGCCTGGGCGGACTCGGTCGTCACCGCCCACTCAATATCTGGCGCGTCGAGCTTCATGTCCGTCTTCAGCCAGTCGAGCGACTGCATCCGAACGCGGACAAAGCCCTGCCCATCTGGGGCAAACAGCAGATTGAGGAACCCGTCCTGGGGCAGTTCCATCGTGGACGCGTAAAAGCCGTTCGCATCCGGAACCGCTACGGGCGCCAGCGTCCCAAACACACCCTGAGGCGTGAACGGTACACCGGAAATGTGATCAATCGTGTAGCGGATCTCGACGTTGCCCGAGGGCATGCCCGTCTCCATCCTGCAAAACGAGATCACATTCGTTGCGGTGTCGACGCCGCAACCGATCAGCACCAGGTTCTTGGGGGCCATGTAGAAGCCCCATTTTTCCCTGTTACTCAGGTAGGCCTTCGCCGCCTGGATCCAGGCATCGGGGTTATCCACGGCACCAGCCGGGACGAACCAGATCACCATGGAACCCTGCAACTCCGGACCAACCTTCAGGGAAGCCATCGCGGCGAAGTCTTGCCAGCCAAGATAATCGACCGGCTGAAGGCCACCCGCGAACTGGATGAAGTCGTAATCCTGCGCTTGCCCGGGTGTACCGTAGCGGCTATAGATCATGTTAACCTGCGGGAGCAGGCCCGCCGCCAGATACTTGTCCACCTGGCTTGAGGTCGTCATCAGGTTGTTCGTGTCTTGGGTCACGAAGACCCAGTTCACGTAATCGTGCCAGACTGTGATGACGTACGGGCGGCCCGTCTTCAGAGCGGCGTCCATCACAAGCCACTCTTGCGGGATGGCAAAGCCAAAGCCCCCAATCGGATCGGGGGTGTTGCCGAAGCGCTGGTCGTTGCCGAACCAGTAGGCTTCGTAGTTCACGGGCGCTTGCCAATCGGTGTAGATCCGGTAGGGCATGTTTGGGATCTCCGACTTCGTCAGCCCGGTGCCCGAGTCCTCCCCGACTTTATTGAGGAGATACTTGTCTGGCATAGCGAAATAGGCATAGGTGCGCCATTCTTGGGTGAAGTATGGGACATGCATAGTGTCCCATTCCGTGTGGCAATCCGGATGACTGCCGGTCACGTTCCCGTCTTTGTCATGCTCGTACACCGTGGTGCAGACTTCGTGGTAGTTCCAGGTGTAAGTCCATTCGTACCGGCACCCGGTACCACCGTTGTTCTGCTGATGGCAGTCGCGCGTTTCCAGCACGGCTTTGGTAACCGGGATGTGCAGCTTCTCCTTGTACTGGTTGGCCTTTCTGGTCTTGGCTTTGTCAGCCCCGACCACCACGGCGTGAGTCGCCGTAGCCTTCGCCCAGACCCCTCCCATCACGGAGAAGCCGATGACGAAGATCAGGCCGACCACCACGAAGGTCCCCGCCGCCCCGCGGCCGGAGTCCATCTTGGTGTACACGATCGTAGCTGCGGCCAAGCCCAGGCCGATCCCGAGCACCCAACCTGACATGACCCACGCGCCTTTGACGGTCTCGAAGGTCTTGTCAAAGATGATGTTCATGGCGTTCTTGCCCGTGATGTCGCCGATCGGAGCCACACCGGCACAGGCCGGCAGGAGCAACACGAAAACAACGGCCACGAACAGGATGACGCTTGTGCGTCGCATATCCAATACTCCTTTCCCTCTCCGGTTATACGGAAGAGGACTATTTAAAACTGAATCTTGACTTGTTAAGTTGCTCTCTGTCCGCCAGAAAATCCGGACCTTTCGGCACGGAAAGACGGTTTCGAGATAAGAAGTATTCTACAAAAAAAGGTGGTGAATGTCAAAACTATGGGCCAATTCGCAATCGAATCAACCTATGCCTGAGCCAGGTTTTCAAAAAGAGATACCACAGTCAGCGGTCCGACCCCGCCGGGTACGGGGGTGATTAGACCCGCTTTGGAGCGCACCTCGTCGAAGGCGACGTCGCCCTGGGGGTAGCCGAGGTCGATCACAATCGCCCCCTCTTTGACCATTTCTGCCTTGATGAGTGAGGGCTGACCGGTAGCCGAAACTACCACGTCAAAGTTAACAAGTTTAGACAGGTCACTCCCAAGGTCAAATCTCTCCACTGCCAGTGCCCTCTCGGTTAACCAATCAGAAAGTCTAGATCCGATCATCCCCTCGGCTCCGACTACGGCCGCATTGATAAAACGCAAGCTGGCTGTCACCCAAGCATAAATCAGGACTCGATCAACTGCCTTCACCGCCGAGGGTAAAAACTTTGAAAACTGGTTTAGGCCATCGATGTCTTTTAGTTCCGGTAGCAAACCGAGAATGCGACCCGTTTCCCCTTTATCCGCGCCAATGATCGGCAGTTGGACCAAAACCCCGTCCTCCTCGATCGGCTGACCCAGCCTCCGAGTCAGCTCCTCGCTGGTAAAAAGATATTCAACCTTCACTTTGACCCCCAGACTTTCGCCCATCTCCCGCTTCAGCCGGATATAGGTCGATTCTTGCTTACTCCCATCCGTCTGAAAAATGACCAGGCTCTTACCATTTAGTTTTCCCGAAGACTCCAACTCCCGCCGAATCCGCCCGGCCTCATTTTTCCCGTCAAAA
The DNA here is from genome assembly GCA_001774555.1 of Candidatus Collierbacteria bacterium RIFCSPLOWO2_01_FULL_50_23. Lineage (GTDB taxonomy): Bacteria > Patescibacteriota > Microgenomatia > UBA1400 > MFAQ01 > 2-01-FULL-50-23. Next base: position 14,821 of record MFAI01000001.1, read on the forward strand.
ATCATAGCTGTGCTATTTAACCACAAAACTGTGGCAAATTTCTGCCCAAATCAATTCATGCCTAAATTCTTTTTCAACGTCAACATCGCCCAACTGCTCGCACTCGATCCGGACGAAATTTTGCCGGTTCTCGCATAGCCAGCGGTACATCCAAACCGCTTTTTCCTGGTGACCGAGGTCTGCTTCCGCCAAATCTACCCCCTTTCCCCTCAGGTAAACTCTTTCCCCCTTTGATGCCAGCATCTCTTGGGCGTACTCCACCGGCACGTCCAAAAACAACTGTAGGTCCGGCACTGGTAAGTTATTTACACCATATTCCATGAACTCAACCTTTTGAATAAATCTGGCAGCCTCAGCCATACTCAAATACTTTGCCCCGCCATGAGCCAGGTTGCTCGCCACATACCGATTACAAAGAACCACGCATCCACCTTTAAGATCAGCCTTCATTTGGGGTGCCGCATCCAACCGGTCGCCGGCATAAAGCATCGCCGCCAAAAAAGGATGAACTTTATTCAACGAGCCATACTCCCCCCGCATCAACGCACCCACTTCCTGACCAAAAAAAGTATCGTATCTGGGAAAATCATAAACCCTTACCGTATATCCCGACTCCTCCAACCTATCCTTCAACAAATCCACCTGAGTCCCCTTGCCCGATCCGTCTCCCCCCTCGAGGACGATCAAAGATCCTTCTATTGGTTTCCTATCCATATATGTTTTACTTACACCACTCCGGACCCCGCCCACGAATCCTACGCCGTCCGGACTGTTCGTGAGTTGGGTGGGTCATGCGCGATCCTTCGCTACTAGAACCAGAGCCAGCAACTCCTTCCACCATCGGCGCTTCGATCTCTTCGATCAGGTCTTTCGGCGGGTTCACTCCATAGACATACCGGAAATGAGCATTGCTCTCGTAAGTCTTTCCATCGACAATACATTTAAAAGCCATCTTGCTTGCCACTATACAACAAAATTATTGCGGAAAACAACCCCCCAGATTTTTTGCTATTATCTTGTGAATGGCAAAGCCCGAGTACCCGGTCATCAGTCCCGAAATCCTCTACTTTTCTCGTAAGGTTGAGGTCCGTCTATTGGCTCGCACCCTTTCACCCCTACCAATTGATGATTTTAGTGAGCAAGAGTGGGCTGATCTGAACGCCGCCGCAAACATCGCCGGCGAAGCGGCCAAAACTTGCTATTCTCCTCATCTTCTCACCCCGCTCGACTACGTGATCAAATCTGACAAACACCGGGAAAGTGTCCGTGAAGTCTCGGCTACTACTCGCGCCTCCGGCCACCACTCGACCCGCGAGCACGTCCACTATGTCTTTGGTATCAAAAATCTTTCTCGAAACATTATTTACCGTCTCCACTCCCAACCCCACCATGCTACCGACCAGGAAAGCCAGCGCTATGTCACCATGTCCGGGGAGGGAGTAGTTCTGCCCAGAATTTTCGACAATCGAGAGGCTGACCACTTGATAGAAACCGCCGCCTCCGAGCTATTTGCCGGTTACGAACAACTCACCTCTCTCCTCATCCCCATCGCTCGCGAACTCTACTTGAAACGCTTTCCGGGCAGGCGAAACGCCGCCTGGGACACACGTGTTGACGGTGAAGCTCAAAAACGTGCCCAGGAAATTGCCCGTTATCTTCTGCCGCTCTCCATGGGGGCCAATCTTTATCACTCTATCAATGAACTCACCCTTATCCGAATGGCCAAAATGATCTTTGCCGACCCACGGGATCCCGAAATGTATGCCTTGGTCAAAGGCATGATCGACGCGGTTGCGCTCTACGACCCCACTATCCGCGAAGAAATCGGTGAAAATCTTCGCATTAGCACCACCCCGGACTATGACTTTGCCCTCTTTCATCCGACCGATCCCTATGCTGCCGCCGACGAATTTGACACCTACTTGGCAGGCCAACCAATCCATCTCGATGAAGATCTCGGCAATCTCGATCACCGACTAGCCGAAGCCGTTCGCCTTACTGTTGGCGCTAGCGAGAGCAAACTCAGCGACCTGGCGGCAATTGACCTCGTTCTTAATCCTACCAAAAACCCTTTTCTCGCCTCGGTTAACGGCGAGATGGTTATCCACCAACTCTCCCGGTCCCTGAATCAGGTTAACCTCTCTGCCAATATTACCCTCAGCCACGTCATTGATAGCCAGCTCCAACGACACCGTGCCCTCAACCATACCCGACCGCTCCACCTGCCCATCCCTAGACTCGAGCAAGACATTGTTATTCCCAGACTCATCGCCGGCAACGAACAAGCTCTCGAGCTGTACCTTTCAATCCAGGCAAGAAACATCGTCTTCATGCATGAGATCGCCGCAATGAGAAACGTCGAAGAAAATGATCTCTCATATCTTCACACCAACGCCACCAGAATCCGAAAAAGAATCAATGGACCACTTGGCGCTTTCCATCATCTGCTCCGTCTGCGAACCTGTCTCAATGCCCAGGAGGAAAACTACAATCTGGCTGTAGCTCTGGTCAAGCAGCTACCGGGGGTGAGCCCATTGATCGCCGCCCATTTTAACAAACCGGCGCCCTGTGGTATTCGTGTCCGTTCCCACACCATGCCTCTCTGTCCGGAAGGTGACCACTTTTGCGGTATCCCCGTCTGGAATCGAACCATCGAAGAGTACCCCGAAAGGGACATATGATATTATCGCTTTATGGCAAAACGAACTGTTGAGGCTCCCCGCTCCGAAAGGTATTACCAAGCCGCCGCTTATCAACCCGCCCTCCTTGAACCCGATCCGCTTCCTACTTTCTTTGACGAAAAAGCTCTAAAACTCGCCCGCCTCTTTGCCGGGGAAGAAAGACTGGCCGCCCTGATCGCCCACGATGATTGGGTCGTTGATGAAGATATTATTTATGAAATCGTTGCTGTTGCCAGACAGATCGCCAAAGAAGGCTTCCCCACCATTCTTGTCTCCGTTGATGAGATGCTGGATATCGCCCGGATCTTCAAAACGTATGATCCCAGAACCTCCAGCGATATCCAAAGAGATTACCTCAACGGTCCTGAAAAAATCTACTTTAATCACAATGTGGAAACAATTGACTTTATTGGAAGGAAAACCGGTAGCCCTGAGAGTGGTACCGCTATCAAGATTCTCACCGAAATACTGTCCGAACTCCACGAAACCAAAAATTCCGCCTGGACTGCCCGCGTCGTCGCCGCGCTCGCCTACTTTTCCGTCGTGCAGGAAGGCAACGTCTGACTTACCTTTTTTGCTTAACGATACACTATAGGGTATAATCCTTCCCATGAGTGATAACGACAAGGTCTGGACGATTCACGTCTCGGCGACTCCCGAAAGAGTTTATAGTTTCCCCCAACGAGAGTTAACAGATTTGGAAGTTGTTGTCTTTGAATTTATTTGTAAAATGTTGATTTCGGCCATTGGCGCGCTTCCTGCCGAAGAAAAAAAACTTGCCATCACCATCCCCATCGACCTGGGCATACTCTCCGAGGAAGTCATCTCTCAAGTCTTCAACTGGCTCAAACTGAACAATTGGAAGCCTATCGTCTACGACGACTACTTCAGAAGGTTATCCGCCCTTCGTATCTAATTCATTATCCCCATTTTCTTGACCTACAGGGTCTGACCCTGTAGGTCCATCGGCTTCGCCTGGGGCTTTTGGTTTTTTCCAGCTGGCGTAGTCACACTTGGGATAGTTCTCACAGC
>MFAI01000002.1 GCA_001774555.1 Candidatus Collierbacteria bacterium RIFCSPLOWO2_01_FULL_50_23
AGAGTCGATACTGTGAGAAGACTAACTCCGGGAATCAAAGATGTGTTACCAACTTTTGATTTCCTTAAAAAAGACGGGGTTATTCTCTTATCATCTTCTCTAAATCAGAAAAATACGACCCTCGCCAACCTGAACTCGAACATTGGTTTGATAGATAACTTGGTGAACGTCAATGGGGGAAATGGAAAAACGACGGATAGATTTGTAAAAATAACTCAAAGGGGCTGGCTCGACCGTACCTTGGGGTTGTGGGAGGATGGTAAGCCGATTTCGGATGATCCATTTGAGACGTCAACGGAGGGCGACGATTCTGTTCTATCGATCAGCTCTTTGGGGAATTTTACTAATAAGAAGACGGTGAGCGCAGACCATGGCGGGGTCGTGAATGACTCTGTTGCGATCGGCAATATTTTTGATCAGCTTGGTTTGGACAAAACAAAGGTACTGACAAACGTAATTCCGGATCAAAGAAAAAATGTCTTCATCGCGGCCCTCAGGTCACCGGGGAGCGTTTCGGTCTGTGACACGGAGAATATCTGCGATGAAAATTTGGGTATTTATCTAGACGAGGAAAAAATTTTCCTCTTGCCCGGCTACAACGATGGAGACTTAAATGTAATGGTCGTTGGTCAGGGAGAGACAGGTTCCTATCGATTGCACCTCGGTGACCTCGCGGATGACTCGGCCGCTTGGGAAACAGTTTCCGGAAAGCTAGAGTCGGGGAATCAAGTCGACCAATACGATTTCAGTATCGAGGAAGGAGAAATAAAAATAAGCGTACAAGAAGAGGTGATGCAAAGATCCCTGGATGAACTTTACCGCCAATTGAATTCACTCTGGCCAAATTGGGATAAAAAGAACTTGTTCGCGACGGTTCAATCGGGATCTGCGACAAAAAACAAAAGGGTCATGGCGATCCGCCAACTGAGGGAATTACTTGCGTCCCTAGCCATTAAAGCTTACAAAGAAAGAAAGATAGACAGGGTTGAGATGATAATGGTTTTCTGGAAAGAACTAGACAGACACGCGGAACTTGTTATCGGCACAGGTAACTCAACCAAGGTGTCGATGCTGAATGCGAATATCAGTTTAGTTGGGGGGTATAAAGTATTGGCCGAAAATCTGTTGAGAAACAGCACGAGCTTGCCCGCCGGAAATTTCTATCTCTTGTTCTCGCGGAGATTTGATGAGGCAAAAGATATACGAAGTATAAATCGCGATTTGTCTTTGGACAAGACATTGAGCGCCAGATATTTACTGCAAACCGCTCTGGGGGTTAGGTGATGCGGAGGACATTGAGTCCAGGAACTCCCGAGGAGACAATTTCGGAGACTTCGAGTTGTCCTAAAGCCAGTGCGCCTCGGAGAGCTTTATCACCTTCAACATTCAGGAGCGGCATGATCGTTCCCCCACCTTGAAGCATGCGCGGGTTTACCTTGGCCGGATTGGCAAAGGAGAGAGTGTAGGCGTTGGTTCTAACACCAATCGAAAGCATTTCAATATCAGCAAAATAGAGAAGGTTTTGCTTCGCCAACCTTCTGATCTCCAGATCCTGACTGTTGAGAAGTATCCCGACACATGTCTCGATCCCCACCCGTGCCAGAGCAGCCTGGAATTCTCGAAGCGGTTGGTTCATTTGCTCCGCAAGTTCTTTCTCTCTCGCGAGTAGAAGGTGCATCGTGTTAAAGGAAATCCCGGCGAACTCTGGTTCCTCGGCAGCCAGGTCGCGGGCTACCTTCAGAGTTTCCATTCCTCCCACCCCATCGAACCCAATGATCTTCAAAAAATTGCCGACAAAAACTTTGACATTTGGCAACATCTCATTCGCCATCTGGAAACGATCGATCGCTTTTTCGATGACGTCCACCCGAAGACCGTTGATAAATGGAATGATGACAGTCATACGAACTAGTTCGTCAGTATCGACACCGGGTTGGTGGATATAGTAGTCCGCAACATCCATCATCACCTTATCCTTTTTTAATGGATCTTTAAGTCTGTCCGCCAGTTCGATTAGAGTAGGCATTTGGAGGGATTATAGCAATAAAAGGGAAATTTTTTAGGGTCAACCTATAGGGTTAAATTGTGAGGAGGTAGTGGTTTTTCTTGAGCCAGCGGACATGATCCTTGTATTTGGGGTCCAAACTGCGCACCAGATCCCAAAATGTCTTCCGGTGGTGGTGATGGACCAGATGGCAGACCTCGTGAATGACGACGTAATCGACGATCTCGTGGGGGGCCATGATCAGTTTGCGGTTGAAATTGAGATTATTTTTGCGGGAACAGCTTCCCCAGATACTGGAAACCTTTTTCAGGACGATCCGGTTGTAGGTCACACCCAGGAGTTTGGTGAAATGACCTACTTTTTGGGTGATGATCCGCTTGCCGTTGTCGAGATACCAGCGGATCATCGCCTCTTTGAGTTCTTTTCGTTGGGTCAGAGGGGTGTGGTGAGCGGGGATTTTGACTTCGAATTTGTTGTAAAGAAAGGATAGCCTGGGAGTGGCTATGCCCACTGCCGAAACGACCGAAAGCGGGTACTCTTCACCGAAATAGAGATGGGTTTCACCATCTACATAGCGTTTGGCCGGCTTTCTCTTGTAAGAATCCAGCTTCTCCAGGGTTTTGATGATCCAGTCGGTCTTTTCCTGAACCATTTTTTCGATGGCGGAGAGGGAAACCCAGGGCGGAACACTGACGACGACCCCCCTCTCGGGGGTGATGGAAATCGAGGAAGAAAAGCGGCGGCGGCTACTCCTGACAACTTTGTATTTGAAATCTGTCATTGGAAAGATAATACAGGAAGCGTGGTGGACCCGAAAGGTCTCGAACCTTTGACCTCAGCAATGTGAATGCTGCGCTCTAACCAACTGAGCTACGGGTCCGCGTATAGCCTTGCCACGCGGCAGGCCAAAATGCTGATTTCCAGCTTGAAATATTATACCAGTAGCCTTAAGCTTAAGTCTGTGGCACGGATTGTAAAGAGGGTTTTTTCGTTGCTTTATGAAATGGTCGAGGTGTTCGTAGTCTCAGCCTCGATGTTTGTCGTGGTTTACTTGTTTCTAATGCAGCCGCATCAGGTCAAGGGCAGCTCGATGTTCCCGACCTTCAAGGACGGCGAGTATGTCCTGACTGACAAAGTGACCTACAAAACCCGTTTGCCTATGTACGGTGACGTGGTCGTTTTCAAAGCACCCATCAACGAAAACTTCGACTTTATCAAAAGAGTCATTGGAGTGCCCGGGGACCGGATGATGGTCAAAGACGGAAAAGTTTACCTCAACGGCAGTCCCCTCCCGGAAACCTACTTGCCGCCGGAATACACTACTTCCCCGGGGCAGTTTCTCCAATCTGGGATGGAGTTCACCGTCCCGGTGGGGGCGACTTTTATGATGGGTGATAACCGTGATCATTCTTCGGACAGCCGCGACTGGGGTCCGGTCCCCGACCAGAACATCATTGGACGCGCTTTTTTCCGCTACTGGCCGGTCAACAAAGCCGGGATTGTCGTTAATCCAGAAACACAAAGGTAGCAAATGCGGACCCACAAGGCACCCAATCCCCAACTGATGGCTTATTTTGAGAAAGAAATCTTGCCCCTAGTTCCCTATGAACTAAAAACCTTCGATGACAGACTTAATTTGGCTGGACTTCCACAAAGAAAATATTTTTTGTTCGGGAGTTTTGCTGAAGGAAAACCATCATTGAGATCGGATGTGGATGTCGCCGTGGTTTTTGATGACCTTGAGATAGTCTTGTCGTCAGCTTTTTATGGTCTTTTGGGTGAAAAGGGAATGTTGACGAGAATTAAAGGCGCCCGCGTCGAAATGACATTATTCGATGAAGACGACATAGAAATAATGCGGCATGAAAACCCTGGCATTAGAGAAATTAAGGCAGAAAGGGAAAATATCAGCCCGGAACGCTTGGGGTAAAAACTAATAGTCTTCGAATTCGTCTTTGGGATTATCGATCGGGAGGATCGGTTCGAAGGAGTTACTGAAGACAGCCGCGACTGGGGTCCGGTCCCCGACCAGAACATCATTGGACGCGCTTTTTTCCGCTACTGGCCGGTCAACAAAGCCGGGATTGTCCTCAATCCGGTTGGGAAATAGTCTAACTACCCCCGTAACAACTACCCCCGTAAGACTTGACTAGGGGCCCATTGTGCCCTAGGATACGCGCGTGTGTTTTGATGAGCGTCTCCCCTATCGCAAGTTGGACTTGAAACTGACACAATTTTATAACGAACGGTTTCCTATTGAGTGCGGAACTCATCTTGTCGACTTTTGCAGTGTTTCTGAATTCAGGGACCCACATACCGCAAATGCTTGTGTCAGGGTCATGACCTCTGACGGGGTTATCGGGACTCTTTCCCATCTTACTGTTTTTCATAACCCGGAAGAGTTCGTTTTGGAGCTAGCACTATTTATTGGCAAGGGTGGTGTTTCTGTGATTTTAAACGGCGGAGAGGATTGGCCGCCAAGTAGGGCCCTGAGGGATAGGCTTAGAGTTGCTCTCGTAGAGGCGGGTTTTAAAATATCCGGTTCTCCTACCCATGAAGATACTTTGGGGTCATTTTCCAGGGATGCGACACTTACTGCTGACCGGGTTTTGGTGACCAGACGACCTTACGGAGAATCTCCACCCGAAGAATTGACATTGTACTTTCCCAAGTAGAGGCCGGCGGTGAGCTTATAATCACCCCCAATGAGCGAAAACTTGTCGGGGGTAGTACAGCAGTTGAAACTTGCCCACAGATTATTCTCAAACGAGACGGGGTTTCCCAAGGCCTATTGTTGATCTGCGAGTGGGGTGGGCGAAAGGTGGGGACTAAAGAGAGTCAGCGGATATTTTCTGCTTGATTTCCCGATCAATGAGGATGGGGCACTTTTTGAGCCCCATGGATGGAACGAGGATGGAATGAATGTTTTGGGTTGGGAAGTTGCAAATCCATACAGAGCGGCCTCAGAGAGACTGGACGAAGCAATCGGTGTGCTATTGAAAATCGAGGGCGCGGAAAAACAGTTGGGAAGGGTTTATGTAATGTATGGAGACATGTGTGCAGCGGCGGCTATAGGGGGTTCGATGACAGTTGCAGAAAATTACTATAATAAGGCGATCGAGGTATTTGAAGAAATTGGAGACTACGACGATCTTGAAGTGGCAGTAGCTAAAAGTGTGGCTTTAGGAGAATAAACTTTAGTAATCTTCGAATTCGTCTTTGGTTGTGATGATTTGGCTTTGGTAGAATCGAAGTATGGTCGATGGCAATCTTTTGGAAAATCAAAGAATTCAACGTGGGGCGGAGTCGAGAAGTAAGTTAGAGCTCAAGTATAGATTGGCTGAAGACCCTCGCTACGAAGAGGCTAAGCGGGTGCAAAGAGAAGTGGCAATCAACGCAATTCACGCCTTAAAAGAAACGTCCTCTCCCGACCAATTTGGGAGAGAATTGGATGCCCGTGTCGTCCAGGTGTTGGTCGATAAATTCGGAGGTGAAAATGGGGATTCTTATGGCTTCAAACTGAAAGCAGCTTTCTTGGAACGGATTGGGGAAAAAGCACGAGATGAAATCAGTGCAGTTGTCACTTCACTGAACATAGAGCCCTCGACTGAGACAAGAAGATTGCTCGATCTTCTTCCCTTTGGGCAGTCTGCTGAGGCAATTGGAGAAACTCTGGGAAAGGTCGTGGCCTCTGGCGAGCTATCGACACTTGGGACTCCACAACGACTGTTTGAAAGAGCGCGGGATGCAAAGATAAAAGAGTTCGAGGAGTTCGTGAAACAAGCGTAATCGGTTAGTAGTCTTCGAATTCGTCTTTGGGGTTGTCGATCGGGAGGATCGGCTCGAAAGGATTGTTGAAAGCGGCCGCGACGGCGGGGGTGCCCTCAGCTTCGTCAACCTCCACCTCGGAGGCCTCGACGGTCTTCTTGCTGGTGACCGAAGAAATATATTCGGCCGAAGTCAGGGCGGCGACGATCTTTTTGAGCTGTTCGTCAGTTTGGTCCGGGGTGCCTTTCAGGGCAATGCTGATGGCAGTCTCGATACGGGAACGGCGCATCTTTACATGCGCATTCATACCAATGGAGGTCTGAATTTGGGTGCTCAACTGATCGATGAGATCGTTGATCGATTTGCTGGCGATGTCATCGTTATTCGCTTTGGTTTTGCCGCCCATTTGTTTCTTGAAACGGCGGGACAATTCCTCGGCGCGGCGGACGGAGCCCCCCTCGCGCAAGATGATCTTGTAGGCCTCGATCATCGCCTGGGTTTCGGGAATAGCAGAAAGAGCGCGGGCGTGACCTTCGGAGATGACGCCGGAGATGAGGCCGTCCTTCAAGGCATCCGGAAGTTCGAGAAGACGGAGGGAATTACTCACATATGAAGGGCTTTTGCCGGTGCGGGTGGCGATCTCGAGATTCGTAAGACCAAACTCACGCATCAAGCGCTCGAAAGAGTTGGCCCGGTCAACGGGGTTGAGGTCGGAACGCTGAACGTTTTCGACGATGGCCATCTCCAACATTCCCTGAGGAGAGGTCTGGATGATCTTGACGGGGACTTCGGTCAGACCGGCGAGTCTACTGGCGCGCCAACGCCTTTCACCGGCGATGATCTGGTAACCGGCCGGAGTCTGGGCGATGACCAGAGGCTGAATGATGCCGTGGGTTTTGATGGAATCGACTAGCTCGGCGAGGGACTCGGGGGTGATGACACCACGGGGCTGGAGAGGATTGGGCTGTAATTGATCGATGGGTAACTGTTCAATTACGTCTGCCATTTACTTTGCGGGCAATACATCAACATAATTAATACCTTCTTTGATCTTGAACTCGACCTTGCCGTTGATAAGGGCGAAGAGAGTAAAGTCGCGGCCTTTTTCGACATTCTTCCCGGCGTGGAAGTTCCCACCCCTCTGGCGGACAATAATCTGACCGGCCTTGATGGCCTGACCACCGTAGATCTTGACGCCGAGGCGCTTGCCGGCGCGCTGACTGTGTTGTCTGGTAGCTCCTCCTGATTTAACGTGTGCCATATTTGATTTTTATTTCTTTTCCAGGATAACGATTTCCCGTTTTACTCTAGCCGCAGGCAAGCTATAAGTCAAGCCGCGTGTCCCGATATTGTAATCGATGAGCTTGGTATCGTCAATAATTAGGCTCGTCTTGTATTCGCGTCCGGCATACTCAAAAACCGGAAAAATCATACCGATCCGGGCGCCTGACTTCAGAAATAGATTCCAGTCTTTCAAACAGCCCAGATAGAGTTTTCCTAGGCCCTTGGCCAAATCGGGCAGACGGTCCTCCCGGACACCGGGGCGGCCCATATAGGGCTCGGTGGCAATAAAATCGACCGATTCTTTCAGGTGTTCCGACAGCTTCACGGCGTCGTAATTCATCAGTTTGGCGGATAGACCAAGGAAATCCAAGTTGCGGCGGGAGCCGGAAAGCTGTTCCGGGTCGAGATCGTTTCCCACAAGCTTCAGCTTCATTAGGCCTCCTTCTAATAGTAGGGTGCCGGAGCCGCAGAAAGGGTCGAGCAGGGTTTTGCCTTCCGGATCGGTGGTGCCAAGGGCGAGGTTGACGAGCATGCGGGCGACCTTGGGGGGAAGGAGGCCTTTGTGAATATCCGAGTATGGTTTGAGGCGGTCGCGTTTGTACCAGGCTTTGGCCGAGTGGCGCCAAACGAGCTTGCCCTCGAGGTCATGAACCTCAACCAGGCCGCCGAGGCGGTTGGAGAGATAGTTCATTTGGGAATGTCCGCCCGAAAGGTGAGCTTTGTACTGGTGCTCGCCGACCTTTTTCGGTGTAGTGCCGAGCACGGCAGAAAGCTCCAGCAGGGCAAGTTCTTCACTAAAACCAACGGTAAAAAGAAAATCCATTATTTGAGGCTGATGCCGGTGACGGTCAAGTGGCTTTTGGTTTGGCGATGACCGGTAGTGCGGCGGTAGCGGGACTTGGCTTTGTATTTTCTGATCTCCACCTTCTCACCCAAAGCCTCCCTGTCGTACTTCAGACTGACCGAAGCGCCTTCGATGTAAGGAGTACCGACTTTGGTTTCAACACCATCGTTGACGAGGAGAACCTCTTTGACGGTAATAGTGTCGCCTTCTTTGGCGGCGAGCTTTTCGGACTCGACTTTATCGCCTTCTTTGACGATGAATTGTTTACCCCCGAGTTCGATGACGGCAACGGCGGTGGTGATTTCTTTCTTTTTGGTAGCCATGACGGGCCAATTATAGCCGATGAGTGGGGGTTAATTCAAGCAGGCGCAGGCTCATCCCCAAAAGAGCGGCAAAACTAATAAGCGAGCTGCCTCCGTAGCTAAATAACGGCAGGGTGATGCCGGTGACGGGCATTATCCCCAAGTTCATGCCGATGTTGATCAAGCTCTGGAACATAAAGATAGAAAGAATGCCGATGGCCAGGAGCTTCTGGTCGGGCTCTTTGAGCTTCGAACTGACCTCAAAAAGACGGGAAAGCAGGTAAAAGTAAGCGGCCAAGACCAGGACGATGCCCAAAAGACCGAATTCTTCGGCGAAAGAAGCGAAAATAAAATCGGTATGGCGTTCGGGAAGAAAGTTCAGGTGCGACTGGGTGCCGAGGCGGACACCTTTGCCGATCAGACCGCCGGAACCAATGGCAATGACCGACTGGATCGCGTTGTAGCCCTTTCCCCTCGGGTCATGATAGGGATTCAGAAAGGACTCGATCCGGGCGAGCTGGTAATCTTTCAGAAAATAGGGGGCCAAAGGAATGGAAACGAGAAATAAAAGGGCGATGATAATGACATAACGACGATTGATACCGGCGAACAGGCCCATCAGGCCGGCCAAAACAAAAAGGACCAAAGCACTGCCAAGGTCGGGCTGGGTCTTGACCAAAAGAACCGGAATCAGGGCGAGGACGGAAAAAATCAGCAGATTCTTGAATTTTTTCAGGGAATTATTGGCCAAAAACCCGGCGTAGGCGAGAGCCAGAAGCGGTTTGACTATTTCCGAAGTCTGCAGTTGCCAGGTTCCGACGCCGAGCCAGCGGCTGGCGCCGCGGATGGACTGGCCGAAAAACAAAGTGATCACCAGAAGGAAAATGGAAAAGATGTAAAGGAAGGTTGAAAGAGAAAAGGCAATGGTGAAATCGAGCTTGTAAAAAATAAAGGCGATGACCAGGCCGATCACCAGGAATGAAAATTGAACCCAAAATAAATTTGGCACGGTACTCCAGATGGTGGTCAGCCCAAAACTCAGAAGTACCCCGACAGAAATTAACAGACCGGCTTTTCTATTCACTCCTTTTTACGGCAATAGTATCACCTTTGACGATTTGCTTGACTAGGGTCTGTTGTTTTATTTCCGCTTCAAACTCGGCCGGCCAGGAGGGCAGGGTGACCGAAACAACTTCATCGAGGCGGCAGCCCGCCTCTTTTCTGGCTTCCTGAATGGCGCGCACCAGTTCGCGGGCCTGACCTTTTTGGTGCAACCGATCGGTTAGTTTGGTGTCAAACTCGACTGCAAGGGTATCACCCGGGACGAATTTGACGGCCTCAACATTGAGTTCATCTTTGATCAGGGTAACCAGTTCGTCATCGGAGGCAATGTCCTCGGACCCCCCTTTGATCGTCAAACTGGCGAGGGGCTGTTTGACCGGAATGGTCTTGGCTTTTCGGAAAGCGTGGCCCAACTCGACGATTTTTCTGACTTCTTCCATGTGGGTGAGCAGTTCCCGGTCGATGACTTCGGGGGTCATGACCTCCGGCCAATTGGTCAGATGAACCGACTCTTCGCTGGTCAGATGACGGTAAAGGTACTCGGAAATAAAGGGGGTGAGCGGGGCCATGGCCTGAGAGAGAATTGCAAAGACGGTCCTCATGGTGGTGTAGGCCACTTCTTTGTCATCGCGGTCGCGGGCGGTAGGACCAACGCGGTCGCGGGAACGTCTGATGTACCAGGTCGAAAGATCAGCGACGAAAGGCTTGATGGCAGCGACGGCTTTCGGGAGTTGATAGGCGGATAATTGCTGATCTATTTCCATGACGGTTTCGTTCAGACGTGAGAGGATCCAAAGGTCGAGCTTGGTGGGGATGTGAGTCAGTTCCACTTTCGTCTCCCAGTCCTCCAGGGCGGCGTAATTGACGAAAAACTTGTAGGAATTCCAAAGCATCATCAAGGTAGTTTTCAGTTGTTCCTGCCAGTCGGACTCGGAGATGGCGATGTCCTGACCGATCATGATCGGGCTACCCATCAGATAGAGGCGGAGCGAGTCAGCGCCGTATTTGATCAGGTAATCCTTCGGATCGGGATAGTTGCCGAAGTTCTTGCTCATCTTGCGGCCATCATTACCCATGATCACCCCCTGGACGATGACGTTCTTAAACGAAGGGGAATCAAAGAGGGCGTTGCCGATGACATGCATGACATAGAACCAGGCGCGCAGCTGCCCTGTGTACTCGGTGATGAAGTCACCGGGGAAGTTGGCCAAAAATTCCTTTTCGTTTTCAAAGGGATAGTGCCTTTCGGCGTAAGGCATACTCGCCGCTTCGACCCAGCTATCGAGAACCTCAGGAACTCGATGGGCAGTACCCTCACAACGAGTGCACTTGATGGTGACTGCGTCGATGTCCGGGCGATGGAGCTCGGTCACTTTCTTGCCCGACCATTCTTCGAGCTCTTTGATGCTGCTTGGGATATACATTTCGCCGCATGGGCACTCCCAAACGGGAATGGGGGCGCCCCAGTAACGGGAGCGGCTGATGCACCAATCGGGAGCGGAGTCGATGCCCAATTCGAAACGGCCGTGTTTGAAGTGGGCCGGGACCCAATTGATCTCCTTGTTTGTTGTCTTCATCTGTTTCTTGAGCGACTGGACATCGATATACCAGGCTTTTTGGGCTTTGTAGAGGAGCGGCGTCTCGCAACGATGACAGTGTGGATAACTATGGATGGTGGTGCTGAGTTTGAAGACCAATCCCCTGGCGGTTAGATCGGCGAGAATCAATTTGTCTGCCGATTTGAAGAATTTGTTTTCGGCAACGGTGATCTTCGGATCGAGCTTGCCTTCCTCATCGACGGACTCGGCCATGGTCAGACCCTGCTCCTTGCCCAAAGCGGTGTCTACCTCGCCGAAACCGGGGGCAATGTGAACAATGCCGGTGCCATCGTCCATGGAGACAAAATCGGCGGCATAGACGTGGTGGTCTTTGGCGTTTGGCTGGTAGTAATTGAACAAAGGCTCGTAAGAAAGGTCGACGAGGTCGTTTCCTTCGAATTCTTTTTCGACTTTGACCTCGCCATCAAAGGTTGCGGCCAGACGGGATTTGGCTAAGACCAGACTTTCACCACTAACGGTGACCTGAACATAGGTTTCTTTGGGCGAGACGCCGAGAGCAAAGTTCGTGGGGAGCGTCCAGGGGGTAGTGGTCCAGGCGAGAAGAAAGCGGTTCTCCCCTTTGATCTTGAATTTCACCGAGACCGAAGGGTCACTGACATCCTTGTAGGAGTTGTCCATAGCGATCTCGAAGTTTGAAATCGGAGTAGAACAGCGGGGGCAGAAAAGCGAGACGCGCTTGCCTTTGTAGACCAGCCGCTTGTCGTAGAGTTTGTGGAATACCCAGATGACCGACTCCATGTAGTCCCGGTCCATGGTTTTGTAGGAGTTTTTGAAGTCAACCCAGCGACCGATGTGGTCCACATACCATTCCCAGTCGGCGGAAACTTCGGAAACGTAATCTTTGCAGGCGGCGATGAACTTGTCGACGCCAAGGGCCTCTATTTCCTTCTTGCTATTGATACCCAATTTCTGCTCCACTTTGTTTTCTGCAGGAAGGCCATGACAGTCCCAGCCCCAGACGCGGCGGACACGCTTGCCTTTCATGGTCTGGTAGCGGGGAATGACGTCCTTGACGATACTTCCAAGGAGGTGACCATAGTGGGGCAAGCCGGTGATGAAAGGTGGGCCGTCGTAAAAGCTATACACATCTTTTTCCGGCCGCATTTCAACCGACTTTTCGAAAGTCTGGTTCTTTTTCCAGTAGGCGAGAACCTCCTCCTCGACAACGCTCGGGACATAGTTACCCTGAAGTGTAGTAAGTTTGTGTTTGGCCATAGGTATATCTTACATCCCCTTTTACTGAAGCTTCGTTAGTCGGCTTTGACCCAGCGGAATTGTTCGTAGCGGCGGCCTTCTTTTTCGGGAGCGAAATAGTCGGCGGCGCCCTGTGCTTTTTCCTCGCCATACTGGGATTTGTGACTGCCGATCGCTTTGATTTTCCGGTCATAGAACTCGGTCACGTCAATTTGAACCAGGTCGGGGTCGCCCCAGGAATCGACGAAAAGAAACTCGGTGACAATGTGGGGCGTGAGTCCATCTTTGATCTGCTCCGGGAAAAATAAATTGTCGCGGGAGTATGGATAGACGGCATCAACGACGGTGATGGCAGTGTGACGATGGTCACGATGATTGATATAGAATTCACCATTATCGTCCTTTACGACGACTTTTTCCGGATTATGGGTGACGATAATATCGGGGCGGAAAGAACGGATCTCGCGTACCAATTTTCCGATAGTAGCGAGGTCGTTGGCGACCCCACCGTCGCCAAGATCCAGATTGACGCTATCTTTCGGAGTAAGACCCAAGACTTCCAAACCGGCTTCGTCTTCGGTTTCGCGGATTTTGGCCAGTTCTGCTTCGGTATAGTTTTCCTGCCGGGAGCCTTTGTCCCCCATGGTCATCTTGACGTGCCTTACTTCAAAACCTTCCTTCTTTAGTCTGGCGATCGTACCGCCGGAATACATCTCGGCGTCATCGGGATGAGCGTAGACG
>MFAI01000003.1 GCA_001774555.1 Candidatus Collierbacteria bacterium RIFCSPLOWO2_01_FULL_50_23
CAGAAATCCGATCATTGATACTATGAGACCATATTCAAACCACCAAAGTCAAATTTTCCAGTTTCAAACTCGGGGAAGAGGGGTATACCATGATCGAGTTCGAGAATGAACTTGATAAAGCAGGACCATCTAATATCGTCATTGCTTTCCACGCGGCTACCGTCGACGGAGAGATCGGTAGAATAAAACTAAAATTGGCTCTTCTCGAAAGGGCTAGCCCCTCCACCTGTCTAGAAATCATGAGTAAGGAGACAGAAACTGCCTTGAAGCCGGTGATCAAATTGGTAGATTTCGCCAGAGACGCCAAACCCAGATTATTGGCGCGGGATTATCCTACCATGAAGGTGAAGGCCAACTGGGGTTTGGAAAAACTATATAGAATGTGGGGTCTTCCCCTTCCGGATGATGAAGAAGCGCTGACCAAAAGAATGCTACTATCCGGTCATGAGTGAGAGGCTGAGATCTTATGGGGAGCTTTCTGGGGTTGAAATTTTTCGTTACGAAGGAAGAGATGGTGGATCCGGTGTCATTTTCGCGGCGGAGGGGATGCTCATCACCGCACGTCATGTTGTCGATGAGCGGACGACTGATTTGCCAGGCTTTGAGTTTCTTCCGGAATATGACCCTCGAGAGATTGATATCGCCGTCGAACGAGATCCAAACATATGGGGGCCAAAACTGGGATATATTGACAAACTTTCCGTTCCAAACTGCTACTGTATCACCCCTAGTGTGGAAGTACCGGAGATGCTAGTCCGAGTGGCTGGCAGTCTGAAACCATTTTATGAACCGACTCTCTTGAGCCGATTTGTCCCGGAGGATGAGTCCAATTACGCCCTTTTTGTGGGCGGAACCAGTGGCAGCCCGATCATGTGTCAGGGAAAGATCATTGGCCTGATAAAGGGAAGCAGACCGGATAAGGGCATTGTGGTTGGTGTCTGCTTTAATCAGGCGGATTTGCGGGCCATATTGACTGAATTTCTGGGCTTGTCTTTCGAAAAAATCGAGCCTTAGTGGCCTCATGCAAATCTGTTTTGAATTGGATATATCATTAGGGTATGGTTGATAGCGCCGATCGCGAGAAAGCGGAGATGGGACAAAGAAAGGTCCCCTGGCAGGAGAGAATCATTGGTCCTATCCTGGCACTGGAACCTTTGCTTGACCACCCCGAGTTGTTTGGGAACGGAAGAGCCAGTGAGGAGGGCCTGAGACGCGCCTTAGAAAAAGATCACCCCGAAGCAGTTGAGTACGTGATAGAACGGTCAAGAAAGAGTGTGGAGGACGACGGGGCCAGTCCTTTCCGTGTTAATACGCTTACGACACTTTATGCGCCAGCTCTTCAGATCCTTTGGCCTCCGAAGACAGAGGCGACACTGGAGAGTGATGATTTCCGGGATTTCTGTGAAAAATGGCTTGGAGATCATCTCACTCCCGGAGAACGGCAGTCTTTGCTTCACCGTCTGATCGGTGTCAAAGCGATCATGGATGTCAAAAAGCAATTCAAGCGTGATAAAAATAGACCAAAGGTAAAAAGAGTGGAAGCACAACGGGTTTTTGATTTTGCCAAGCTGGCTGTTGCAATTATTGACGACTACATGAGCAGACCGGTTGACCAAGTGGAGGTAGAAAGATTGATCGACAGATGCAAGCAGAGGCTATCCGGTGAAAGAAAGACTATCTTTCATGAAAAGTTTCAAGAATTATGGAGACGGGCGGTGGCGACAAAGAGCGTGACGCTCGTGCTTGACCAACGTTAGATGGGGTATTGACTACTATATTTTTTGTCTATAAGATGTGGGTAATATTAACCCGTAGTTAATGATATGGAGCAAAAACTCAAGCACATATTAAAAGCCCTTAAGATCAACGAAGGACTGATCAGTTCCGTCATGGGCGGAGTCGTCGTTGTCATCATGGCCGCGATGATTTTTAACTACTTCAAATCGATAAACAAGAGCGGAACGATCACTGATGAGCCGGCAACCGATACGGCCGAACAACTTTCGAAAGCATTACCGGCTACCTATAAGGTGAAGAAGGGTGATGATCTTTGGCACATTTCTGAGAAGTACTATAACTCCGGCTATAACTACGTTGATATCATCAAGACCAATAAATTGGCCTCATCCGGCGTGATCCACGAGGGGAACGAGCTAACTATCCCCAAGGTCGAGGTGCGTTTGACCCCGAAGATGAAGGCCGAATTGGCCGCGAAAGAAAAGGCTGCCAAGGAAAAGGTGGCTGTGAAAACTGAGGTGAAGACCGGCAAAGTCACTATCGAGGGGGCGAAATACATCACCGTCAAGGGCGACTATCTCTGGTCGATCGCGGTTCGCGCCTATGGTGATGGCTATGCTTGGATCAAGATTTATAATGCCAACCAGAAGGTAATCGGCAATGACTCGAGTCTCCTCTACACCGGAGTAGAACTGACTCTCCCTCGATAGGAGCGGTGGGCTACTTCCGAAGCTGATAAAATATACCTATTGCCAGGGTAGCTCAGCAGGTAGAGCGGCGGTATCGTAAACCGCAGGCAGTGGGTTCGAGTCCCACCCCTGGCTCATTTCATTTCACAGTGACGGACTTGGCTAAGTTCCTGGGCATATCCGGGTCTAGGCCGCGGGCAAGGGCGAGATAATAGGCGAGGCACTGGGCGACCACGACATTAGGCAGAATCGTGGAATTGCCGGAATCGGGGACGGGGAGGTAAAAATCAAACATCGGGTTGGGTTTATGAGAAATGCCGATAATGAGACCGCCCCGGGCCTTCACCTCCATGGCGCCGGAAATGACATCGCGATACGTCTCGTCGTTGGGAGCGAAAACCAGACAAGGCGTATTTTGATTTACTAGGGCGATGACGCCGTGTTTCAGTTCCCCTGCCGCAAAGCCCTCGGCGTGGATGTAGCTGACTTCTTTGATTTTCAGGGCGGCTTCAAGGGCGGCCGGATAGCTGACTCCCCTACCCAAAATGAACATCGAATGACTATGCTTGAACTTGACGGCGAGTTTCTTCAGATATTTTTGGTATTTGAAGTCGAGGATCCGCCGAATCGCCCGGGTAGCCTGTTTGATCTCGATCACACCATGTGGCGTTTTCCGATTCATGGCATGGGCGGCAAGAAGCAGGATAGCGACCTTGGCCAGAAACGCTTTGGTGCTGGCCACTGCCTTCTCCGGACCGGCTGTAAGCAGAATGGTTTCGTCGGAGAGGCGGTCCAGCGAACTGCCTTTGACGTTGACCAGGCTAATAGCCTTGGCACCGCGGTCTTTGGCGAACTTGACACTTTGCAGGGTATCGATGGTCTCCCCGCTTTGGGAAAGGGCAATACAGAGGCTTCTGGTGTTGATAAAACCGTCATAGTAATAGAACTCCGAGCCAATGGCCGAATTGACTTGTTTGCCGGCGATACCAGCGAAGAGATACTGACCAGCAAGGGCGGCGTAACTGGCAGTGCCGCAGGCAACCATAAAAATATTTTTGGCTTTGGCGATGGCTTTTCCCAACTCACGCGCCTCTTTGACCTTTGACTCGGCGATATTGGTGAGAACCGAGGGCTGATCATAGATTTCCTTGAGCATAAAATGGGGAAAACCGGATTTGGATGCACTTTTGGCGGTCCAATTGATAGTCTGAACCACCGACTTGATCTCTTTGGCAGAGGTGTAGCTTTCGATTCGGATGACGTCGGGGGCAATCTTGGCAATCTGGCCGTCCTCGAGGAAAATGACTTGCTTGGTGTGTCCTAGCAAAGAAGCGACGTCGGAGGAGAGGAGGTTTTCTCCCGGCTTGACGCCGATGACCAGGGGTGAGCCGGTCTTGGCAGCGACCAGATAGGGAAAATCCTGATGCATCACCACAAAAGCATTGTAGCCCTCGGTCAGCCTGACCACTTTTTTGACGGCCAGGAAGAGATCCTTTTCGGTTTTGAGTTCTTTTTCGATCAGATGGGCGATGATTTCCGAGTCGGTTTCTCCGGCGAGTTCGTGGCCTTTTACCTTTTTCTCGAGGTCCTGGTAATTATCGACGATGCCGTTATGAATCAGGGCGAGTTTGCCGGTGCAATCGAAGTGGGGATGAGCATTCCCGATCGTCACACCACCGTGGGTTGCCCAGCGGGTATGGCCGATTCCCATCTTGCTTTTGGGAAGATTTGTCTTGGAGACCGCGATTCTCCCCGTCTGCTTTTGGGAGCGCAGCTTGCCCCCGCCTTTGACGGCGATGCCCCAGGAATCATAGCCGCGATACTCCAGTTTCTTTAGTCCGGAAAGGATTGTTTTGCCTGCGTCCTGATCATTGGTCGTGGCGAAGATACCACACATCCCCATAATAGTAGCACAGAAGATATTACTTCATCAGACGAGAGACTTCCTCGGCCATTTTCTTGCGGTACTCACAGTGCTCGCAGTTTGTTCCGGGACTTGGGATTTTGTCGGACATGAGGCATTCTTTCGCTTCAATCAGTTTGGCGTCGATCCAGCTGTCATCCCCCTGGTGCGTAATGATGGACATCTCGAATTCAAGCCGGCCATCGAATTTGTCGCGGTTTTTCAGAGCGTTGGCGAAAACAAAATAGCCGGTATTACAAACGTTGAAACCAAGGAGGCGGAAAAGGTGCTGGTAAAACTCCATCTGGCGCTTGTAGCCCTGCTTGTACTCGTCCTCCAGGGAGATCTCTTTGATCGTGCTGGTAGCCTTGTAGTCAACAATGATCAGTTCGCCGGAGTCGGATTCCCAGATGTCATCGATCATGCCGGTGAGGAGAAAATTTGATGACTGATGAATGGCGGAGGCACCTTTGAAGCGGGTCTCCGGAGTTTCACCGCGCCATTTGGGGAGGTCGGGGTGACTACTGGGCACAGCGCTAATGTGGTATTGCTTCATCAGTTCGTGAGACTGACCCGCCTGACGCAAGAGATCGAATTCGTTTTTCAGGAGGGTATCAACCGCGTTATTCAGAGTGAATCCAGGAATGCTAGGGCGACCGAGGCCATAATGCGCACCCATGTAGAAACAGCGGGGACATTCATAGAAAAGATCAAATTTCGAACGAGAGAGCTTGTAGGGATCCTTGGATTTGGGGTTAAAAAGATCCCGGGTTTTTTGGTAGTACTTGCCCATGGGATAAATTGTACTCTACAACCCCCCTTCTTCTAACCCCGGCAGATCCAGGCCCTTGATCGACGGCAAGGTCGAGCCGACGCTGCCCCGGAGTGAGCCGATGATGTTAGCGGTGCTGCCAACAAGACGGTTGACCTGAGCCTCACGGGTCTTCCAGAGCTTCTCGAAAGCGGCCCGTTCGCGGGCGATTTGGCTTTGCATGTCCTGGTAGACTTCGACGATCGCCTCGACCTGCTGGCCGAATTCGTGGCTGACGATGTAGTTGTAGAGGACCTCGGCTTTGCTACTTTTATTTTGGGAAACATATTTTTCCCGGGCGACGTCGATTAATTTTTGACGGAGCAACTCGGCGAGGACCAGATAGAGAGCGTAACTGACCACCCAAACACCATCAACCAGACCAATTCCGGTAGCGGCCTCCTCGGGAAGGACCGTCGAGACAATCACGGCGACATTTGCCTTTTCACTACGCAGATCGTCTTTTAACTTGGTGACCCACTCGGCCGACCAGGCTTTGGTCCGTTTGCTTTCCCAAAGAATTGTGCCACAAACGTTGCCAAGAGAGGTCTTGACCACCTGGCGGATATCCGCACCGCGAACTCCCTTACCTACCGGCTCGATCGCGTCATAGAGGAAACGAATCTTGAGAGTTTCTTCGAGGTCGAGCTCGGCGACTTCACCCTGGGTTTGCTGGCTGCCCTGATTTGCCTTTCGCTGGGCATCGTCGAGAGCCTTTTTGAGATCGTCAATGACTTTGTCCTTTTCCCGGTCGTGGAGTCGTTGGGAGTCGAGCATCTCGGTTTCGACCTTGAGGCGGATCTTCTCCCGCTCCGCATCGATCTGGCGTTGTTTGGTGAGTTCAAACTCACGCTCCTTTTCCTCCAGGGCTAGCTTTTGTTTCCGAAGTTCGAGTTCCAGTTCCTGGGATTCCACAAGCTTCTTTGATTTGCTTTGAAGCTCTTCTTTGAGAAGTTTGATTTCTTTACCACCCTCTTTTTCCAGCTTTTCCATCAACTCTCCCTCTTTGTCCTTGAGTTTTTTCTCGAACTCTTTTTCGAGTTTCTCCTGGATACTGTGACCCAGAGCTTCCTCGACCGGGATTTCGGATTTGCACTTGGGACAAATGATCGTCGGGGAAGTCATGCCCCAAGTATATCAGCGACTTGAATCCCTGATCTTGGCGATGTTTTCGCGGATCTGCCGCTTCACTTGATCACGAAGCTCAACTATTCCCGGCAGTAGGTCCGGACTAACGTGGTGGATATATATCTTGGCAAAGGGAACCTTTTCCATATTGAACTTCAGCTCGTAACTGCCACGCATGTTTTTGTGGATACTCAGGGTGGCGAGCTTCAGATCTTCGCTCATACCATTGAGGTATTTATCGATCACCGAAGAGAACTTGGTGATCAGACGAGCTTTATAGCGGTCAGTGAACTTGACGTTGCTGTCGACGAAGTCTATTTGCATTCTTTGACTTAACTGCTAATGATTTTATTGTACGGCAAGACGCAAGTGCTGGAAGTTTACAATGGGCTTGCACTTTTACGGAAAATTGCTGAAATTGGCCGATAGATACGGCCTAAGGGTAAGGTGAAACCCGTTCCACCGAACTGACTTTGCGGGCTTGCTCGATCATCTCCTGCCACCATTGTTTTAGGGAGGGACGAAAGCGAGGCTTTTTCCAGCTCCATATTGAGTCCGGGCAGGTTATCCCCCGCCAGATGGAGAAACAGTTTTTGCATTTCTTCCGCTTCCGTCCGGATAAATGGAGGATCGAGATCGCTGTTACCACCGGAAAAGATTACCAGTAATTTTCCTTCGGGGTGGGTCGCCGTAAAGTTCATGACGTGAGCGACCACCTTGTTCAGGTATGAGATATAGGTTGGGTCGTTGCCAAAATCAGTCGGCAGGCCGAAGCCGGGAACGATAAAGACATTCACGTCGTGATCATGCTACTGGTTCTAGCTTGCGCAGGAGGAGATCTTTTGACTGTCGTTTTCTTTGATGATCGTTACCATACTTTGGAACCCCTTGGCTTTGGAGGTACAGAAAAAAGCCTGACAAACTTTTGGCCGGTCGGCATGAATACCGCACTGGGTACCATCAAGATAGATGCAACTACCGTCGTCTTTTTTGGCCAGGAGATTGGCGCCACATTTTTTCGCTTCACCAAAATCAGCCATGAAACCATATTGCTCAAACACGGTCCTGTATTTCCCGGAAAGGTATTCCTCCCTACTTAGATTGATAAGAAAAAGTTTGCAGCAAAGACCGCAACCGTTACAAGAATTGGCCATTCGTCACTATACCACCTAGTCCTATTTTTTGAGGAAGGTCACCAGAACAGCGAGTGAAAGTACCAGAAGTGCAAGGAGTACTTTGGCGAATGGGGTGACTTCCCATTGGGAGGCTTTCTTTTTCTTCATATATTTAGAATACCATTTTTTGGAAAAATCAAGGAGATGGCCGCGGTTGGGCGATATTGGGCAAATTGCTATATATCCAAGCGAAGTAAACGGAAATGCCGTCTCGCTTGTATTCGACCCAGACTTCGTACGATCCCGGCACTTTGCCGAGGACCACATAGCCCAGCTTGAGGGTCTCGGGGCTGGGTTTTCCGTGGTAGTACTGGATCCGGTCGTCGTACCAATCCTCCCAGAACTTCGCCTTGAGAAGATCGTGGACCTCTTCTTTTCTCCTGAAGGCGTAAGCCTGGAGATCGTCGCTCATTGCGTCCAGGATCACACGCACCTGCTGACCCAACTGGTTGAGGGTCTCTGTATCTGGACCCGCTTCGTCTTTCAGACCCTGGAGAAGTTCTTTATACGAGCCGGCTTCTTTTCTCATGTGGGGTGCATTATACACCTCCTCCCCCAGTTCGCAACTACTCGCTCTATTCCACTTAAATATCCGGCAGTCCATAAAATATGGACATGCAACAACTAACCAAGATCATTCTCGCTTCAGAACTGTCTAAAAACGACACACCCCAGACTCAGATTGCCTCCCGGCTGGAGGTAAACCGGCTGCCAACAAAGACCATAGTCTGACTGAACTGATGAGAGCACTGGTGGAAAAGGGAAAACTGTCGAAGTTGACAATTTTTTATAACTCAAGAAAAAATGACAAAGCGCCCGAAAAAGAGATGGAAAATGCCTTTTCTCCGGATTTACCAACCAGGTATGTTGATATGAACTCACTTGATTCTGTCGGAGTCCACGACCTGTTTGTCAGGGGAGGCAAGGCCTCACAATACTATAACCATGGTGTCTATTTTGAGGAAACTCAGACGGCCAGAGTTTGGAGATTAAAATCCGGTGAGTGGGAGCTATAAGCGGCGATAAAGACGGTATGTTTCGGCAAATGCAGCAATCACATCAGCGGAGTGTTTGATCGGAGTTGACCCTCTTTTCATTTCTCTGAGGCTTTTTGAGATGAACGCAAGGGGGTTCTCAGTCTGAGCAAGTATTTCTGGGGAAATGTGGCTCATCACGTCGGTTTCTATTTGATCGAGTAACGCTTTATCCGCAGTGATCACTATCACGCCGTCGACCAAGGCTGCTCTGATTCCCGGTTTCATCTTGCCTTTCTCCTCGTTCCAGATGAATATGATTTCATGATTTCTCACCCCATTTCCAATTGCGGCCATAACCACGATTTCTTTCAGTTTTCCATAGGGCTCTACCTCAATGAGTTCACCTTTGTTTAGGGCGGGAAATAATTCCAAAAGTTCTCTGGTGTTCTCGTCCATCGGCAGCATTACTTCTTCTTCGTTTTCAGTTGCCATTTTCATATCTTAACACCGAGGCATCCAGTCACGCCGGCCCCAAATCAAATTCAACACCGGAAGTTAGGCCTTTCTCGGAAGCGAGTCGTAGGAAATTTTCGTGGCCGGTATAAAACTTCAGAGTCCCTAATTCCTGGCGGGAGATGAATCTGATCTCCTGACCTTCACGGCAGCCGACCTCCTGGACTTCGTCATACCAGGCCCAGAAAATGGTTCTTTCGACCTGAACGCCTCTCTCGGTAAAATAGATGTCTGAATTTAGAAGATGCAAATCCTCAGAATCAGCCAGATACCCCGTTTCCTCCCGGAGTTCTCTGACGCCGGTGAGTTCAAGTGTTTCATCGTTTTCGTCCCTCGCCCCACCAGTGACACACCAGGTGTCCGGGCCAAGGATCTCCGGCTTATTATCCCGATACTGGGCGAGGACGCAGCCACCGGGCCTTACCAATACGATACCGACAAACTGTCTCATTTGGGAGTGATTTTACCACTATCTCATAGTATGTTATAATAGCCTCATGATGTATCCGATGTGCCTCATCAGCTCTAAACCAGCCACCCGCAATATGGGTGTCGTTTTTGGTACCCCAATGGAGGCATAGAGAGATATTTTTCTTTTCTGACTGAGCCTCCGATCGGAGGCTTTTTTAATTCCCCTTTCGGAGTCTCACCCGGCCAAACAAGGCTATCTCATGAGTAGTTTCCGTTTGGTCGGGCACCTTAACCCACTACGTTCACAGGAGGTGAACAGTGTACGGAATGAACATGCTCGTCAGCCACAAAGGACTCACAGTTGCCTTGCGGCCTTTCTGCCGGGAGGACATCCCGGAACTGGTGAAACACTTTTCCTCGATGACCATCCACCGGGACACAAAAGGGATCTTCGGTCAAACACTTGAAAACGAAATCAAGTGGTTCGAGAAGAATATGGAGGATCCGAACAGCTGCATCTGGGCGATACAGCCTGAGGGAAGCGACCAGGCGATTGGCGTGACCGCCCTCCACCACATCAACGACCGGATGAATTCCTGCAGTAGCGGAATCGTCATCTGGCGCCAAGATTGGTGGCACAGGGGTGTGGCGACCGCTACCCACCTGGCGCGGACCATGTTCGCGGCGGACTACCTCAACCGCTTCATCATCCGAAGCTCCGTCCGGACCGAGAACCCTGGGTCGTATCTGGCGCTAGAGCGCGTCGGCTACACGATTTGGGGGACGGAACCGCGCGGTGTCCTCCGGGGTGGAAAGTGGCTCGATACTTACCATCTCGCCTGGCTGCACCCTGGACGAATCGGGGTACTTTATCCCGAGGGAGTACCGGAAATGTACACGGCCGGGGTGGAAAAAGCAGCGATCGCCCTCGAAACAGCACGGCGGGAAGTCATTTTCCCGTAAAACATATGGCCGGGTGTCATGAGCGCCCGGCTAGATTTTGATGCTGACGCGATCGCGATTGGTGATCTTTATCATCCCCGCCTCCTCCATTTCACGAAGGATTGATTTCGTCAGAGTACCATTGTCTTCCATCATCAGCGCCACGAAGTCGGAAAAATCCCGAACCGAGAGCAGTTTCCCCGGTTTTTCGGCGCGTCGCTTGCGTAAGGTCGTGACGATTAACTGGAGAAAGGGAGAATTGTCGAAGAAATGATAGTGGCCGAG
Source organism: Candidatus Collierbacteria bacterium RIFCSPLOWO2_01_FULL_50_23 (assembly GCA_001774555.1). GTDB lineage: Bacteria > Patescibacteriota > Microgenomatia > UBA1400 > MFAQ01 > 2-01-FULL-50-23. Next base: position 10,572 of record MFAI01000003.1, read on the forward strand.
GAGAAGGCGAACATCCTCCATTTCCTCATCGTCCAGACCATATTTGATGATGTCCCCCTCACCGGGAACCAACTTCTCCAGTTGATTCAGACGTTCGATTTCGGTTCTAACAGGATTTGTTGCGGCTTCAATGCGTTTTTTACTCATAAGTGAAAGTATCGTACTCCCGAGGCTGTATAATTTCAAGTTGTAAGCGGGATTAGTTAATCGGTATAACGATACCTTCCCAAGGTATAGTGACGGGTTCAATTCCCGTATCCCGCTCCAATAATGGATGTTATTTCTCCCGAATTTTTGACTTGATCTTCCTTATTTCCAAAACGCCAACCGCATTATCGAAACTGTCGATTCTGTTTTCTGGTCTAAAGCGTTTGCTCCAGCTCTCGGTGTCCGGGAAGAACCAGACATGGGTCAAATCGGCTTTGAGTCTGCTCTGGAAATATACAATTACCGGGAAATTTAAGGTCAGCTTCCCCTCCTGAGGTTCTTCTGTTCTCGCACCACTAGAAATAGCAGCAAAATTTTCTCTTTCTAAGAGTCCAATAAGCTCGCTCGAGCCTCTAAAGATGAAGCCCTTTATTCCCCTTGGTCTGAGTCGTTCTTGAATGAGTTGGGTAGTTATGAGGATCCAACCGACTTCGTCTTCAGTTTTTCCCGTTGTTGAAATCCTTTTCTTGATTAGTTTCCCGCCCTCTTCATGAATCAGGGTATCTTCGCTGGGTGGAATGCCGGAGCCAGTAAGGTGCATTATGGCTGAGTTGATAGTCTGATAGATACAGTCGTCTTTGCCGCCGGAGATCATCTCTACTCCCTCTGAAATTTGGAATTTTTTCGCTCCTACAGGGCGTTCGTCAGGCATGAGGCTATCTTATCACCAACGACGAGAACCATTCCCATCACCCGCTCCATTACTTTGCTTTTTCCAACCTGAAGCGAACATCTTCAGCACTTTCGGCTATTGGCTCACAGCTAAATAGCTCGCATTCCCAGACCAAATCACCCATGTCAAGGACTTCGTCGCCCGCTACCGGTTGGGGGGCTATCGGGACGGTCACCAAGATCACTCCGCCGGGCTTCAGCATCTTGTACATATTTAGCAAAGCCAGTTCTGGATAATGCGACCAGAAAAAGACACTATTCTGGGCAACAATAACGTCAAATCGTTCAAACAGATCATCTCCGGGTAACTCAACGGCCATCCCAACCAGTAGGTTATCAATTGCACCCATCCTCCCTGCTAGTACTTCGGGGTCATGATTTATCAGGGTCGTCATTGTAGTTGCAATCTGGCCTCTTCGTTTGAATCCCCGGGCGTATCTGTTCGTCCATTCCGTGGTTCCCCTTTCTAATAGAAATCCGTTACCACCACCTAGGTCGCATACCTCCAAGACTGGCCTAAGTGTAAAAAATGGTTGCTAAAATCGATGTTTTTTCCTGTTGAATCAGCGTTAATTGTGTGCTAAGTTTCTAAAATGAAATTAAGCACACCCTCAGAACTAGAACTACAAGATGTCCACATTGTGGAGGAAGGTCTAAAAAGCATGGTCAAAGAGACGGCCTAAAAAGATTCCGTTGTCTCGTTTGCGGCAAAACTTTTAATTGCAAAAAGAAGCAACTAAAGTCTACTAACGGTTTCGCTGAGTTTCACCATCTCGTCACTGGCGAAGTAAATCGCCAGAATCAACAACCCCGCGGCAGAGCAGCGGGGTATGAGAAGAGGGCATGGGCTTAATTCAGTAAACGCAGTTGGTTCTTGATTGTCATCGTCTTTCCTTGGTTGGATACATAGCGTTCTACCACTTTCCAGTTTCCCCGCTCGCTAACTGTGGCCAGGTAGAATCCGTCAGCCC
>MFAI01000004.1 GCA_001774555.1 Candidatus Collierbacteria bacterium RIFCSPLOWO2_01_FULL_50_23
AACAAGAATCAAATCGTCATCGAGGCGGCCTGGGGTCTGGGGGATTACATCGTCCAGGGCGTTGTCACTCCCGATCACTACGTCGTGAACAAGTCGGACTTCACTATCCACTCCCGTCTGATTGCCGAGCAGTCCGTCATGGAAGTCTACAAACACCCCAGCGGCGTCAAGAAAGTCAAGGTCGGGGCGAAAAAGATAAACAAGGGAAAACTGACCGATGATCAGATCATCAAATTGGCCCACATCGGCGATTCTATCCAAAAACATTATTACTTCCCTCAGGACATGGAATGGGCGATGGAAAAAGGCGAAATATTTATCGTTCAGAGCCGCCCCATCACTACCCTAAATCTCCACCCGGAAAAAGTTAAGTCTGTCGATCCAAAGTCCCTCGACCAAATGAAACTCATTTTCACCGGCGCACCGGCTTCTCCAGGAATTGCCTACGGCAAAGTCGCCCGGGTGATGTCACTTGTTAATCTCGATCGGGTGAAAACCGGCAATATCCTGGTGACTGATATGACCTCGCCGGATTTTGTTCCAGCCATGAAGCGCGCCTCGGGGATCGTCACCGATAAAGGCGGCCAGACCAGCCACGCCGCCATCGTCAGTCGCGAACTGGGCGTTCCCGCCGTCGTCGGCACAAAAGTTGCCACCAAAGAGCTAAAAAATGGCGACGAGATAACCATGGACGGTTCCACCGGTAATGTCTATTCCGGCCTTCCCAAACTGATCACCGGAGTGCATCACAAAGCGGAGGAGGTTCCCCATACCGCCACCAAAGTCTACGTCAACCTGGGTGAGCCGGATCTGGCTCCAACCATCGCTCAAGGCAATGCCGATGGCGTTGGCTTGCTTCGAGCCGAGTTTATGATCGCCCAGATCGGGATTCACCCCAAAAAACTGATTCACGATCACCGCGAGCAAGTCTTTATCAGCAAGTTATCTGATGGTTTGGCCAAGTTCACCGAGAGTTTTGGCAACCGTCCGGTTATCTATCGCGCTACCGACTTCAAAACCAACGAGTATCGGAATCTCATCGGTGGCGAGGCCTTTGAACCGCAAGAGCCAAATCCGATGCTTGGTTACCGCGGCGCCTACCGTTACATCGTCGACGAATCAGTCTTCCGCCTGGAACTTGAAGCGATCAAAAATGTCAGGAACAAGCTGGGATATAAAAATCTCTGGTTGATGATCCCATTCGTCAGGACGGTCGACCAAATGAGAAAGGTCAAGCAGATAGTAGCCAGTCACGGCCTAGCCCGAAGCAACAGTTTCAAGCTCTTGATGATGGTCGAGATTCCCAGTAACGTAATTCTTCTGGAGGATTTTATTAACTGCGGCCTCGACGGCGTCTCCATCGGCAGCAACGACCTGACTATGCTCATTCTCGGTACCGATCGCGATAATGAAACGGTTGCCCCGGTTTATGACGAGCGGAATCCGGCCGTGATGTGGGCCCTGGAGCACATCGTCAAAACCTCACTCAAACACAAAATTAGCTGCGGCATCTGCGGCCAAGCACCCAGCATTTACTCGGATCTCACCGAAAAATTGGTCGAGTGGGGGATTACCAGCGTCTCGGTTTCCCCCGACGCCGTCGATCGAACCAAGCAGATCGTCGCTGAGGCCGAAAAAAGAGTCTTAAAACATGGCTAAAATAAAAGCGATCCACGCTCGCGAAATTCTAGACTCCCGGGGAACCCCGACCATCGAAACCACCGTCTGGTCGGACGACGATCATGGGGCGGTCTCGTCCGTCCCTTCCGGCGCCAGCACCGGACGATTCGAAGCGCTCGAATTGCGCGATGGTGATCCAACTCGATTCGATGGCCAAGGAGTCCTCAAAGCAGTGGACAACATCAACAACATTATCAGCAAATACGTCGTCGGTCAGGATCCCACCAAACAAAATGGCATCGATCAAATCCTCCTTAATATCGACGGTACGGCGAGCAAAAGCAAACTGGGAGGTAACGCGATCCTCTCTGTTTCTCAGGCTGTTTGTGAGCTAGGCGCACTCGTTTCCAACCTGCAAACTTACGAGTATCTAGCCGAAAAATACGCCCTGGCCAGACCAACAAGTAAACACTTGCCAACACCGATTTTTAATCTCATCAACGGTGGAAAACACGGTGCCGGCAATCTCGACTTTCAGGAGTTTCATTTGATCCCCAGTAGTCAGGTTGACTTCAAAAAAGCGCTTCAAATCGGCGACGAGGTCTACCAATCCTTGAAAAAAGTTCTGATCAACAAGAAGGCGGTTCACTCCGTTGGTGATGAGGGTGGCTTTGCCCCAAACTTATTCAATAACGTCGATGCCCTCGAACTACTCATCGAAGCGGTAAATAATACACCCTACAAACTAAATGCTGACTGTTTTCTGGGATTGGATATTGCCGCCAATTCCTTCTACAAGAATGGCAAATATCAGATAAAAGATCGCCAAGAACCGTACTCGGCTGAAGAATTCATCAAATACCTGGTCGATCTGAAAAAACAATACAATCTCCTTTCGATCGAAGACCCATTCGATCAGGACGCCTGGCAGCACTGGGTTAATCTCTATCTGGAGATGGGGCAGGAGACTATGATCGTCGGCGATGACCTCCTGGTGACGGACAAAACTAGACTCCAGAAAGCGATCGAGCTTCATGCTTGTAACGCAGTCCTGGTGAAGCCCAACCAGATCGGTACCATCTCTGAAACCGTTCAGGTGGTCAAGCTGGCTAAGAAAAATAATTTTTCCGTCGTGGTATCCCATCGCTCCGGTGATACCGACGAGGATTTCATTGCCGATTTTGCCGTTGGAATCGGTGCCGACTACGCCAAATTCGGCGCTCCAAACCGCATGGAGCGGGTCGCCAAATACAACCGCCTCTCGTTCATCGAGGAGTACCTCGCCGCCGCCGGGAAATAGCTGTTATATTTAAATCATGCCTGCCAAAAGAGTCATTCTTTGCATCATGGACGGTTGGGGGATCGCTCCGGCCAGTCCGGGGAACTCCATTACCTTGGCTGACCCACCCACCTTCAAAAATCTTGAGGAACATTATCCCCACAGCCAGCTGGAAGCCTCGGGCATTGCCGTCGGTCTGCCGGCAGAACAGGACGGCAACACCGAAACCGGCCACCTGAACATCGGTGCCGGACGGATCGTCTACCAGGACCTCGCCCGCATCAACATGAGTATCGCCGAAGGCTCTTTCTTTATGAATCCGGCATTGCTTGAGGCCATCAGCCACGCCAAAACCAACAATTCTTCTCTCCATCTGTTGGGGATGATCGGCTCCTCCGGCGTTCATGCCTCCAACGACCATCTTTATGCTCTGATCATGATGGCGTCCCAACATAAGATCGAAAAGGTCTATCTTCATCTCATCACCGATGGCCGTGACTCGCCGCCTACGAATGGGATCGTCCAAATCCGCTCCGTGGAGGAACGCCTCAAGCGCTATATTTCTACCGGCAAGGTCGCCAGCATCATGGGCCGCTACTACGCTATGGACCGCGACATGCGCCTAGATCGTACGCATTTGGCTTCTGATTGCTTAGTTGGGAAAAATCCAACCTGTATTGAGACATCAGAAAAAGCGATCCAGGATTCATATGATCGGGGCGAAACCGATGAGTTTATCAAACCGGTTAGTGTCGGGGGGGGCTGTGATCAGACCAGAATCAAGGCAAACGACGCGGTTATCTTTTATAACTTCCGGATCGACCGACCGCGCCAACTAACCAAAACCCTGCTGGATGCCCACACTCCGAATCTTAAATTGGTCACCATGACCAAATATCACAAGAATTTTAATGTCCCGGTCGCCTTTCCGGATATCATGATCAAAAATTCTTTGGGTGAGGTGATCAGCGCTGCCGGCCTCAAACAGCTTCGCGCCGCCGAAAGTGAAAAGGAACGCTTCGTCACATACTATTTCAACGGCCAGCACGAGGAAGAGTTTCCGGGTGAAGACCGTCTGATCGTACCTTCCCCAAAGATCGCCACCTATGACCTTCAGCCGGAAATGAGTACTCCCTTTTTGGTCGACGCCTTTTGTCAGGCCTTTGCCGCCGACGGCCACGCTCTCGGAGTGATCAATATCGCTTGTCCTGACATGGTCGCCCATACCGGCAACGTCGAAAAAACAGTTCTTGCCATCAAGGCGGCAGACACCGGCCTCGCCAAACTGGTCGAGCTGGCCAACAAACTGGATATCTATCTTTTGATGACCGGCGACCATGGTAATGCTGAAGAACTTCTCAATCGGGATACGGGCGAAGTGGATACCGAACACTCACTCTTCCCGGTACCGCTCGTTCTCAATGCCAAAGAAGCTCTCACCGGTAAACTGGAAAACGGTGTCCTGGCTGACATCGCTCCTACAATATTGGCTCTTCTCGGAATCCAAAAACCGTCGGAAATGACAGGTAAAAATTTATATACTTAAATCAGATGCAAAAGTTCAGAATCATTACGGTCGAAGACAAGCATCTATCCGTTTCCCCCAACTTGGAAAATCACGAAAGGGCTTACCGGGACTTTGATTTGAAAGGGTGGGTGAGGGGAGAGGTCGAGTATTTTGATGACGGAAAATTAAACGCTGCCTACAACGCCGTCGAGCGTCACGCCCACAATGAAAACAAAAATAAAGTTGCCCTCTATCTGGTCGACGAGAGTCTGAACGAAACTAAACTCACCTTCTTTGAACTGAATCAGCTCGCCAACCGCTTCGGCAACTATCTGAAATCGCTCGGTGTCAATCACGGCGACAGGGTTTTCTTCTTTCTGCCCCGAACCGCAGAAATTTTTTACGGTTTCCTGGGCACACTGAAAATCGGTGCTATCGCCGGTACAATGTTTTCCGCCTTTGGCTCCGACGCGATTTACGACCGCCTGGAAAACAGTTCCGCCAAGGTTCTCGTCACCACCGAAGAACTCAAAACCCGCCTTATCAGTGTTCGCCGCAAGCTCCCCGCACTTGAGCACGTCATCACCACCAAGAGACTCGCCAAAGTCCTCGCCAAACACTCTGATGAACTCCATACCAGCCACACCGATGTGGATGATCCCGCTTTCATGCTCTATACTTCCGGCACTACCGGCAAACCCAAAGGGGTGATCCATGCCCACAAAGCCATCCTCCAACAGCACCTGACCGCCAAATACGTTCTCGACCTAAAACCAGAAGATGTTTATTGGTGCACTGCCGACCCCGGCTGGGTCACCGGCATTTCTTATCAAATCTTGGGAACTCTCAGCAACGCCGCCAGTACCGTCGTTTACTCGGGTCGTTTTGATCCCAAAACCTGGTACAAAATCATCGAAAAATACCGAGTCACCGTCTGGTACTCCGCCCCCACGGCCATCCGCATGCTTCAGGCTGCCGGAGACGAACTCGTCCGTTTTCACAACCTTTCATCTCTGCGCCACCTTGGCAGCGTCGGCGAACCATTGAATCCACAACCCCTACTCTGGTCAAACCGCGTCTTCAAACACCCATTTCACGACACCTGGTGGCAGACCGAGACCGGAGCCATCATGATCGGCAATTACCCGTGCCTGGACATCCGCGTTGGCTCGATGGGCAAGCCCTTCCCCGGCATCCACCCAGCCATTGTCGATGACCACGGTAATGAACTTCCCCCTCTGACCGAGGGCAATCTGGCCCTGAAAAAAGGCTTTATTTCCCAAATGACCAAGATCTGGAGACGGCCCAAAAAATACAAGTCCTATTTCATCAAGGGCTGGTACATTACCGGTGACCGCGCCTACAAAGATAAGGAGGGCTACTACTGGTTCGTCGGCCGAGCTGATGACGTCATCAAGACCCAGGGCGAACGCGTCGGTCCCTTCGAAGTCGAAAGCGCCATTGTCAGCTACCCTGCCTGTGCCGAAGCGGGGGTGATCGGTAAACCGGATGCCCTTCGCGGCCAGATCATCAAAGCCTTTATTGCCCTGAAACCAGGCTTCAAGCCATCCGAAAAACTAAAACTCGAGATCACCGAACACGTCAAACATCATCTCGCCGGCCACGCCTATCCACGCGAGATTGAGTTTGTTGATAGTCTGCCAAAGACCCGCTCTGGCAAGATCGTTCGCCGCCTGCTTCGCGCCAAAGAACTCGGTCTCCCGCTCGGCGACACCAGCACCCTGGAAGAATATTGAGGTATCCCGAAATCCCTAGAGTACAATCAGCCTAACGGAAAAACCCTTGGAAGGAGAAAACACTCAATGGTACCCGTAATCGTGGTTCTGGTCATCTTGGCGCTTGTCGCAACACTACCTGGTAGCGACAGTGGCAATCTGACCGGCGACCCCACCACAGCGCCGCGCAAATAGCGGCACGGCCCCGGGACCTCCACCGGGGCCTTTTTTGGCAACCTGGGAGGTTGCCAAAGCTATCTTCGAAAAAGAATAACCACCTCACCCTTGATAGGCTTCAGGTTTGCTAAAACATCCGAAATCTTGCCTCGAATAATTTGCTCGTATTCTTTGGTCAACTCTCGGGCGATCACTACCGGAGTTTCCGGGCCGAATCCTGCCTGGATCTCCTCCAAAGTTTTTTGAACTCGAACCGGGGCCTCATAAAGGATGACGGTAATGCCATCAGCCTCTTTCACCAACTTCCAGTTTTCGTTTCGTTTGCCGGTTTTCTTTGATAAAAAGCCTAGGAAAAGCACTTTATCCGCCGAAAGGCCGGAAACGGAAAGGGCGGTCATTGCTGCCGTTGGTCCAGGAATAACCTCAACCGTACCTTCCCGAGCCAGAATCTCCTTGACTATGCGATAGCCCGGGTCAGAGATGAGAGGCATCCCGGCATCGGAGACGAGAATTGCCTCACCGGCCAGGGTGATCTGATCGATCAGCCAGGCCACTTTCTCCGCCTCATTGAAGTCATTCACTACCATCAACCGTCCCGAAAAAGACGTCTGCAGATGACCATCATTCACCAATTTCTGCCAGAGCTTGTAAAACATCCTAGTATCCTCACAAATAACCGTTTTCGCCTCGCGCAGGGTCCGAATCGCCCGCAGACTAATATCCTCGATATTCCCCAGTGGTAAACCGACCAGCGTTAGTTTCATTCCCATTCCCCTTCCGTTACCGAAAATGGTGCCTCCGTCTCCTCATCTCCGATCAATTGAGCGTCATACATCTCCTTAGGAAATAATACGTAACTAGGTTTCTCGCCATCGTTTCGCCAACGGGAGAGGTAGTAATTACTGTCAACTCCCAAAGCAATACCAAAGATCTCCACTTTCGTCCGACCATCACTCGACTTTAGAATTGCAGAAATCTCGACATCTTGCAGTGACTTGCCAAGGAGTTTTTCAAGGAAGTTGCCGATCTGGACAACTTCGACAAAGCTATCAGTATTTCCATCCAAGACTGAACCGGAAAAACTTCCATCAAGACCATTTGGCACCGCGTCAGCTGTATCTCCGGCCAATATCCGCTCAATCAGACAACGTCTCCTGTCAACCTCAGAGACATTTGTTTCAGTTTTTGCTTCCATTAGCGTATTTTACCCTAATGTGCTATAATACCGCTATTGTTCTTAGATCAGGTGTTTAACCTGTCTCGCTAGACCTTATCTCCAATTGTCTATCTAGAATTTTTCACAAGGGCAATCTGGAGGAGGAAAACTCCCCACAAACTATATGTTTAACCGCCGCCGTTTTGGTGGTCGACGCAGCTTCGTGCCGCGCACCAACCGCTACCGAGCCATGCCAAAGAGCCTTGATCCAAGGTGCTTTGTCAGGAGTGCGGCTCCAGAAGTTAGTCAAGAAGTGTCTATCACGCATAATTTCGTTGATTTTGGGCTGCACGCCTCACTTCTTGCTAATTTGAACAAAAAGGGATTTGAAAAGCCCACCTCTATCCAGGATAGTGCCCTAAAGCCCGCTCTAGCGGGCACAGACGTCCTTGGTTTAGCAGATACCGGCACCGGCAAGACTCTGGTTTTCGTTCTTCCTATACTCAATAAGATTATCTTGAACAAGGATGAGACCGCTCTTATCGTTGCCCCGACTCGGGAGTTGGCTGTTCAGATCCGTGACGAGATCCGAATCATGACCGAAGGACTCGGAATCTATACCAGTCTTCTGATCGGAGGCGCAGACATCAAACGCCAAATGGACGATCTTCGCCGTCGTCCCAGTATCGTAGTTGGTACTCCTGGTCGTCTCAAGGACATCTACAACCGGGGTTGCATCAATTTCGGCAACACTCGCACCGTCGTCCTCGACGAAGTCGACCGGATGCTGGACATGGGTTTTGTCAAAGATATCACCATGATCCTTGGTTTGATTGCCAAACCCAGACAGACCCTCTTGTTCTCAGCTACTGTCGACGATAAGGTCGAGGCTATTGCCAGAAATTTTATGGTCAATCCGGTCAAGATCTCGGTCAAGACCGGTGCCTGCTCAAACAACGTCGAGCAAAATGTCATCAAAGCTACCGGCAGAACCGCCAAAATAAACGCTCTCTGCGGACTACTTTCAAAGAGTGACGAATTCAAGAAGGTGATTATTTTTGGCCGCACCAAATACGGCGTCGAAGATATCAGCAAAGATCTGATCAGGGCCGGTTTCAGCGTGGGGGCGATCCATGGCAACAAACGCCAAAATCAACGTGAGAATGTCCTGCGTCAGTTTAGAAATGACCAGATCAAAATTCTCATTGCCACCGACGTCGCCGCCCGCGGACTTGACGTCAAAGACGTTACTCACGTCATCAACTTCGACCAACCGGCCACCTATGACGACTACGTTCACCGCATCGGTCGCACCGGACGAGCCGGAAATCTTGGCTACTCACTGACCTTCGTCGATTGAGAACCTTCCTGCTATACTTTTTTTAATGCCCGAAGTTTTTGCGCTTAAATTGGTCGGACCTGCCGGTTCCGGAATACTTTCTGCCGGAGAAATCCTTTTTCGCGCCTTCGTTAAGTCTGGCTATTACGCCCTGGGATACCCCGAGTATCCCTCACTGATCAAGGGTGGCCACAACGTCTACCTCATCACTCTCAGCGAAAAACCTTTTCCCAACAACTCAGCCAAGACAGACCTTCTCTTGGCACTCACCCAAACTGCCCTAGATAACGAACACAAATCCATTGCCGAATCAACCAGAGTTGTTGCTGACGTCACCCTGAAGGCAGACCACGAGCACAAACTTCTTTATCAGCCTGCCCTTCTTGAAGTGGCCAAAAATGCCGGCAATCCCTTGACATTAAACACGGCCATGATTGGTTTTGCCACCTATCAACTCAAACTGAAACCGGAACTGGTTTGGAGTCTCGTCCACGAAGAGTTGGGTAACAAATCACAGACCCTACTCGACCAAAACAAGCTTGCCTTCGACAAAGCGCTGGAGCTTTCCAGGCAGTACCACCTGAATCTCGAGTTCCCAAATCAAAATAATCGCGATCACCATTTGATCATGAATGGCAGTCAGGGGACCGGATTGGGTGCCATCGCCGCCGGGGTCAACCTTTATGCCGGCTACCCCATGACCCCAAGTTCACCACTGTTACATTTCATGGCCGCCCATCAAACCGAATATAACTACCTCGTCCGTCAAACCGAGGATGAGATCTGTGCCATCAATCTGGTATCCGGGGCCAGCTATGCCGGGGCCAAAGCGATGACCGGCACCTCCGGAGGTGGATTTGCCCTCATGGAAGAGGGGATCTCCCTGAACGCCATGCTCGAAACACCGGTGGTGATTTATCTGGCCATGCGGCCCGCGCCCGCTACGGGATTACCCACCTGGACGTCACAGTCTGATCTGCTCTTTGCCATCAACGCCGGCCACGGCGAGTTTGCCAAAATCGTTCTCGCTCCCGCCGATCCAATCGAGTGTTACCACCTGACCCATCGCGCCTTTTCCCTCTCTCAAAATTACCACTGTCCGGTGATCATTCTTTCGGACAAATATCTGGCGGAAAACAATTATTGTGTCAGGAATCTACCTTCTATCGAACCCGTGCCGCTCTCAGCCGTTCCGGCCAGTCCGAAGGCGGATGAAATGTTTTCTCGTTACCAATTCACTCCCGATGGCATTCATGGACGGACTCTTCCGGGAATGCCGGGCGGGGAGTACATCGCCAACTCCGACGAACACGAGGCTACCGGACTCGTCGACGAGTCCGCCGAAAACAGGCTTAGCCACAATCAGCGTCGTCTTCACAAAATAGCCGAAATAAAGCGAAATATTCCCCCACCAGAAGTTACGGGGGAAGGGGAGAGCGCCCTCATTTCCTGGGGCTCTCACAAATATATTGCTAGGCAGGTGGCTGACGCTCTCAAGCTTGTCCATATTCATTTTAGTTATCTTTGGCCTCTTCCGGAAGGTTTGGACAAACTCCTAGCAAGCTACAAACAATTGATTTGCGTTGAGAACAATGAAACTCACCAATTGGCCCGCCTGATCCGTCAGGAAACCGGCATCAATATTCAGACTCAATTAGGCGAGGACTCCGGCCGGCCTCTTAATCCGGAAAAGTTAATCGATCAAATCAAACATGGTTAATCTTGATACTGGCCTATTCCCCACCTGGTGCCCAGGGTGTCTTGTTCCGGGCGAACTCATTCATACTGCCAACGGTGTTGAACCCATCGAAAAACTCAAGATTGGCGATGAGGTCATGTCTCACTTGGGTAAGTTTCAAAAAATCATCAAAACCTATAAACATAAACATAGTGGAATTACTTACCAAGTTACAACCAAGTGTTTCGGGACAGTCTCTCTCACGCCTGAACATCCGATCCTTTCAGTAAAAAGAACACATCCCGAAAATAACAATAAAGAGTTTGCTTCAAATTGGGTCAGGGCCGACCAATTAAAGAAAGGCGATTACATTGTTTTTCCGATCCCCAAATTTGTCCATGACAAAAAAACAATTACCCTCAATCGAATTAAATCTTCAAAAGATACCAGAAGTAGAAAATTGCCAACCAAAATACCCTTAAGTAGCAAAATACTCTATCTTTTTGGCCTTTATATTGCCGAGGGTTGGATTCATTCCAGAGCGATCAACTTTGCCTTCCACCTAAACGAGAAGAAATTGCATCAAACGGTTCTAGATACGTTCAAAAAAGTTTTCAATCTTGAGGGTTCGGTTAAAGAATTTCCCAAAAAATCATTGGTAGAAATTTCTTTTAATCACTCAGTTTTAGCCAGACAATTTTTGGCCTGGTTCAAGGGTGGCGCCAATCAAAAGTCAATACCACAATTTCTCCTAAGCCTTCCGGCCAAAAAACAGACCCACTTGATCAGGGGTCTATGGGATGGTGACGGTCACGTTTACAAAAATAGAGCCAAGGCATCATATAAAACTATTTCTGTAAATCTGACTCACCAACTAAAGTTATTACTCCTGCGACAGGAAATTGTTCCTACGATATCGGTGGACAAAGCATACGGGATTCACAGAAGATCCTACTCAGTTCAAGTCCCCGGATATGACGATTTCAAAAAATTGTCTAGCATTCTGAGACTAAAAATAGACATAAAAAAAAGATTGGGAGGAAAACCGCCGATTATTAGAAACGAATCGTTTATATATTTACCCGTCAGAAAGGTCCAGAGGAAAAAATATTCTGGGCCGGTGCACAATCTTGAAGTCGAGGGGGACAATTCCTACGTTAGCACCAGTGGAGCACTCCATAATTGCGGCGACTTTGGCATCTGGGCCGCCCTAAAAGGAGCGCTCCGTCAACTCAACCTCGAAACCCACCAATTCGTTATGGTCTATGACATTGGCTGTTCCGGCAACATGGCCAGCCACATCAAAGCCTATGGCTTCCATGGACTACATGGCCGCGCCATTCCTGCCGCCTCCGGTATCAAGCTGGCAAATCACACTCAAAAAGTAATAGTTATCGGTGGGGATGGGGGTTTGCTCGGCGAAGGCATGACCCACTTTATCTCCGCTTGTCGCGCCAATATGGATATCACAGTCATTCTTCATAACAATCAGGTCTATGGTCTGACTACCGGTCAAAGCTCCCCTACTTCGATGAAGGGAACCAAGGGCAAGGCCACCCCGCTCGGTGTCGTCGAGACTCCGGTCGAACCCTGCGCCTATGCTATGCTATCCGGAGCTTCTTTTGTCGCCCGTGCCTTTGCCGGAACCATTCCCGAAACGACCAGAATTCTTGCCGACGCCATTAGTCACAAAGGTTTTAGTTTGGTTGAAGTTCTCCAGCCCTGTGTCACTTTTAATAAACTTAATACCTACGATTGGTTTCGCCAAAGGGTAAAACCGTTGGCCCAAACCCCAACCGATGTTTACGAAGCCATCGGTAAGGCCCGTTGGACCGATCAGGATATCTACCTCGGCGTCTTTCGTAAAGACGAAACCGCTCCGGCTTACCACGAGACATTCGAGGTTCTCAAAG
>MFAI01000005.1 GCA_001774555.1 Candidatus Collierbacteria bacterium RIFCSPLOWO2_01_FULL_50_23
GAACAGATACTCGATGGTCTTGTCAGCGTAGGAAGCAAGTTTTGACATCTTGGCGCTATTATGCTATATTGTGGCTATCACCAGGGAGGAAAGTCTGCGGTTTCGTACCGCAGACAACGCTCCCGTTTTTATCGCCTTGAGACCTTACTTTTAATATCGTTTACGAAGAGAGCCTTGTCTTTGAACCTGACGTAAAATCGGGAATATTTCTTTCTGTTGGGGATGACAATTCTACCAAGTTTCCCCCTACCGTCAAGGTATTCCACTAGACAAAAAAAATCTCCGTCTCCGGTGACCACGACCGCTTTTTTATAGTTTTTGAACTCGATCATTGAGTGAAGCACCAGTTCGGCGTCGACGTTGCCCTTAACCTTGCCGAATTCGCCGTGGGCAATCGGTTTGTAGACGAGAGTGTAGCCTGATTCGGTCAGAGCACGGTATAGTTTTTGGTTTTCCTTTAGATAGCCAATGAAAAGAAACGCTTTTGTAACCTTTAGTTTGTCTTTCAGGTAAACAAAGAATCTGGGAAAATCGAGCCTCCAGCCTTGGGAGCGAACGCCAAGATTTAGATTTTGGGAGTCGATAAAAGCGTAAACTGGTTTTTGCCGTTTGACGGTCATGAGCTAAAGTTTAGCACCTGCCCGCAGATGCTGTCGCATCCAGCGACTGTAGGCGGGGAGTTTCAATATAGGATGCACCCTGAGGCTGTTCGTGGTATGATTTGGCGGCACTTTTCATCGATGAGGGCATATCACACACACCGGAAGGAGGTGTAACATGTTCAAGCCTTTGTCACTGTTGTTGGTTTTCGGCTTTGCTCTGGTGGCTGCCTGCACCCCGGGCGTTCCAGCGTCCCCAACACCTTCGGTACTTGAAACCGATGAGGCTCCCGAACTACCCTCTTGGTTTTCGGCAGTCGTTTATCCGGAGGGACCCTGCGCTTGGGAGACTTTCAAGCCGGGGGACCTGATTTACCTCGGCGCCTCGGGCGACGACTTCCACGCGAGCCTCGTAACTTACGGTGGTTCGCTGGCTGGGGCCAGCCTCATCATTTCGCTGATGAACGTGGATCTCCAGTTATCAGCGACCAGTCTTCCAGGTGAAGGCAAGACGGCTAAAGTTGGTTGGGGGAGATACGTTTCGGTGCAGATTGCCAATTGTGCCGGAAAGTATCACTACCAAGCCATGCCCCTTGGGACTGTCAATAGACCCGAGCCTTCAGTTTGCTCGAGTGGCTATACGGAAGGCCTGAAGCCCTTTCCGTTTGATGACAGCGAGATCCTCTTCGAGCGGGGTGATGAGCAAGTGATCTTGGCAACGAATTCGTCGCCGGAGGGGGCCTTGATCCACACTGTCGGGGATCAGATACTGGAGGTGGTCACCATTGACCGTACTGAAAGCGAAAACGGAATTTTCAAAACGGTCAAGATCCGCGGCGGAGCTTTGCAAGTTAGCATCAAGACTTGCGGAGTCAGCTTCTTTTACAAGGCCGCACAACGAGTGCAGCACAATGGTCCGGACCCCGAGTAATCGTGGGTCCGGACCCCACCCCACCTTTTTTTGTTCCCTACCATGATATGATTCGGCCGGGCCTGAAATCTCTTTCCAAGTTAATGTTTCTTTCTGATATGATTTATGCGATTATGTTCGAGAAATTGTGGAGATTAGCGACCTTGGATGTTGGGATAGACTTGGGCACGGCAAATACAGTAGTTCACGTTCGGGGAAAAGGAGTAGTGATCAGACAGCCATCCGTGGTGGCCCGCCACATCAAAACGAAAGAAATTCTGGCGATTGGTGAAGAGGCAAGGAAAATGCTTGGGAAAAACCCGGCCAATATCGAAGTAGTAAGACCACTGCGCGACGGAGTGATCGCCGATTTTGACGCGGCTGAGGCGATGCTGAAGCACTATATCCGTGAGATCCATGATTTGTACAAAGGCTTTGGTTTCAAGATCCCGCGGCCGCGAGTAGCCTTGGGGATCCCATCCGGGGTGACCGAGGTGGAGCGGCGGGCGGTCCATGAAGCGGCGCTTTCGGCCGGAGCCAGGGCGGCATTTTTGATCGAAGAACCGATGGCGGCGGCGATCGGTGCGGGACTACCCGTGGACAAAGCCGAGGGCCAGATGATGATTGACATAGGAGGTGGAACCAGTGAAATAGGAATAATTTCTTTATCCGGACTGGTTTTGAACCGAAGCCTGCGGATTGCCGGTGATGAATTGACTGAGGCGGTGGTCAATTTTGCCCGCAGTAAGTACAGCCTGCTCCTGGGCGAGTCGTCGGCGGAGGAGGTCAAGATCGCTGTGGGTTCTGCCTTTCCGCTCAAGCGTGAAAAAGAAGGTTCGCCGCTTCAGATTGTGATCCGGGGGCGAAGTTTGGAGAATGGCCTGCCAAAGTCCCTGAAACTCACTAGTATTGAGATCCGGGAGGCCCTGATGCCGGTTTTGCAGGTGATCCTTTCTGAAATTGCCCTGATCATTGAGGAGACACCCCCGGAAATAGTTTCGGACATTCTCGAAAAGGGGATGGTTATGGCCGGAGGGGGGTCGCTGATCCGGGGTTTGGACAAATTGATCTCTGAAGAGACGGGTATGCCGGTTTGGATAACCGAGAATCCACTAGAGGCGGTGGTGCGGGGCTGTGCCAGGGTTCTGGAAGATGACAGTCTGCTACGGAAGGTGCGGGTGACCGGCGGTTTAAGCTAAAAGATCAAAAAAAGGCCCGGAAAGTGATTTATGATATAGAATTTAAATATGAATCGCCCAGCACTGGAGAGGAGAGAACAGCAGATCGAACCACAAGTAATGAAGTTACTTGATTATGCTGGAGCATTAGGTGGGGAAGATAGAGTTAGGCTAGGGTCCGGTGAGGAGATAGAGAGAAGAGTTATTGGAGCGAGTATTTTACTTGGCAACAGGAGCGATGAGATTGGATTTAATTGGGAAGGGACTGTTCCCCGCCCTAAAGTGGAGCTAGTTGAGATAGAGGGGGGAAAGAAGAGGATAGAGGTGACCTTCGATCGCGATTTGTTTGAGAGAATTGAGAGAGAAGCCGAGGTGTGGTCTCCCGGGGGGGCGTATCCGGACGTTGATGACAGACCCTCTATGTTTATGATGCATTAAAAAGAGCTGGTCAGACCGGTGCCAAAATTCGTAGTTTTGATGATGCGTTTGGAGCATTGACCAAGGCTTATGAACTTTGGCGAAAGATATAGTATGGCGAAGAAAAGGAAAAATGATTTGGAACTGAAAAGTCTGGCCTGGGCTGTCAGCCGGGTCTTTGACCCGGTAATTGAGATTCCGGTATTGATTGCGACGGCGATGCTCTATGCCATGAATAGCGGTTGGCGGTTTCGATATTTGGTTTTTCTCTTGGTGATTGACGCCCTGTTGCCGGCGGCCTACATGCTTTGGGGCCTAGCACACAAGACAATCAGTGACTGGGATATGACGAAGAAGGATGAAAGAAAAGGTTTGTATGTTTTCACTGTTTTGGCGCATTTGTTTGGCGTGGTTTATGCCTACATGTTGGGCAAGGATGAACTAGCGGAAATATTGTTCGTATTTTGGGGGTTGGCAGTCGTCTTTGCTGTCGTGACGCTATTTTGGAAGATCTCGGTCCATGCCGGAGTCAACGGAGCGGCCTTGGCTTTTTTTAATCATTTCTGGGGCTGGGATAACTATTGGTGGCTCTTGATCGTTTTACTATTGGTGTTGTGGGCTCGGGTGGAGATCAAGAAGCATACTTGGAGTCAGGTTTTGATCGGGGCAACGACCGCGATCGTGATCGTCGAGCTAGGCTTGCGTTTGGTGGGGATGTAGTAGAATGTTCGCATGAGCCTAGCCAGCGCGATCGAAAGGGAGAGGCAAGATGACCATTCCGAGCGGATGAGCTTGGGTTTTGAGGTGGCGGAATTCCCCGAGGTTGAAGAGGGAACTGTTTTGTTGTCGGAGCTAGGCGGGTGGCTAAATGAACGGTATCCAGGGCGGATTGTTTCCTGGAGGCCACTGTGTACTAAGATCAAGGATGAAAGACCAAGTCGGAAAATAAACCAAGAAATTATTCTTGAAGCAGAAGCTCTGATTCAGACCTATGGCGACCTAAGTCTTGAGGAGAACGAAACTTTGTTTTCGGAGATCGGCGGGCGGTTTGTAGTAACGGCACCGAGGCTGCCAGTAAAGGCGGATCCCGGCCACTTGCTGTTGGGTGGCTGGCGACACGATCTCGGCGCGATCAGACTTCGGGAACGGAAAGGGTTGCTGCGATTAAAAATGAAATCGGTATCCAACCGGACTGTTTGGACTACTCCGGAAATCAGGCTTGATACCAATCTGTCTAAGTTCAGGGAAGATGGGGCTTTGATGAATATCGCCGATGTTTCGGACAACCGGGTGTGGCCGGGAGACTCACGTGGGGTATGGCCAGGGTGATCGCGAAGACTGTGGCACCGAACGTTGACCGTGCGCTTGGTGTGACAAGCTGGGTAAAATAGCTTATAATATCGCTCATGAGTTGTGAGATTGTTCGTGAAGGGAAGATTCTACCTCTTGAGAAAATTGGACATCAACCTGTTTTGCCGCCGGACTTTGGTTTGGCGAACTGTCATTTTTCCTGCCTGGCCACAGCGATAAACACCCTTAGGGGAGACTTTCACGAACCCATTTGCGCTAGTGACATTGAGGACGCGTTGTCTAGAAGGGGAGTTCCTGACCCCAGCGAGTATACCCGGACGCTGTATTTGAGGAAATTACTGAAGATAATTAAGGAAGAGTTTGGAGCAGATCTTATGGCGAGAGATGTTGGTGCGTGGGGTGACCCGAGATTTTTGGGAGTGCAAATGATGAAGAAGGCTCTTGGGGAAGGTGTCCTGTTGGCACACTTCCTTCCTGGCCAATGTGGCACTTGGCTGAAGTATTTTCGTGGATTAAGATACGAAGGTAGTAATAAAGTGATAGGGCACCGAGTTCTGATCACTGGTTATTTACGTGTCAGAATAGGTATGGTAAAAGAAACTTTTTTTGAGGTTTGCGATCCCTATGATGGGAAGATTGTAACGATTCGATTGGAAGAGCTATTTGAAGCGCTGCGGGTTGAGGGACCGTTAGGTATTTTTTTTCCTCTGGATCTTCAGCTAATATCTTTTTAGGGCCGGGTGATGATGAAGAAGTCGCGGCCGGTGCTGATTTCCTGGTCGAGGATGACGGTGGCTTCCTGGGTGGGATCGGCTTGGTTGCTGATGATTTTGTCGACCCGACCGATGATCAGATTTTCCGGCATCAGGCTACTTGGTAGGGTAAAGACGGTTGTCTTGGAATTGAAAATTACATTGCTGCCCAGATTGGTTATCAGAGTTTGACTGTTCTTGTAAACAAGATCGCCCTTGGCGCCGGTATCCAACTGGACACCTAGTTTGGTATCGGGACCGGTGAGCAGGACGACCTTGATCACCGGCGGTTCGACTGATTTGACCAAGCCAACCAGAGAGTTACCGGTCGCGACTGGTTGGCCCGGTCTGATGTGAGCAAAATCAAGGCTGGTAAAAGTGGCAAGGTTGCCGAGAGTTACTAGTTTCACCGGCTGGATCTGTCCCGCGAAGCGGGATCCGGCTTTGCCGGACCAGAGAGAGTCGAGATCCATAATAGTTTTCTGATCTTTGATCAGGTCACTTAGTTTTTTGGCCCGAATTTTTAGGAGATTGTTTTCTTTTTTGAGCTTGTCGTTTTCTCCCTCGAGAGTAGGGACCATAATCAGATAGTCCAAGAAACTGTTTTTTTCTGTTCGGAGGAAAGTGATCGGGGCGATAATGGGGTGGGCGATTCGATTAAGCAGAGAGGAGAGCGGGGAGGTAAAATTGAGTTTGGTCAGGGCCAGGAGTAAGATGGAAAAAAACAGTGAAGTAATAAATGAAAAAGACACAAACAAAGGATACCACAGGAAAAATTATTTTGAGTCTTGTTTTGTTGTTTTTGGGGGAGGGATTATTCAATTTCGGACTCTACTGGCCGGTCCTTTTTAGTTTGACCTTTATTTCCAAGAAGGCTTATTGGTATGGCTTTCTTTTTGGGGTATTGGTAAGCGTAGTGACAGCGACGCCCTTGGGAGTAATGAGTCTGACGATTGTCGCGGGACTATTTATTTTTGAGCGAGTCGTCGAGCGGGTTGGGGGGAGTTTCCTACTGGTGACGGTCTCCGCGATTGTATTTAATCTGATTTCGGATAAACTGGCTGGCGCAAACTGGAGTATTGGCGAGGGGCTGACTAACCTGGTCTTGACCTGGCTGCTATTCAAGATGGACTTCTTCAATGACGATTTACACCTGGCGAGCAGATGAACAAGCTTTTTCGAATCGGACTGGTTTTGATCTTTGCAGTTTTTCTCTCCCGGTCCTTTTTTATCACCGTCCTACAACATTCGTACTACGAGGCTTTGGCGAATGACAACCAGGTGAAGACGGAGGTGGTGACGGCGCCCAGGGGCACCATCAGTGATCGAAACGGGAAGCTGGTCGCGACCAATATTTTGGTTGACGGCAAAACGGTGCGTCATTATCCGGACGGGGAGATGGTAGCTTCCGTGGTGGGATATGTCAGTGACGGAGTTGGGGTGGCCGGTTTGGAGAAGCAGTATCAGGACAGGCTGAGGGGGAAGGACGGGGAAAGAGTAGTTGAAGAAACGGCCTCGGGAAAAGAGGTGAAAGAGGTCGCGAGCAAAGCGGCACAGCCGGGCGGCGAGCTCAGACTTAACTTGGACATGGGTTTGCAGACGAGCGCGTATCGCGCTCTGAAAGAGAGACTGGTGATTACCGGGAAGGCCGGGGCGGTGGTGATATCGAAAGTCAATGGGGAGCTTCTGTCTCTGGTCAGTCTGCCGAGCTACGACCCAAACTTGTTTTATGCCAATGGAAAAAGAGGGATCGAGGGTGGCGTCTATTCTGATGCCAAGAATGTGATAGCGGACGAGGTCAGACAGCCGATGTTCAATCGGGCGATCGGCGGTACCTTTCCACCCGGATCGGTGTTCAAGGTCGTTCCCGCCTTGGCGGGATTGTCAGAGGGGGTCATTGGCGAGTCTGACTTGCTCGAGGATTCCGGTGAGATCAAAGTGGGTATTTACCGTTTTGGCAACTGGCTTTTTGATAAATATGGCCGGACCGAGGGCTGGATCACGGTCACCAAAGCGCTCGCCAGAAGTAATGACATCTTCTTTTACCGACTGGGAGAAAAGATCGGGATAGATAAATTAGCCGAGTATTCAAAGATGTTGGGACTTGGAACAAAAACCGGGATCGATCTCCCAGGTGAGTCGCCCGGACTGTTGCCGACGCCACTGTGGATGGAAAAAGAAAAGGGGACACGCTGGTTCCTGGGGGATACTTACCATGTTTCGATCGGGCAGGGTGATCTGTTGGTGACCCCGCTACAGATAAACCGGGTTTTTGCCGAGGTGGTGTCCGGAAAGAAGTGCGCGCCGAGACTTTTCGGAAAGAGCGACTGTGAAGAGTTGCCAATAACGGAGAAAGCGCGAAAAACGGTGATGGATGGGATGAAGATGGCTTGCGAAAGCGGCGGAACCGGTTTTCCATTCTTCGATCTAAAAGGGGCAGTATATTGCAAGACCGGCACGGCCCAGCACGGGGGAGAGGAAGCCAAACCCCATGCCTGGATTTCGGTCGTGGTGCCAAAAGGAAATATAGCCGAGTGGGTCGTGATCACCGTGATGCTTGACGAGGCGGGCGAGGGATCGGAACAGGCAGGTCCGGTAGCCAGAAGAATCGTTGATTACTTGTTAAACCGGGATGACCGCTGAACACCCTATTTTTAATCTGCGGGCCGAGGCTGCGATGGCTCTGCGGTTTGCGATCAGGCAGGGGTGGCTGGCCGGCCTGGGCAGCGAAGATGAGCTCATGGAGGCAATGAGGTATGAAACAGACGGAGAACGGAAGAAATACAGCCTGACAATAAAAGCTGAAGCCAGCACCGATTGGCATCCGGGAGCGAGCCTGTCGATCGTCACTTCGCAAATGGCTGATGAGATCAGCACCGAGATGACCTTTTTTTCCGATCTGGTTAGCAGCGTCGGAAAACAGTTGTATATGCACGCGGCGTTGTATCTGTCTCCCGTCTATATGGGACCGAGGTCGGCGCGGTCCTTTGAGCTAGCCTTGAATGCGGCGATTTTCCGCTTTGTGACCGATGACGGCGTCAGCTTTGAGTTTATTTTTGCGGAGGATGATCTGGTGGTCAGCCGCAACCGAGGCGGGAACGGGAAAAGAGAGAAGACCGAAGAGCTGTACTCGGGAGAGAAATGGAGCCGTGGGGGGAAACAAAAGTTGGCACAGTACTTCGACCCGAGGATCGTCGAGGCGCCCCGTATTTTTTGGCTAAAACTGCTGGGGAAGGTCTTCGATGGTCAGCTATTGGGTGAGACGGTGAGGGAGGCTTCCGCTTTAATGTGTGACGAACTGATCGGGCAGACCGCTCTGATCAAAGTAATTCTGGGGATTGGTTGATTTTAGCCTCGATTTTCGGGTTTTTTCGGTGTCTTTAGGCACGAAAAGTGCCTGGATAACAATTGTGTTCAGCACGGCCTATAGGACTTGACAAACATTGACAGGAGTGGTATATTTCTCGTTACTGAAGTGGTAGAAATCAGTTCTGCCATGGAGGCGCACCTTTAATTTATATTCGAAGAAGAAGCGTAGAAAGCAGTGGCTTTTACTTCGGTCATGGATCAAACTGTGGTCGAAGTGAAGGCCGCTGCTGCAGCCGCCCCCGCCTGTCCCCCGCCGCCGCGGGGAAATGGGAAGAGCCCGTCCGGGGTAGACCGGATAGGCCTCGTAAAGCAGGGGTGGTCCCGCTCCTGCGCTTTTTTCACAAGGATTTCCCCATGGGATGTCTACCAACCGCGAATTGATAGATGGGCACCTTCCGGATTTGAATGCCGGAAATAAGGGAAATCCGCCTTACGTTCAACAGGTTTCGGTTGAATGTTGAGGTTATCTTAACCGGACCCTTCGCGGGGGCCGGCAGTCAGAGGGAAGTGGGAAGAACCAGCGGCTTACCCAGCCGTTCCACAACCCTCTTGGTTTTCTCCAACAGCTTTCGGGCTGCGCTTAAATAAGCGCTTGCTATTACCCGTCAACGGGACGAAGGCTGTTATTGACACCCAGGCGGTCGCCTTTGGCGACCGCCTGATAAAGTCCAAAGCCCGGTGCGCGCAAGCGCCCCGGGCTTATATTTTGCCTAAATTTTCTATTTTGACGAAACTCAGACAGTTGTGGTATAGTTTTGGTTGGCTCAAAACCCAAAAAGGGACCACCGGTCTAGATAGGATAGGAGGCACAGCCTACCGAATCCCGGAGCCGGTGGCCCCAGAAACCTCAGGCCCCGCCGCGGCGGGGCCTTTTTCATGCCTAATTTGCAACGTGTGGTATATTTCGTCTCTCGTCCGGGATGCATTATTGTGTATAGTTAACACTTATGAAACTAATTATTGTCGAGTCTCCCACCAAGACTAAAAGTCTGACCAAGTACCTCGGGAGTGGTTATGAGGTGATGGCGACGATGGGACATATCCGCGATCTTCCCAAGAGCAAGATGGGGGTGGAAATAAAGAAGGGAAAGGGTGGTTTCAAGTTCATCCCCGGCTACGAACTGTCCACCGGGAAAGAGCAGACCGCCAAGAAACTGATCGCCGCGGCGGCCAAAGCCGAGAAGGTCATTCTGGCGAGCGACCCCGACCGCGAGGGTGAAGCGATCGCCTGGCATACACAAAAGCTTTTGGCCGAAGGCAAAAAGGGGATTGATAAAAAGAAATTTGAACGGATCACCTTTCATTCGATCACCAAGGACGCGATCCTTGAGGCTTTGGCTGACCCGAGAAAAGTGGAGATGAATTTGGTGGATGCCCAGCAGGCCCGGCGGGTGCTCGACCGGATCGTGGGCTACGAACTGTCACCGGTTTTGTGGAAGAAAGTCAGACGTGGGCTTTCGGCCGGACGGGTTCAGTCGGTGGCGGTACGTCTGGTGGTGGAGCGGGAGCGGGAGATCGAGGCCTTCAAGCCGGAGGAGTACTGGAGTATTTTGGTCGACGTTGCAAGAACCAAGGATAAAGGCGAGTCGTTTTCGGTGGAGCTCACCAAGATCGGCGGCAAACTGGCCAAGATCGGTAATGGGGAAAAAGCCAAGGAGATCGAGGTTGATTTGAATACGGCGAAGTTCGAGGTTGGTAAGGTAGAAAAGAAAGAAAGGCACCTCTTTCCACATCCGCCGTTTAAGACCAGCACATTACAGCAGGCGGCGGCGAATGTCCTGGGCTGGTCGGCGAAAAAAACGATGGCAGTTGCCCAAAGGCTTTATGAAAAAGGATCCATTACTTACCATCGGACCGACTCGCTTCATTTGGTCCCGACGGCAGTGGCATCGGTCCGGGAAATAATTGCCAAAAAGTTTGGTCAGGAGTATCTTTCCGAGAAAGAAATTTATTACAAGACCGCCGGCAAGGTGGTGGCGCAGGAGGCCCATGAGGCGATCAGACCGACCCAGCCAACAGCTTCGCCAGCCCGCAATGCTTCGCATAGCGATGCAGGCAGGCAGTTAGGCGGACAGGCCCACGTTGAAGATATTGATAAGGATGAAGAGAAGCTCTATCAACTAGTTTGGCGCCGAACGGTGGCTTGCCAAATGCGGCCGGCGACCGTCGACCAAACCGTCGTTTGGGTGGTGGCAGAGAACAAAGAAAATTATCAGTTAAGGGCGGTGGGTGAAATTATGAAGTTTCCCTCATGGAAGAAACTTTACAAGGTTGCGGATGAAGTAATTTTGCCCGCGGTAACCGAAGACGAGAAACTCACCCGTGAGAAGATAACCACGGAACAAAAGTTCACCCAACCGCCGGCAAGGTTCAATGACGCTTCATTGATCAAGGAATTGGAAAAGAGAGGTATTGGCCGGCCGAGTACCTACGCGCCAACGATCTCGACGATCATTGTCCGCGGCTACGTCGAGAGAAAAGAGAAAAGATTTTTTGCCACCCAGATAGGGACGGCGGTGTCCGATTTCCTGGTCAAGAACTTTCCCGCGGAGATGGAGTACGAGTTTACGGCGAAGATGGAAGCTGATCTGGATGAGATCGCTACCGGCGAGAAGGACTGGCAGAAGGTGCTTTCTGATTTTTATGGTCCGTTCGAAAAAACAGTGGTCAAGGCGACGAAGGAAGCGGAAAGAGTGAAAATGCCGGTAGAACACACGGGCAAGCCCTGTCCATTATGTAAAGTAGGAGAAATCGTCGTCAGGACGGGCCGGTTTGGCCGGTTCTATAGTTGTTCCACCTTTCCCGAGTGCAAGTACACAGCACGGTTGATCGTATATCTGGAAGGGGTGATCTGTCCGAAAGATAGTGGTCGGATAGTGGTCAAGCGGACGAAGACGGGCAGGGAGTTTTATGGCTGTGAGAACTATCCCAAGTGTGACTACGCCAGCTGGAAAAAACCAA
>MFAI01000006.1 GCA_001774555.1 Candidatus Collierbacteria bacterium RIFCSPLOWO2_01_FULL_50_23
GACCATTCCGAAACGGTAACCAAATATCATACCGCCACCCACCTGCTCCATCAGGCATTGCGAGATGTTCTTGGGGATAAAGTCCACCAAGCTGGTAGTAATCTCACTTCTGAGAGACTTCGTTTCGACTTTACCTACGACAAACCATTAACTCAAGAGGAAATCAAAAAGGTCGAAAATGTCGTTAACGAAAAAATTTCTGCCAATCTTTCTGTCAAAGTTACGACTATGCCATATGAAGAAGCAATCGCCTCCGGAGCTCTGGCATTTTTTAAGGAAAAATACCCCGACCGGGTCAACGTCTATTCTATTGGCGACTATAGTAAGGAACTTTGCGGTGGTCCCCATGTGGCAGTCACCTCTGAAATTGGTAAGATAAAGGTAGTTAAACAAGAGTCTCTTGGTAGCTCGCTGCGCCGGATCTACCTCACCAATGTCTAAGGCACAAAACAATGGTCTTCAATAATTTATTCACACCCAAAAACAAAAAAACTACCGCCGAACTATTTTTGGCCGTCGAAATTCATGAATCAATGATCAAGTCGGCGGTTTGGCAGGTCGAAGACGAAACCCCTTCGATCATCGCCCTCGGCAGCTACGAACTCTGGGATTCCGAAGACTCACTCATCAACGGAGTCGACGCTTCTCTCTCGGAAGCGATCCGGGGTTTAAGCAGCGAACCCGACCGGGTCATTTTTGGCCTGCCCGACTCCTGGCTTTCCGAGAATCGGGTTCATCCGACCAAACAAAAGTTGATCAAGCGACTCATCAGCGAACTTACCCTGAAGCCGATCGGTATGGTCACCATTACTGAGGCGATCGTCAGTCACCTCAAGGTTCAGGAAGGTGTCCCGCCCACCGCCATTCTTTTGGAGATCTACCCCAGTAAAGTAATTGTCTCCCTGGTTAACCTCGGTGAAATTCAGGCCCAGGAAGAGGTTGGTCGTTCCGACGACCTCGCCCGCGACGTCGAGGAAGGGCTGGCGCGATTTGAGGCGGAAAAACTTCCGGCGCGTTTCATTCTCACCAATGGCAACGACCTCGAGAACGAAGAACAGCAGATCATCGGCTACCCCTGGAACGAGAAGCTTCCTTTTATCCACCTTCCCAAAGTCCAGGTTCTCCCCATCGACTTTTCAATTAGGGCGATCGCCCTTTCCGGTGGCTCGGAAGCGGCAAAATCTATCGGTCTGCCCATCGCCACCCAGGTCGAGGAATCGGAGACTGAAGAAACAAAGTCAGATGCCGCCGTCGAAAGTGTTACCTCAAATCTGACTTCGGTTGGATTTGTCCTCGAAGGTGAAGAGGGCCCACAACCACAAAGTCATGATGAGCAAGCGGCCATTGAAATGCCAGAGCCTGAAGAAGTCGCCCCGGTGAAACCAAAAACAAATTTCTTTAGCAGGCTCCCTCGTCCGACCTTACCCAAATTTTCTCTAAGAAGCTTCAGTCTGCCTCAGGTCAAACTTGGCAGACTTGCACTTATCGTTCCCGTTTTTCTTCTGGTCTTGGGGATACTCGGAGTGGTCGGTTTTTATTTTTACTTCGGCAAGGTGGCGATCTCCCTGTTCCTTTCTCCTGTCCGGGTTAACCAGACAATCGATGTTGCCATCGGCACCGGCACCAAAGAAAACTTTCTCTCGGTTATTGCCGCCAAGAAAACCCTATCCGCGAAAGTCAGTGGTAGCACAATCACTACCGGGGAAGCAGTGGTCGGCGACAAAGCCACAGGTAAGGTCACTATCTATAACCTCAGCAACCAATCCGTGAACCTCAAGGAGGGAGCAAAAATAACCTCAGCCAACAACCTCTCCTTTATTTTGGATAGCGCCGTTACTCTAGCTTCAGCTAGTAGCCAGTTCAACGAGAACGGGCCAGTTTTTCCAAGCAAAGAGGTAAACGTCACCGCCGGAAAGCTCGGCGCCGAGTCAAATCTGGACAAGCTTACATCCTTTAGTGTCGAAAATTACCCCAAGTCAGTCCTCACTGCCCGCGCCGATGCCAATTTTGCCGGTGGCTCCTCCCGGACAGTTAAGGCCGTCGACAAAGCCGATCAGGAAAAACTCCAGGCAGAGCTTTCCGAAAAAATCAAATCCGCAATCGACGAACAGCTGAAAAAAGACGACCCCGATAGTCGATCGTTGGTGGTCGGAGCCTTGAGATACACCACCAAGACCTTCGATCACGCCGTCGGCCAAGAAGCCGGCAGTCTGAATCTGGACCTGGCCGCTGATCTGGATGTTCTGGTCTACTCCTACAAGGAGATGGTCACCCAAATCGAAAAGAAAATTTTAGGGAGCCAAAATGCCGGACTGGTCATTGCGTCTGACCAGACCCAGGTCGGTCTTACTGACCCGACTCCAATTGACGCCAACACTTTCGCCACCAAAGCCAATGTTTCCGCATTTCTTTTTCCCGAAATCGACGAGGAAAAGATCAGCAACACCGTCAAGGGCAAACAAGCGATCGCAATCAAAAATATCCTTCAGACACTTCCGGGCTATCAAAGCGCGCTGGTTTATGTTTCCCCGAACATCCCACTCCTCTCCCGACTTCTCCCCCTCAATCCCAAACACTATAGTTACAGCGTCTCGACCAAATAACCATGCTCTATTCTTACCAGAAGGCCACCAGCGAAGTCCCTTCGCCCGGAAAGGTAATTCCTCGGTATCTGAAGATCTTACCCACTCTTGTCTCCTCTTTGGGCATGGGTCTCGTCGCCTCGGTTGTCTGGCCGATGGCCAGCTACAACTTATCTCTGAGGGCCATTGAAGATGGCGGACGTGGTAACTTGCTCTCACCGATCATCTACGAATCATTTGCCAGTGAGGGGGACCTCTCGTCAGACAGTGAACCCATTCTCATCGCAGACGTCGACTATACTCGGGCCAGCAACTGGTTTACCTTTTCGCCCGCGGAGGCAGGAAGCGCTCCTCTTCCTGGCCAGTCTCAATTTATCAATCTAAACGGACAGCCGACCGCCCCTATCAATCTACCCGTGAGTGAGCAACAGTACCTGCTGGCCATTCCTTCTCTCGGCATCAAGGAGGCAGCCGTCAGGGCTGACACCGATGATCTCACCAAGAGTCTGATCCAATACCAACAAACTGCCTTCCCGGGTGAGGCGGGCGCCCCCGTCATCTTTGGTCACTCCACCCTGCCCCAATTTTTTAATCCGAAAAACTATTTGACCATCTTCTCGACCTTACCAAACCTCAAACTCGGTGCTGACATCTTTGTCGATTATGCCGGCGTCAAATACACCTACCGCGTCAGCAAAATGTATGAGGTCAAGCCCAACGAGTTTTGGGTCTTGAAGCAAGACTATAACAAAAAAATATTGAAGCTAATTACTTGCGTTCCGCCCGGGACCAAGCTCCGCCGTCTGGTCATCGAAGCCGAATTAATCAAAACCTAATCAAATTCAAACTTAGGGTATAATTCGAATAGTTAACAGTCAAAATTAATTCTATGCCTGAAAAATCAAGGGAAAGAAATGAGACACTAAATCTAAAGCGTGGTCACAACGCAGTCTTTTTACCTGATCTGGGTGGTAGAGATACTTGGGACGATCCCAAACCAGTCAGTGCCGAGGAAACAATGCAGAAATTGCAAGCATTTTTAGATGAGATTGATGCGCAAGGAGGAAGAATCGTTGGAATAATTGATGTGACAATAGATAAACCCACACCTGGAGTAGTTGGAGGAACTGATGCAATGAAACTTGCCATAATCCTAAAGGATTAACCATGGTTTACCTCGCCATCGATCCGGGCTTAGCCCAAATCGGCGTTGCCATTTCCCATGAGGGCAAGCTCGCCGAACCCCTTACCACTTTTCCTGCCCGCAATGCTTCGCATAGCGATGCAGGCGGGCTCGCCCACCAGCTTATCGACCACGTCAAAAAATTAGTCGACGAGCACCACCCCGACGTCATTGTCATCGGAGAGCCCCACGTGGGGCCGATCAAAGACCTCTCGGTCGTCCTTCATGACGAAATCAAGCGTGTCTTCTCCGGTCGGGTTGTTCTTCACCCCGAAGATCTTAGTAGCCAGGAGGCGGTGAAAAAAATGGTCGAAGGAGGTGTCCCAAAAGAAAAACGAAAAGAAGAGGAACATGCCGCCGCCGCCACGTTAATTTTACAAGACTACCTTGATTCGAAGCCTAGCTTATAGCCCCTCCCCTTGAGATTAACCAAGTCATATTTTGACTTGATCTTTTCCTTCAATCTGGCAATAAGCTTGTAGACCGCCCAAAGAGAAAAATCATCGTCCGAAATTGATAAGAAATCAGCAACCCTGTCGATTGAAATAATCTCATCCGGATTTGAGAAAAAAAGCGAAAATAATTGCGCCTCGGCCCTGGTTAATTCAGCGAAATTTTGTTTAGCGATTTTAACTTGAAGGTCCGAAAAAAACATCGCCAACAATTCCGACTTAATTTTTTTCTTGGCATCAAGTATTCCAAATTTAATCAAGTAGTTGGGGTCGATTTTCATAATTAGATCTGCCAGATACTGCAGCTGAAAACTGATCGATTGATCGAACAAGAAAGCGGAAGGATCTTCAAAGGTAAGCTGACTTTCATTAATTTCTTTATATATATGTTTAATCAGACGGGGAATACCACCGGATAACTGGAAAACTTTTTTATCGTTTTGCGGCAGATAAGGCCAACCGAAAAAAAGACAATTAGCACGAATATTCTCGGTTGTTTTTTCAAAATCGAATGCACCCAGTAGATACCGGCTCGAAAAGAAAGTATTGAACCCGGCCAGATATTGATCGATATCAGTCAGACCCCTATGGTCAGTAATGATCAGGTAGCTTGTGTTTTGCGGATTGGGTTGACGAATGTCATTTAGTTTTTCCAAAAGCACCGGGAGATCATCTATCTTCTCGACCTGTCTCATGATCACGATCTGTTTCGTGCCCCGTCGATGATTTTCTTTCACTTGCTTCAAAAGGGTCTTGACTGGAAGGTTGTTACTCCAAGAAATAATGGTGCGGTCAATTGTTTTTTGTCTCGAAAGAAAGAAGTTAAAAAAGGTCTTTCCCCCAAAGCCATAGGGGCTAACCAGCAGCACATTGTCACCGATGAGGAGACTTTTTATAACGGCAGCGTAGGTCGGATCGAAATAAGTTCCCGGAAGTAAATCGTAATAGCTCATTTTCTGTCCAAATAATGTCCAATTACTAGAAACAAAAGTCAAATGCTAGCTTCAAACTGAAAGTATAACACTTTGATAGATGATTACCAATTGTCAAAGACGTTATGCACGGGCCGAGAATTGAAGGCGAAGTCTATCAGCCTGAGTTACCCAGCGGGGAACTGGAAATAACTGATATCAGCAATTGGCCAACAGTCGAAAACCGATTGCGTCAGGTAGTCCTTCTGGGAGACAGAGCATTCTACCCGTACCGAAAGGCCAACCTGTCATTGCAGACCGTTTGTCCGAAAGATATTTTTCCGTTGGCGATGTACGCGCTCTTACCCCAACTATCCTTCATCTCCTCACTTTATGAAGAATTAATGCGGCTCGAGGTTGACATCCTGAATTTCGATTCACAAATTTCCTCGATTGATTTCACCTGGGGCAAGCAAGGTAGGCTTGCCCCGCCCCTGATCGAGATCAACGATGGTTGCCTTCTCCTTGTGGACGGACTCCACCGGGTTTATCTGGCGCGGTTATTGGGTCTTGAAACAATTTCCGCGGTCATTGCCGATGGGGTGGAGTCAACCCTGCCCTGTCTTCCGGTAAGCTGGGATGACGTCATCCTGACCGATACCGTTCCCCCCGCGAACCTCAAGCGCAAGTTCATCACCGGAGATCCCGAGGCAGATTACAAATTATTTCGCCTTCTCGACGACTATGTCTTTTATAAGTAAGGAAACCAAGGAGGCGCGGCTTCCCCAGCCGCCGCGATACATCATCTTCGATATGGACGGGGTGATCTTTGACACCCCCAGAATATGTTTTGAAGTTCATCAAATAATGGCAAAGGCGATCAATGGCTGTTGTTTTACCATCGAAGATCAACGAAAACTATTATTAGAAAAGGAAACATCGGGGCGATCTTCCCTGGAGATATTTCTTCAAATGATTGGAGAAACCACATCCAATTTAACAGAAAAAGATTTCGAGGAGTTGGAAACGTATCGATTTTCACTAGCAAGTGAAAGAATTGGATCACGAGACTTACTTCGCCCGGGAGTCAAGGAATTAATCGACTGGCTGATTGATCAAGGGCGGACAGTTTGTTTGGCCACCAAGTCGCGGTCCGATTTTGTGAACTTTCTTTTTGACAACAATCGAGGACTATCGCTAAATCAATTTCACCTTGTTGTTACCCGCTCGGATCTCGTAAGCTACAAAAGGACAAAGACTGACATCAACCGGCTACTACTCTCAAAAATCGGTAGCTTGGTAAATGAAACAGTTACCGGCGACCAGTGTCTGATGTTCGAGGACTCTCCCCACGGCGTATTTGCGGCCAAAGAAGCCGGGATCGGCACCGTGATCGCTATTCCTGACGGCATCAGCTGGGACTTCGAAGAAACGCGTCAGGTTTTTGATACTGCCGATTTTGTCGTCCCCGATCTAATCTCCGTTCTTTCCGACTGGAGCAAAAGTAATTGAATTTGACATCATCTTGCAGGGCTGCCTCGATTTGCTACAATAACCTCATGTTCAAAAACATCATTGCTCCCGTTCAGGCCTGGTTACTCTCACGCGGTCAATGCGTTGGTTGCGGCTCTTCCCTCAAAAACGGCAAATCCGAAAAAGCCAAGGTCAAAGATCATGACAAAGTGACCTGCAAGTGCGGCCGCATCTTCATGTTCAATACCACCAATCAGACCTACCGCCGCGCTTTATTTGAAGAAGTCTAAGAATGCCTCGTTATCTGGCGTCTCTTTTTCTCGTCGCTCTTATCGCTATCGTTATGGTCGGCAGTTTTTATGCCCAGCCTGTCAACAAGTCAGACAATAACCGCAAGGAATTTGTCATCGCATCTGGTGAAAACCTGGACAAAATAGCCAGCGACCTCAGTCGGGCCGGCCTGATTCGTTCCCGGACGGTTTTTAAGATGATTGTCTTGGTCAAGAACCTAAGTAAGAAAATCCAGGCTGGTTATTTCTCGCTCACCCCCGCGCAGACCACGGGCGAGATCGTCGTCAGTCTCACCAAGGCCAGCATCCGTCAGGTCTGGATCACTCTCCCCGAGGGCTTACGTCGTGAAGAAATGGCCAATCTCGTCCTAGACAAGCTGGTCGAAAGCAAAATGCCCCACCACTTTGACCCGGAAGAGTTTATCCGCGCAACCACCAAACTCGAAGGCCGTCTCTTCCCCAATACCTACGCCTTCGCCCCCAATGTCACCACCCAAGACGTCATCGAGAAGTTAACTGGCGAGTTTTCCAAAGTTACTTCTTCACTGAATCTTCAGGCAGATCAGCAAAACCGCATTGTTATTCTCGCCTCCATCATCGAAAGAGAAGCGGGCGCTGATGAGGAAAGAGCCGAAGTCGCCGGTGTACTGACCAACCGACTCAAGGCCGGTGCTGCCTTGCGCGTCGACGCCACGGTTCAATATGCTGTCTCGTCCGCCCGTTGCCGCATCAGGATCTGCGACTGGTGGCCCAAAAGTTTGACCCGGACTGATATTGCCTTCGCCTCCCCCTACAACACCTATCAAAATCCAGGTCTTCCTCCCGCTCCGATCGGCAATCCCGGAAAAGCCAGCCTCGAAGCCGCCCTAAAGCCGAAGGCGACCAAATATTGGTACTACCTCCATGACAGCAGCGGCCAGATCCACTACGCCGTCACCCTCGAAGAACACAATCAGAATATCTGCACCTACCTCAAGAAAGATTGCTAGGCCCTGTCTTTAGTCCTATAGTTGACATCTGGGGGGGGGAATATATAATTCCGGATATGTCTAGAAAGGAAAGAGAAGGGGGTAGAGGTGCCAATGTCGAAAAAGACCTTGGGAGATTTACTTCCTGTCGATACCGCCTTGATGCCGATACGGCTCAAAGTTTAAAAACAATGATCGGCAAAGTACTTCCTCATGTGTCCGGAGTTCCTGCAGAGGTTATCATTTCTAAATACAGTATCGAGGATACAGTGAAATTACGCCAACTTCTTGTAGACCTTGCGGCTGGTCTGCTGGCAGACAGAAAGTGGCCCGTCCATACCACAAGAGATAAACAAAATCGCATCGTACAGAATCTCGCCTGCAACAATGTGGTCACTTTTGTTAACGAAAAAGGTTGGGGAGTCCCCACCTCGGTCCTGGTTTTTATGTGCGACCCGTTTTTTTCACCAGAGGAAACCAAAGATCTAATAGACTATCTCCTTAGAGAGGCAAACGTGCGCCTCAAAAACTTGGGCATAGACATGGCCCTTCCCCTTGACCCCAAAAGAGACCAACTCAAGGCCAACTTTTGTTAGTAAAGCCTGCACCATTTCCCCGTGTTAGGAAAACCTGAAAACCGAACTGGTTTAAAGATCAAAACCGAACTTTAGGAAATTGGCTCCTCTGATAAATCGTCCTAAATACCAGTCTGCCTTGCCACCAGACCCTAGACGTGGATGGTGTTACTGTCTAACCGGAATGACAAGGTGGCGGTGTTATTCAACAGCCTCCTATATCGGGGCATTGACAAGAAGTCTGGTTGTGTGGAATAGTGGGGAGAGATGAGGGTTTCGCGGAAACGTTCTAGCATTATCCGTTTGTCGAAGGTGATCTTTTTGTTGGTGGTGATGATCGTGGCGGTTTTGGTTTTGGGTAGTGGCATGAAATTTGACCCGCGACCGAGGGCGGCGGGATCGACAACCACCTTGAGTGGAAAATTGGCGATAAGCACAACGAGTGGAGCGACAACTTACTATCTGGATTCCACCGGTGGAACCAGATATTTGTTGAACCTGTCTGGTTTATCTTCGACCAGGAGAGCTGCTCTTAAGAACGGAATGAGTATTTCTGTGAAAGGATCTTTGGTGAGTGGGTCTTCTCTTGCAGCTGTAACAAGCAGTACCACTTTTACTGAGAAGAGCGGCCAAGTAGTTATTGACGCGGAGCATTACAGCGCCGTCGTAGCTCGTGGGGGGAGAACCTGGTCTAAAATCACTTCTCCGTCTGGTTTTAGTGGAAGTGACGCAGTGTCAGTAACACCCAATAGCGGTGGTATTATAAACAGTAACTTTACTGGTTCCAGCCCAGAACTGCGATATACAATTGGGTTTCCGTCTGGTTTGAACTACCCCAGGACATATACGGTTTGGGTGAGGGGAAGTTCCAAGCCAACTGGGAGAGAAAGTGCGGGAGGCAACGACTCTGTACATGTGGGACTGGACGGCAAGTTTGTTTCGACCGCTGATCGGATTAATATTCCTAAGGCCGATTCCTCTTGGGTGTGGGCCAAGGGGACTTTAGATGGCACTTCTGCCAAGATTACGGTTCCCTCTGCCGGAACACACACCTTGAATGTGTGGATGAGAGAGGATGGGTTTAGGTTGGACAAAATAATTCTGACGACGACCTCGTCAACTCCCTCTGGGGTGAGTTCCGCGGAGACAACCCAGGGCACATCTGGTTCTAGTTCTGCAGCCACTGGGGCATTTAATGTGGCTACCTTGACACAAAACGTGAATATTGCAGTTCTGTTGGGAGGTTACTTTGGCGGATATAGCTGGGGGAACTTTGTTTGTTCTCCCGCTGATCCGAACCCCAACCAGGGAGCCTTTTATTCACAGTACCAGTCCACATATTACGGGGTGACTCCGAAGGAATATTTTAACCGGGTGTTTTTTGCTAGCTCCAAGGCTCATTTTGATCCCCTTCCGAATCAATTCGCGCCAGTGGTGGACTTTGACTCAATCAGGAAGAGAGTGAGCGATCTCTCTGGAGGGGAGTTGCAGATTACCGGAAAGGTGTTTGCGGTTGTTAACACTGGAACGGCATACAATGTTTTGCCAATACCCTCCAACCCGAATTCGTATGTCACGAGGTACTTTTGTCCGGATTACTTTGGTTCGGCCACCAAAACATATGCCGAAAAGCTGGCCACCTCTGTGGCTGCTGACACGGCCCAGTCACCGGTTTATTCGCCAAACAGCTACGATTTTGTGATTGCGGTGCAACCGACGAGACAGAAAGTCCCTTATAACACTTGTGCGACTGCTT
>MFAI01000007.1 GCA_001774555.1 Candidatus Collierbacteria bacterium RIFCSPLOWO2_01_FULL_50_23
CTAGTCCAACCATTCCAGCTAGTCCAACCATTCCAGAAAAGAATGCGGGGAGAACTTCATCCCACGACCTTACGGTCGGGGATTTAAGTTCGGTGGGTTA
The DNA here is from genome assembly GCA_001774555.1 of Candidatus Collierbacteria bacterium RIFCSPLOWO2_01_FULL_50_23. GTDB lineage: Bacteria > Patescibacteriota > Microgenomatia > UBA1400 > MFAQ01 > 2-01-FULL-50-23. Next base: position 101 of record MFAI01000007.1, read on the forward strand.
AGAAATTTCCAGATCAACCTCCTGGCGTTACTGATTGGTCATTGTAAAGAGCTTGATATCTTTTCAGCAGGGGAGCTTATGAAAACAGTTAAGGATGCCCTGGTTGAAGCTTTCGGTCCGGATCTCGCAGAAGACATGTGGCGCGCCTGATGTACTATACTTCTTCTCATGCGTTTCCTGGCAAAATTTCTTTCTGTTTTCATCCTCGCCGCATTGGGAAATTTGGTTTTTTCCACCCGGGTATTTGCCCTGGCAACCTTTGCCACTGACTACGTCATTACCTATGACATCAATGAGCAAGGCCTTACCAACGTCACCTTTAATATCGCTCAAAAAAATAACCTTTCCACAGTCTACGCTACCAGTTTTTCCCTAAGTCTTTCCCAAACGAATCTAAAAAATATTGTTGTCCGAGACGCCGCTGGTTCGATCAATCCTCAAATCAGTCAAACCGAGAACGTCACCAACATTAACTTTGACTTCATCAACAAAGTCGTCGGCAAAGATAAGATCAATCAGTTTTCCATTCAATATGACTCAGCTGATATTGCCAACCGCCAGGGTTCGGTCTGGGAAATTAACATCCCAAAACTGGAATCAAACGAAAATACCAACAGCCAACAAATAATTCTCAAGGTTCCGGCGAAATTCGGCACTCCCGCCTACATCGATCCAAAACCCAGTCGAATTGATGATAACCACTATCTATTTACCCAAGCGTCGCTGGGGAATAAATCAATTTCCGCCGTCTTCGGCACCACCCAGTACTTCAAAATCCAGTTGGTTTACAACCTAAATAACCCCTTATCAAAAAACCTGGATACTCAAATCGCCCTACCGCCGGATACAAACTATCAAACGGTCTACCTCAAAAACCTTAATCCTCAACCAAAAGATATCGCCACCGACCCCGATGGCAACTGGCTGGCCAGCTACAGTATCAGTCCCGATACCGATCTTCAGATCACCGCCGATTTATTTATCAAACTTTCATTCAACCCAAAAAGTGCCCCGCTCGAAAACAGTGACGTCTACACCCGGGCGACCAAACTTTGGAATACCGAAGACTTGGATATTAGCGCCAAAGCCGCCGGCCTGACCACCCCCAAGTCTGTCTACGACTTCGTCACCAACTACCTTACTTACAGCTACGCTCGAATCGCAAGACAAAATAGTGAGATCAACCGGCCGGGTGCAGTTTGGGCCCTGGCAAATCCCACCCAAGCCATCTGTACCGAGTTTACCGATTTGTTCATCGCCCTGGCCAGAAAAAATAATATCCCGGCCCGCGAGCTCCAGGGATATGCCCTTAGTAGCAATGACAAACTCAAACCCCTAAGCCTCTCCAAAGATATCCTGCATGCATGGCCGGAGTACTACAACCGCGACAAGCAAACCTGGATCCAGGTCGACCCCACTTGGGGAAACACCACCGGTGGTATCGATTATTTCAACAAACTCGATCTCAACCATCTCGTTTTCGCTATCCACGGCATTGACTCCACCCAACCACTACCGGCAGGAGCGTACAAGACATTTGGGGGAGGCAGTAAGGACGTCTTTGTCCGGATCACCGACTCGATTTCATTTCCAAGCCCATCCTATCAAGCGACCTTTAGTCTCATCGACAACAATCACCTTTTTCTAAATCTAAAAAATATTTCCGGAGTCTCGGGAGAAGCCGAAGTAACGATCGAGGAGAATGACGAGGTCAAGGGTGGCACCGGAAAATATCACCTGGCTCCATATTCAACTACTGCCATTGAAACCGAGATCAAAATCGGCCCGCACCTGTCTCCGATCACCACGCCGCTTATAATTGACATCAATGGCCAAGAAACCAGCCTTAGTATCACTTACCAGCCCAATCTACCGATCGGTGTCGTATGGGCGACCGCCATACTCAGCACCGTCGGACTTACCTTCATCGCCCGGGGTATATATCTTCGCAGACAAAGAAGGCACCCCCCTGTACATTGGTAAATCTATAAATCTCAAAAGCAGGCTGGCGCAACACTTCGAAAACAGCCGTGATTCCGAAAGCAAGGCGGCTCACTTCATCATCCAAACCAAGTCGCTGATTCTCCAGACGGTCGATTCCGACTTGGCCGCGATAATCCTTGAGGCCAATCTCATCAAAACATACCAACCGTATTACAACTCTGCCACCAAAGATGACAAGACAGTTAGCTATATAGTCATCGACAACTCCCCAAATTACACCCTCAAAGTTCTGCATCGTTCCGACCTGAATCTACAAGAATACACTTCCCCCAAAACCCAGATCTACGGTCCATACCCATCGGGGACGGTTGCCAACCAGCTCCTCAAACAAATTCGTCACATCATCGGCTATTGTCAAAATCCACAAGGCAAGCGGGCCTGTTTTTACTTTCACATCGGCCAGTGCCCAGGGCCCTGCAGTGGCACTATTTCACTTGCCGCCTATGTCAAACACCTCACCAGAATCAAGATATTTCTTTCCGGACGGTTCCAAAATCTAATGGAAAGCCTGAAAAAGGAGATTAATGCCAATGCCAGAAAAGAAAAATTCGAGGCCGCGGCAGTCTTCAAGCATCAGCTGGAGTCGCTCCAGATCGCCCTGTCCAGCCATCAATATAGCCAACTATTGATACTTCCGTCCGCTACAAATAAGGTTCTCGAGCAGGCTGTTCTACTACTGAAACACCCCAAGCTCAAAAACCCGCCCCACCGCATCGAGTGTTATGACGTGGCCACTCTTAGTCAAGAAAATACCGTCGGAGCGATGGTGGTCTTTGTCGATGGCCAGCCGGCCAAAGACGAGTACCGGAAATTTCTAGTCAGGACCAACAAGCTCGGTGACCCGGTCGCCATGAAACATGTCATGGTAAGACGTCTTGGACATCACGACTGGGACCGACCCGATCTTATCATTCTCGATGGGGGAGTACCGCAACTATCGGTCGTTTCCGAGATAATCCCTGATGATATTCCCATCATCGCCCTTAGTAAAAAGAGGGAAACGATTCATTTTTACGATACCGATCATCAGATCGTAAATCTTAATTTGCCGCTTCATAGCAGTCTCCTGAAACTTTTTCAATATATCCGTGACGAAGCCCACCGTTTTTCCACCACTTATCACAAAAAAAGGCGCAAAATCACTACACTTGGTTAGGCTATACTGGATTTAGTGAAAACCATTCTGCGCGCCATCTTTCTTAATCTGATTACTCTTTATCTCGTCGCCCTATTCTTCCCCGGCCTGACTATTACCAATCAACTGATTACCTATCTCTCCACCGCCGTGGTATGGACTCTATTGAACAAAGTCGTTAAGCCGATCATCAAGCTCCTACTTCTCCCGATCAATCTGATCACCCTTGGCCTCTTTTCCTGGGCCGTCAACGTTATCACCTTGTTTATGCTTAAGTATTTTATCTCCGGAGTCGCTATTGCCGCCTTCACTTTCAACGGCTACACCCTTCAAGGTTTCGTCATCCCACAAATGCATTTTTCTATTTTCTTCGCCTACATTCTTACTTCGCTGATACTTTCATTGGTTCATAGCGGTCTGATTTGGTTGTTACGCTCATAAACGGATATAATTCATGGTATGAACTTGATCTTAATACTCCAGATGACGGTCTCGATCCTACTTCTGCTCTCTATTCTGATTCAGGCCAAGGGAAGTTCCCTGGGCCGCGCCTTCGGAGGTATGACCAGCTACCATACCAAAAGGGGGGCCGAACGGGCCCTATTCGTGACCACGATTGCCCTCTCTATTACCTTTGTCTTGCTTTCTCTTCTTAATTTGACCGTCAATCGCTAATGAACAAATTTTTTCGTCGACAGTTCTGGCTCATTAGTGCTTTTGTCAAAAGGTACTACCGGGTAATCATTACCAGTTTGGTCCTCTCGGTAATCGCCGGCCTGCTGGCAAATCACTATCTGGCCAAACTACCCCCAAAGCAGACCAGCGTCCGTCTCGGTGTAATTGGACAATACTCTAGCCAATCACTGCCAAATTTGGTAAAAAATATCCTCAACTCCGGCCTCACCAAGATCGGGCCGAATCAAACCATCTTACCGAATCTAGCCGAAAAATGGGAAGTCGGCGAAAACGGAAAAGTGTACACCTTTACCATGAAGCCTGACTTGACATGGTCTGACGGCACACCAGTAAAAACAAAAGATTTCGCCCTTAATATTCCTGACGTCAACATCCAGTACCCTTCGGACAACCAAATCGTCTTTGTCCTGCCCCAGCCATTTGCCCCCTTCCCCTCGGCTATGAACAATCCGATTGCCAACAAAAACGGTCTCACGATCAGTGACTATACCGTCTCCCTAACCCAAAATACCAACGGTATTCTTTCAAAAATCAGGCTTCAATCAAACGATAAAAACATTGAAATTCGTATCTTCGGCAGCCCAACTCAAGCCCTGACCTCCTTCAAACTTGGGGAAATCAACGCCATCTACAATTATCCCAAAGTGGCCAGTCCCGAACCCAACCAATACGGTCAAGTCCGCGAAATCAGCAATTTCCACCAAGCATTGGCCATCCTTTTTAATAATCAGGATCCGCTCCTGAAAGATAAAGGCATCCGTCAGGGCATCGCCTACGCTATCAAAGATAAAACTTTTGGTAATGAACGGGCACTTGGACCGATTAGCGCTAGCTCCTGGGCCTACAATCCATTGGTGAAGCTCTATGATTACGATATTGACCACGCCACCAGACTTATCCGGAGCGCTCTTCCGGACAAAAGCCAGTCGATCAACCTCGAATTGGCTACTATCCCTCAGTATCTTTCTATCGCCGAGAAAATCAAACAGGAGCTGGATTCAAGCTTGGTGACCCTAAACATCAAGGTGGTCACCAGTCGACCGGAAACCTATCAACTTTATCTCACCCTTTTCGAAATTCCGACAGACCCGGACCAGTATGTTTTTTGGCATAGCAGCCATGGTACCAACAATATCAGTAAGGTCGATAACGAGAAAATCGACAAAGACCTCGAAGACGCCCGGCGCACCATAGATCAAGCGGAACGCAAACGGCTCTACAATGACTTTCAAAGGACTTTCGGTGAAGAGCTTCCCACCCTCTTTCTTTTTTACCCCCGTTATTACAGTTTTGCCCGCCGGAAGGCTATTTTTGATATAATAAGGCCCGAAACCGCGCTCTAAAAACGCGGGCAGGTGGCGAAATTGGTAGCCGCGCAGTGTTCAGAACGCTGTGAGGAAACTCTTGGAGGTTCGAGTCCTCTCCTGCCCACATTGCCGAGGTGGCGAAATTGGTAGATCCCTAGATCCCCTTTATGGGGACGCACTACCAATAAAACCTACAAAGCAAGTTAAAATAGATGCCGAGGTGGCGAAATTGGTAGACGCACTACCTTGAGGTGGTAACGCCCGCAAGGGCATGGAGGTTCGAGTCCTCTCCTCGGCACATTTGGAGACTCTCGCCCGTAAGGCTCGCCGCGATGGCGGTCGCGGCGAGCAAATTGTACGGTGGAATCGGCAAAAATTCGAGCCGCCTATCATTTAAGAAGAAGTTCGAGCCGACTTTTTTTGCGATTACTGAAAGTTCATCGCAATTATTTTTCTGTGCGCGATTTTAGCCGCATCTGCGGCCACATTTAAAAATTCCCTCATGGGTTCGAGTCAACTACTTCCTTTAGTCTTAATTTCAGCAATTTTCTCTCTGCACCAAAAATAACTTTTGCGTGCCACCTGTCAGCCCCCACTAGGGCTTATATTCATGCGCACCGATATCTGATTTGGCTATTCCGTCGCCGTTACCATCGATTGGTCGGCGTGCCCCCCAAAAGTCTACGGTCGTCCCGGTCACACCCGCGTCTATGGCACGAGAATTTAAAAGAATCCGGTACCCCGTTGGGAGATAACTGTTTTGACTTGCAAATAGAGGATTTACCCAGAGATTACCTGTCAGATATGTAGGAGAATTAGCTTGCCACGAAGTAAGATTGCTATAGGCGACACCGTTCCAGGTAAATTGACCTGCAAGACTGCTGGGACTAAAAAAGAGATTATTAGTAAAACGGATATCACCCGGAGACTCAAAGTAAAGGATTGCTACTGCCGACCTTGCAAAAAAAATATTATTTCGAAACACTGTTGCCCTGTGCGTGCCCGCATTGATTCTGACGGCCGGTTCCCAAGAATTGACGATGGTATTGTTTTCTACAAGCGTATTTTTTAGTCCCGACCCACAGGCGGTCTGGTAATTATAAAAGCTTATCCCGCGCCTGGCGTTGATGACGATATTATTTCGAATACTGTTATTGTTCGCGTCACAGCCATACCCCGCGTACACTTCGTCTGCAATTGCAATACCGTTAGCCAGAAGTTGCCGCTGTGGACTGTTTTGGTCAATATACGACGACTCGGTTTCATAGATAAAATTGTTCTCTACCACAGTAGAGTCTGCATGATCGAGGTACACATTGACACTCCAATTGTCGAATATCGTATTGCCAACAATTTTGCTTTGGAAAGACCCCCTCCATGAGCTGACGCCCTCACCCCAATTCCGGTAAATTTTATTGCTGGCTATTTTAATATACTTTGACTTAGAGATACCGATAGTAACTGGCCAGGTGGGTCTATTGTTGCATCTACGTTTGCCGTTTTCATTACAACGTACGTTGTTGGTAACGTCGCTATTTGCCAAGCTAGAATAGGTAGACCCTTCGAAATCAACCGCTCGGGCGTGGGAGTTCACAATTTTCAATTTTTCAAGCTGATTATAATTTCCCCGAACGTTTATTGCTGTTGCAGTGGAGTTTTGGATCGTGATACCGGAAAGCGTGATAAAGTCGACGCGAAGGGACGTTGTGCCAATGCTAACGAGAGAATCGGTATAGTTGAGGCCAATACCATTCCCGTCAAGAACGACGGTTTCGTCCCGATACTTTGTAAAAGTTATCCTGCCCTTCATCGTACCGGTACGGCGGATTTTAAGAGCTTGATTGTAGGTACCCCCCCCGTATAAGTACGGTGTCCCCGGGATTGACGATTAAAGCTGCTTTACCAATGGTACGAAAGGGGGCTTCAATGGTGCCGGGGTTGGTGTCTATTCCCTTGGTGGATACATAGAACGTCCTACGGACGCCAGAGACGGCTGCCCGGACCGTCGTGTCATGTCGTAGTAACACACCGTAAAGAGTAACAAGTAGAAGCGCGATGATAAAGAGCGGAAGAATAAAAAGCCTGAATGATGAATATTTTACCTTACGATGCGGCACCATCTGTATTATGCAGGACTAAATGGAGCGTTGTCAAAACAAAACATGCGCATACCCTATATTATGCCAGTCGGGGAACTAATGTAAAATATACGGACAAGGCCGCTTAGCTCAGTTGGTAGAGCGCCTCGTTTACATCGAGGATGTCGTAGGTCCGAGTCCTACAGCGGCCACCCATTGACTTCAAACTACCCTCCCCTTTAGAATGGTCAGAATGAACTATTCCCTCTTTTCATCAGAATCAGTTTGTGCCGGTCACCCGGACAAAATCTGCGACCAAGTTTCGGACGCCGTCCTTGACGCCGCCCTGAAGGTTTATCCCAAGTCTCGTGTAGCTTGTGAAACCTTAGTCACCACCAATCGTCTCGTTATGGCCGGCGAAATCACTTGTCCGGAAAAACTTAATTACAAAAAGATCGCCCAAGAAGTGATCAGATCGCTTGGCTACACCAATCCAAAATTCGATTTTGGTCCTGAAACTGATATCAAAGCTTTTATCCATTTTCAATCCCCGGACATCGCTTTGGGTGTCGATGACGGTGGGGCGGGGGATCAGGGGATGATGTTTGGATACGCCGCAAACGAGACCAAGGAATTCATGCCGCTTCCGATCACCTTGGCTCACGAACTGACCAAAAGAATGGATACTCTAGCTCAAAAAGAGCTCACCTATCTTCGGCCGGATGGCAAAGCCCAGGTCACCGTGAAATACAACTCCAAGGGCAGGCCGGTCTCCGTCGAAAGAATCGTTTTGGCCAAACCTCACGACCCCAAGATAAAGAAGAACCAAGTTGTCAGAAACCTTTATCAAAAACTGGTTGTACCCCTTCTTCATGAGTACAAATTACCGAAGGTGGCAGCGAAGAAGGTCATCTTCAATGGTACAGACAACTGGGAAATTGGCGGCCCGGCCTCAGACACCGGCGTCACCGGCAGAAAAATCGTTGTCGATACCTACGGCGGCATGGGACGCATCGGCGGAGGTTGCTTCTCCGGCAAAGATCCCACGAAGGTCGACCGTTCAGCCGCTTATGCCGCACGTTACATCGCCAAAAACATCGTTGCCGCAGGCCTAGCTGATCGTTGTGAGGTGCAAGTGGCTTACGCTATTGGACACAGGGATCCGGTTGCCAAAGCCATCGAAGTCTTTGGCACCAATAACAAACCAATGAAGACAATTGAAAACTTTGCCTGGAAATTGATAGATCTATCTGTAAAAGGTATCGTCGAGACGCTCGATCTGCGCCAACCTATCTACCGAAATACGGCGATGTATGGCCACTTCGGTAATCCAGCCTTCACTTGGGAAAAACTCGTCTAGGTTGCATCAACCCAGAGAACTTTGTTAACATCAGTCTACCTGATGGTTAAACCCAAGAAGAAAGTCGTTGTCATTGGCGGGGGAACGGGAACTTATACGACACTCGTCGGTTTGCGAAAATATCCTATCGACATAGCCGTAATCGTCTCCATGACCGACTCCGGAGGGAGCAATCGGGTAATCCGTGACGAATTCGGTCTACTGCCCACCTCCGATCTCCGCCAAGCCATGGTCGCCTTGGCAGGCAAAGAAGGGGAAGACCTACTACGCAAGCTTTTCACTTATCGCTACAGTCAAGGCACCGGTATTGCCGGTATGACCTTCGGCAATCTGTTTATGGTCGCCTTAACGGACATCATGGGTTCCCAAAAGGAAGCGATCAAAGAAACCTGCCGTCTTTTGCACGTCGAGGGCAGTGTCATCCCCGTTACCTACGATGACGCTCAGCTCGTTGCTCGCTACGATAACGGCAAACAGGTGATGGGGGAGCACCACATCGACGAACCTGACCTGACGACCGGTCAGCATCGCATCGTCGACCTAGAAGTCTTTCCTAAATCCAAGGCCAATCCGGAAGCACTTGAGGCAATCCAAAACGCTGACCTGATCATTATGGGGCCGGGCGACCTCTACACCAGCCTCCTTTGTAATTTAGTCGTCGGGGGAGTCGCCAAAACCGTCAGAAAATCCAAGGCCAAAAAGGTCTTTGTCATGAATCTCATGACCAAATTCGGCCAAACCACGGGCTTTACCGCCAGCGACTATCTTTTTGAACTCTACAAATACCTCTCCGGCGGCATCATCCAAACCATTCTCATCAATAAACCATTCAAGCTCAAAAGGAACATTTTCAAGCGCTACCGGGAAGAAAAAGCCGAGATCGTCGTCGATGACCTTGATTTTTCCAACCAGAGCCCAAAACCGAAAGTCATCCGAGCAGACCTGGTTTCCGACTTGATTTATGAAAAACCCAAAGGCGATGTTTTGGTTCGAAGCCTGATCCGTCATGATCCGGATAAGCTCGCCAAGGCTCTCATGAACTTGGTATAATAGGCATGCTTGCCGAGGTAGCCAAGGTGGTCACGGCGGGAGTCTGAAAAACTTCAGATGTCAGTTCAACTCTGACCCTCGGCACACGACAACACTAACAAGCGGGATTAGTTAATCGGTATAACGATACCTTGCCAAGGTATAGTGACGGGTTCAATTCCCGTATCCCGCTCCAGAAGTGACAGAAATATACACAAAGTTACTAGTAACTCACATAAAATGACAAGGGTCTATTAAAAATATGAAGCTTAACATAATTCCTATCCGTCAAGTAGAACCTAAAGAGTGCACA
>MFAI01000008.1 GCA_001774555.1 Candidatus Collierbacteria bacterium RIFCSPLOWO2_01_FULL_50_23
AGATCACCAAACTGAAACATCGTCCCCCATTCAAACACATACTCGCGCTGGTCAAAAATATCATCGGTCTTTGGCCGCAAACTTTTATTCTTGTCATCGTCGCCTTCCTTGCCTTCGCCAATTACCAGCCCAACACCATCCTCACCGGTTGGGACAACCTTCATCCCGAGTTCAACTTCGCTCTCGATATCAAAAGATCTCTTTTTGCCGTTTGGCAGGAATACCGCGGTCTTGGCCTGCTCGGCGGCATGGCTCACGGCTCCGACTTGACTCGCGAATTACTTCTGATGTCTTTTCATTCCCTCGGGGTCCCGACTGCGATGCTTCGCTATCTCTGGGTTTTTATCAGCCTCGCCATTGGCCCCTTGGCTGTCTTTTACTTTCTCAAGGCCATTGTTCTCCGATCCAAATTTGATCCGAAGACGACCAAATTTGCCTCATTTTTGGGCGCCCTGTTCTATCTCCTGAATTTGGCCACCCTCCAGTATTTTTTCACCCCGTTCGAAACCTTTCACTCCTTCTATGCTTTCCTTCCCCTCATCCTTCTTGCTCTGACTCACTATCTTGAAAAGCCTTCGTTAAAAAACTTTCTTTGTTTGACCTTGATACTGATTTTTTCCGGAAGTAGCTTTTATGTTCAAACCCTCTTTGTCGTTCTTCTGTTTTGTGTTTTACCCATCCTCTGGGAATTCGTTCACCACAACAAGTTCCGCAAAAAGTCACTGGTAGTTTCGATTAACAGCCTAGTCACCACGATACTAACTCAAACCTATTGGCTTCTGCCTGTCGCCTTCTTCGCGCTCACGAACGGGGGCGTTACCGGTCAGGCCCACATCAATCTCATTTCTTCTCCCGAGACCTACTATCGGAACCTTGAATTTGCCAACTTGAAAGACATCGCCCTGCTCAAAGGCTATTGGTTTAACTATCTGGACATCAGCACCGGCTATAAGTACGACTATCTTCTGCTCCCCTGGCGAAGCCACCTCGCCAGTCCCATCATCCAAACGATCGGCTATCTTTCTTTCGCCTTGGTCTTGACCGGCATCTATTACGCCCTCAAAAAGAAAATCCCCTACGCCAGGGCCTCGCTCGTCATTTTCCTTATTTCCGGTTTCTTCCTCGTTGGCGGCGGCCAGCTGCTGGGCGGGTTTATCCCACTGGTCAGCGAAATTTTCCGGTCGCCGTTTACCAAGTTTAGCGTCTCATTATCTTTGGCTTACTCGGTTTTTTTTGCTATCGGTACCATTTTCCTTCTCGATCTTTTTACCTTCCTTCACAGCGAGCTCACCTACTACTTGACTCTTTTTACCGTTTCACTCGCGCTTATCGTTTTCATGACCCCAGCATTCACCGGCAATCTCATCTCAGGTTCAATGAGAATAAGTTTTCCCGACGAATATCAGGAGCTTTTTCTCTTTATGCAAAGCCAAGACCACAATACCCGGGTGGCCAATTTTCCCCAGTACACCTTCTGGGGCTGGAACTACTACGACTGGGGCTATCGTGGTTCCGGTTTCCTCTGGTTCGGTCTACCCCAGACCCTGCTTGATCGGGCTTTCGACGTCTGGGATCCAAACAGTGAAAAATATTACGAAAAGATCAGTGCCGCTCTCTATAATGAAAACCAAAAAGAGTTCGAGAATGACCTTGACCGGTTCTCAATAAATTGGCTCATCATCGACCGGAATGTTATTGCCCCGAGCCCCGATATTGACCTCGGGCTAACCAAACTTCAAAAGCTTCTTGACGCAAACAAGGCAATCACTCTGGAAAAAGTCTTTGGCGATTCCGTTTTTCTCTATAAGACCAACCTCTACCAACGCGTCAATAACTTTATCTCTGTTTCATCGCCATCTCCCGAAACCAGACCCTTCGAGAGTATTTCCCTACGTCCCACAAAATCAAATGAAACAAACGGTCAACAGGTCACCCTGATGGCCCCACTGACAACAAAACCCAAAAGGCTAACTTTTCCATCCTTCAGCCAGACCGAGTCTCTTCTTCCGGTGGAACTCGCATACCGTAAAACCGCCACCGGCTTGGAGTTGAAGTTCTCTCCCATCTTGCCTGAAATCCACGTAGGCGATCAGCAAGTCAACCTGCCCAGCCAACCAAATACTGTTGAATTTAATCTAACCGAGTTCCGTTCCGGTCTGATCATCGGCATCAACGATCAATACTTCGAGATCCAGCTACCCGACGAACTTGCGGTCCAAAATACTTTTTTCCCGCTCGCAAACACATATCTCCCCACCAACAAAAACATCAACCTCACCCTCTACTCAAGCACCCCGACTTTCCGGCGGGATCTGACCGGCTCTTTCTCGGCGGCAAATCCATATCAGTGTTATACCGATAAACCCAACCGAAAAATAGAAAAAATATTAGAGCAGGGCACCATCTCCCTGATCGGTATTGACATGGTCGGCTGTCTCTCGGCCACCATACCAAACGCGAGTAGTCTCAACCAACTCATCTCGCTTGAATTCACCTACTGGAGTAGTACAAACACTCCCGCAAACGCCAATATTACTGACAGCTCTCTTGGCGGAGAAAGCAGTCCCCAGGCCCTGGTCGCAAAAGAAAGACCGACTTTTACCAGGATTTACGCCAAACCAAGCTTTCGCCCCCTGCAGGCCAACCTTATTCTTGAAGCCAACGAAACCAAAAATACCGCTGAGATCAATTATCGCGACGCTGTCGTCAGCTACCTACCCCAACTTGGCGAAGGCAACTTCTTCCTGAATTCCATATCTTCACAGGCCTTCGAAAGCGATTCGGACAACCTGATATCCATTTCGATTCCTCTCCTCGACTCCTCCCTCACACAGACCTCGACCCCGGACCACAACCTCTTTTCCGCCCAACCGATCAACTGCGATAACTTCAACCGGGGCAAGTTCGACCGGCAGGTTACCAAAGACGGTTTTCTCTATACCGCCACGGGGGCAAACTCTTGTGACCAGATCAATCTCAAGTACTTCCCCCACAATACCCACTACGCTCTTGTGATTGACTCGGAAAACCTTGCCGGCCTTTTTCCCACCGTCTGTCTCGAAAACTACACCACCAGACGTTGCGACGTTTTCGAACGGCTGGTCGACGGTAAACAAATGATTATTCAGCCCATCAGCAACCCAAACGAGTCTCCCGGATACACCCTTCACCTCTTCAACCAGTCTTTTGGCAACCTCCCCGTCAGGAACCTGATCAAATCGGTTACCGTCGCCCCTATCCCGCTAAACTTCCTAAGAAACATCACCTCCGTCCCCCTGGTCCCTGAGCCGGAAGTTGAAAGCCCCGGACAGATAACCTTGAGACATCCGGCGGAGTTTTTGTACCAAGCTACCATCATCAAGTCCGGTTCCGCCCCTCTCAATCTCTTCCAAACAAACTCACCCTACTGGAAGGCGCTGGTAGTATCTGAGAGTGACCTTGCGCTTCCCACTTGGCTTCTTGTTGCCAAGATCCCCCATCTTTACTTCTTCGCCAAAGACAAGACCGCCATCCTACCCCACAATGACACCAATCTCTGGTACAACTCCTGGGATCTGCCGCCGGGAACCCACCATCTGGTTATCTTTTATCTGCCTCAATACCTGGAGTTCGCCGGCTTCCTCCTGCTCCCATTACCTCTAATTGGATCGCTGATCTATCTACTCTTCCACAAAAAATCCCCACGGTGACGAGTGGAGAGCCTGCCCAACGCTCCACCCGCCACAGCGGGGACTTTCCTGCCCGCCTAAATGCATAGCTTTTGGCGGGTGTCTTATTGACAGGCCATTTCAACAGTGTTATTTTAAAGGGGAATTCGCAGCACCTGTCCTGTTGCGAACTCATAAATAAGAAAAGAGCTTTGCTATTCGAGATAGGCTACGGTAGTAAGGCTCTTTTTGATATTCAGTTGTCAACTAGCGGCTCATCACCACTAGGGTTTGACCCAATCTCGCCATCTTGGCAAACTGGCTGTTCTCTATGTTCCCGAACAAGCTTTTGTTATTGCGTTTGGCAATTTTTTTCTTATTTGAAAAGAGAGCTTGAATCAGGGTTTTCATAAGTTTTTTGGATCTAAAGACAATATATCATTTGTTGTCAAGTTTTTCAACCTATAAAGATTCCATATCCCAGAAAAATGTAATCCCGTAGTAAATAGTCTGTCTTTTTTAAGCCCAAAAACATCCAAAAAGGAACAAGTACGTTGATTGTGGATAACTATTTTATGGGCCGAAAATCACCATTCCTGTACAATCCTAATTGTGAAATCCTCGGTCCTCTTCATGTGTAATTCTTGTGGCAATGAGTTCGTCAAATGGTCGGGCCAATGCCCCGCCTGCCACGAGTGGAACACCCTGGTCGAGGTCGGCAACTTCACCAAATTGAGCAAAGCGAAATCCCGCTCTGCCCGACCAGCCATCTATTCGGTTACCCCGAGAGAGGCCATCAAAAACGACTCCGGTAAGTCATTCAACACCAACATCGTCGAACTGGATCGAGTGCTTGGTACTGGGCTCACTCCCGGTGGTGTTTACCTTATCGCCGGCCAACCGGGCATCGGCAAGTCCACCCTTCTCACCCAACTTGCCATTACTCTGAATACTCCCCTTCTTTATATTTGCTCTGAGGAAAACGTCGGTCAAGTCGCCACCCGCATCAACCGTCTCACCACCAAAGATACCAGGCATATTAACTTACTGAACACTTCTTCAACAGAAGATATCCTCAAAGCGACAAACTCTCTCAAGCCAGAGCTCGTTATCGTCGACTCCATCCAATCCATCGCCACGGAAGGAAACCCCACCACTGCCGGTTCGCCTTCCCAAATCCGCGATTGTGCCAGCCTGCTGATTCAAACCGCCAAAGAAAGCAACATCCCCATGATCATCGTCGGCCATGTCACCAAAGAAGGGACGATCGCCGGCCCGAAACTGCTCGAACACATGGTCGATACTGTTCTGGACTTGACCGGCGACCGCCAGCACGAACTCCGCTTGCTCCGGGGCATCAAGAACCGCTTTGGCCCCACCGACGAAACCGGTATCTTCCGGATGACCAACGGCGGGCTCGAGGAAATCGCCGATCCAAGCAAATTTCTTCTCGAAGGACGCCTCAAAAGCACGCCGGGTTCTGTCCTTGCCCTCGTTATGGAAGGCACCCGCCCGATGACCGCCGAGATTCAGGCCCTGGTGGTCGAGAGTGCCATTCCCGTTCCCCGGCGGATCGCCAAAGGCATAAACACGAACCGCCTTCAGCTCATCTGCGCCATTCTCACCAAACACCTCAAGCTCCCCTTGGGCACAAAGGATGTTTTCGTCAATATTACCGGCGGCCTGACCGTGAATGAGCCGGGTGTTGATCTGGCTATCGCCCTGGCCATCATCAGCTCGGTGAAAGACAAGGCCTTGCCTGATAGTTCCATCTGCTTCGGCGAGCTTGGTTTACTCGGAGAGATCCGCTCGGTCTCTTTCCAGGAAAAGCGTCTCAAAGAAGCCAAAAAACTTGGCTACAAACATATCTATAATCCCTCCACCCATCCCCACCTCAAAAAGATCATCAAAAATAAATAGTATGGACGAGAAAAAAAGTATTCTGGCCGTTCGAGAAGAAAAAAGACAAACAATTGATGCCTTTTCCAAAGATGAAAGGGAAAGAAAAAAGGAGGCCTGGGGAGTCTATGGGACAGGCTACGAACACTACTCTGACACCTTCGGTCTGGTCCACGAAACCTTACCCGACTTCATCGAATCAGTCCATCGCCGCCACGCTCCTTATGGGTTAGACCTATTAAGCGGAACTCAAACGCTCGCCTCACTGGACATCGGCGGAATCGCCGTTGGTCTGGCTGATGCCCGCAGTCAGGAGCAAAAAGAAAGTGATGAAAACATCCGCTGGCAACTCACTTATGATCTGCTCCACGAACGAAAACTCGCCTGGCGAGCCATCAGAAGGACGATGGTTTTTCATGATATTCCCGCCTTTGATTTGATTACCCAAAGGGGGATCACCGGCTTTGACTTAGTTTCCCCTGACCCGGCCCTCCACTTCTATCACCTCCAGCAAATGTGGTCGGTTCTGGCCGAAGGGGGCATGATCCTGACCCAGATCAGCAGTCAGGACTCAGCCGTTTTAGAAGACCACCGTGTCTATGATTACTGGAGCAGTCTTAAGGGCGTCAAGGCTGTTGCCACCCCCTGGAAGGGTCTTCAGCTTTTCAAACTCGAGGGTGCTCCAAAAACACTGCCTCTGAATTTTACCCCGTCCCTCAGGGAATTAAAGGAATGGAAGCTTGATTACAAAGTCGGCTACCTCAAGACCAAACCTTAGCCTTGATAAGACTTTCTCTGCCTCGCTCTAGGCGACTTCACCTCCATGCGCACCTCGACATCAACCACTCCGGGCATTGAAACTCCCCCAATCCGCAGTTTGTGCAGATTTTCGATAAAGGTCACCCGCGCCATCCGATCTCCGTTACCCAACTTCGGTAGACGTATCGGACGATCGTTTTCGTCCCTCAAAGAATCTTCAAACTCGATCTGAGAAATTAGCATAAACTCCCGCCTGCCATCCTGTTTCTGTTTCGCCTCGATTATCAGCTTCCAGCCCAGGTCTCCTTCCGCCGGCTCACAAAGAATAACCTTCGTACAGCTCCCCCAGATGCGCTTGACAAACTCCTCATCTCCCTTTCGTTCCAGAAATGCCTTGGTCACTTCATTGGTGAGTCCTCTCCGATCAAATTTTACGTCCGCTTCTCCTTCGATCTTCGCCAGCTCGAGATAGTACAAGTCTTCCCAAACTCCTTCCAGCCTATTAAGCGCTGATTCGAAATTTATTTCCCGATCATGAATATCGTCAAAACCATAGGGACATTCCTCACCATAGATTTTCAGCCACATCCCTTTTAGGGTATCTATATTTTCATCGGAAGGATCTCCAGCCAGGTCAGCCGGATGAAAATTCTCCATATACCCTGCAGTTCCTCCCGCCTCAGCGACCTCAGACTCTTCCACTCGAACGATCTTTTCTGGCAGGTCAGGCCCAGCATCGAGGGAATAACCTTCCGGCAAATCGC
Source organism: Candidatus Collierbacteria bacterium RIFCSPLOWO2_01_FULL_50_23 (assembly GCA_001774555.1). Classification (GTDB taxonomy): domain Bacteria; phylum Patescibacteriota; class Microgenomatia; order UBA1400; family MFAQ01; genus 2-01-FULL-50-23. The sequence goes on from MFAI01000008.1 coordinate 7,070, forward strand.
GCACCGGCCTCATGCCCTCAGTGGCAGGCAAGAATCTCTCTTGTCTCACTAGCGCGCTCTCCCTTTGGCGCTCCTCAGCAACCACATCAACTACCATAACTCCACCTTAGCAAAAATTCCGCATTAAATCTACTTCTCCCCCATCGACTCGAGGTACTTGCGGAACTCCTGGCAAACTTATTCGTCATCATCTTCGTCAAGCATATTTTCGAGGGCTTCATCATATCCTCCCGCACGTCTCCGATATAACACTTCCAACAACTCATCGGGGTCTATGTCCAACTCTTCAGCCACCCTTTCAAGTTCAGCCAACAATACATCGACTCCCTCACTGAAACCTATTCTAAGTTCATCATTCCCCCTTATTATTTGTTTCTCTTGTTCTGTTCTCTTTTCCATAGCTTACTCCTCCTTCATTGACTCAAGGTACTTGCGGAACTCCTCGCGGACCTTCTTCCAGTCACCTTTCGCGTCTTCAATTTCCTTGAAGATCAGCTCGACATCGACCAGAATCTGATTTTCTTTAACAACCATTTTTGTTTTTGACATGATTCTATTTTAACTTCTAATCCTAACGGTATTCTACCGGAACCTCGGTCAGAACTACGCCGAGGCTCATGCGTCGGCTCTTGGAGTCAAGCATCTCGACATAGACATCCACCGATTCACCAACCTTGAACTCTTTCCCTTGAGGTTGTTTTGAAACGTGAATCAAACCATCGATACCCCGATCGAAGTTTACAAAGACACCATAAGGTGCGATGCGAACCGCTTTGCCAACATGTTTGGTGCCCACAGCATACTTGGTCTCGATATCCCTCCATGGGTCTCCAGAAAGTTGCTTGATGGAAAGGTTGAGTTTCCCGGCCTCTTTCTCTATGCCAATGACCATCACTTCGACTTCCTGTCCCACCTTGAACATGGTGTTCGGATCATCGACTTTCTCCCAGGAGATCTCACTGATGTGAACCAGGCCTTCGACCTTGGCGACCTCACCCTTACCCTTCACTGGGACATTGACAGTCACAAAGACACCGAAAGGCATGATTCCGGAAACGGTACCGACCAACTTGGTACCCGCGACGATGTCCGCCAATGCTTCGTCTTTCTTCGCCAGTCCCTCCGCGTCAGAAACGAGTTTCTCCGAAAAGATCAAGCGGTTCTGAGCTTTATCGACCTCGATTACTTTGACCCTGAAGGTCTTGCCCAAAAGTTCGTCCATGTTGCCCAGAAACTTCTCGCCAAATTGGGAGGCGGGAACAAAACCGCGGATTTCCCCGATCTTGACCACCATACCACCTTTATTGACTTCCAGTCCGGTGACATCGACTTCACGATCTTCGTCCATCCATTTCTTGAAAACGGACCAACGGCCCTCCTCGACTGCCTTGCGCAGGGAGAGAAGAATTTGACCCTGGTCATTCTCGGGATGTTTGACGAAAACTGAGATCTTATCGCCCACCTTGAGGGTTTCAATGATGTCAACCGCCTCTTTGGCCTCAGCATCGGCGACGACACCTTCGGTCTTGGCGCCGATGTCAACGAGCACCATCTTCTTACTGACGAAGCTGACCGTACCCTCCAGCTGTTGACCGCGCTTGGGAGTTACCAAGGTCGTTCCCGCTTGAGCCATCAGTTTATCCATCAGGGATTCGCCTTTAGCGGCGGGTGTCTTTTTAACCTCCTTGACGATCTTGGGAGCTTCTTGCTCCACAACCACGGGGACGGCTTTTTTAGCCTTGACCTTCTTTGAAATTACCTTTATAGAAACCTTGACGGCCTCTGCCTTAACTGCTTTTTTTGTAGCCATTAAACATAAATCTCCTTTCCTGCCTATTCAGGCAAACGCTATTTTAGCATACCTGCCGGCAGGCAGGACTAGGGCTCAGAACCATAATGTTTGGCCGGTGAAAAAACCAAAGCTTGACCACAAAAAAACCTCCGTTGCTGGAGGTCTCTTTGTTTGCCCGGCGATGATCTACTTTTCCGGCAAAATGGAGCCGAGCTTTTCCTGACGAACAGGCTTGGACGCCTCCATGTACCAATTCCAAGCTTGTCCGGGAACTATACTCCCTGGAGCTCCAGGCCGGATTTTAACCTTTTCAAACCCTAACTCTTTACACTTTTGTGCCTGGATCGCCGTTAGAATCGGTATTGAAAGAAACTCGTCCCAGGTATAAATGACTCGTCCTCCAGGCTTCAATGCCCTAAGGGCCTCGCGCACATTATCATCCCCACCAGTAAAATTACTTGCGATAATGGTATCAAAAGTATTGTCGCCAAAGGGTAGTTTGGTGGCGTCTGCAGTTGAGTGAACGATCCGATCGCTCCTGGATTTTTTTTCGAAAAAACCGTCAATCCAGTAACATATCTTTTTTGCCCGGCCCTGAATATTGTTATTAATGTCAACAGTAGCGAAAAGTCCATCCCTACCGACCTTATCAGCATAGAGTTTATACAAGGGATAACCCGCTCCGATCTCCAACACTTTCTGCCCCCTCTTAATCTTGGCTACATTACCTATCAACCAGTGATGTAATGGTCTAAGCATGACCATTAAACTTCCAATTGGCCAACCCATTTCATTCCAAAAATCAAACGATTTTTCCAAAGACGGTAGATTGGTCATGGTTCTCTCTACTACGGGCTCCATGACCATAACTATACAACCAATGGCCACAAAAAATCCCACCTTATGGGTGGGAACTTTTGTTTGCCCGGCGATGATCTACTTTCGCACGACCTTGCGGTGGCACTAGCATCGACGC
>MFAI01000009.1:0-18656 GCA_001774555.1 Candidatus Collierbacteria bacterium RIFCSPLOWO2_01_FULL_50_23
TTCCATTTCGCCATACAACTCACCGCATACAATCACCCCAAGCAATAAAACCGCGTTCAGCAAGTTGCCCATCCCACAAACCCGCAGGTAGAAGAAAACGACAAGTCCAGCAGTCCACCAGAGAGCTCTCTTGGCAGACAGCAAAACTATCGTCAGCAGCAGGAAAACAGAAAGTCCCGCCATCAAAACAAATAGTAGATAACTTCCCGGGATGACCAGGTTCTTTATGTTTTCCGGATCGACAAAAAGAAACATCAGAATAACCACCAGCCAGGCGGCTATCGTCGCCAGAACCAGCCAGCCGTACCTCTTTTTTCTTTCGGGGACCTTTCGCCTTCTGCCCATGCCTCCACTATATAATGAGATTATGTCAGTCGAAATACTCATCATCCTCGCCTTCATCGCCGCTTGTTTCTTCCTGCTCTATCTCGCCCTAGCCAAGAAGCTCGATCAACCCAAAAACGACCAGACTCTGACCAAGTGGCTTTCCTCCCTCCAAAACTCATTTACGACAAGCAACCAGCACCTCACCAGCACTCTTCAAAGCAGTTACCGGGAGCTGCACGAGCGTCTCGACCGCGCCACCGCCGTCATCGGCGACCTGAAGAAAGAAGCCGGTGTTTTTTCTGAGGTCGGTCGTTCCATGAAAGATCTTCAGGACTATCTCAAGAGTCCCAAACTTCGGGGAAATATCGGTGAGCAGGTTCTCCGCGACCTCATCGGCCAAATGTTCCCCAAAAAATCTTTCTCTTTGCAGTATGCTTTCAAATCCGGTCAGATCGTTGACGCCGCCATTCAGACCGATGCCGGCATTCTCCCCATCGACTCCAAATTCCCCCTTGAGAACTTCCAGAAAATGCTCCGTTCCGAAGACGAAAAGGAAAAAGAAGCCTTCAAAAATCTTTTTGTCCGTGATGTCAAAAAACACGTCAAAGATATCAGCTCAAAGTACATCCTGCCGGGCGAAGGCACCGTCGATTTCGCCCTGATGTATCTTCCTTCCGAAGCGGTTTACTACGAAGTCGTCAACTTATCCGAACTAATGGACTACGCCCGCGACCTACGTGTCTATCCCGTTTCCCCAACGACTTTGTATGCCCATCTCCAAACCATCCTTCTCTCTTTCGAAGGCAAAAAAATCGAAGGCAAGACCAAAGAGGTTTTCGCCCTTCTCCGGGCGATTGGAAAAGACTACGAAAGACTGGAGGGAAACCTCTCGACTCTGAACCGCCACATCACCAACGCCGCCAATCAAATGTCCGATACCAATCAAACTTTCGCCACCCTCGGCCAGAAGATCAGCTCCACCAAAAATCTCGACAAAGGCGCGGCGGGCTTGCCCGCAGACTAACCTTGCCCTATAATACGCCTCATGTGCATGGAGTGTGGCTGTAGGTTCGAACAAGCTCGTGAAAGAACAAGAGATACCCAGGAGGCTGAAAGTTTACTGACCCCCGAACTACATGCCGAAATCATCGAAGAGATTGCCTGTCTTCTTGCCTGGCTGATAGAAGCCGGCCCGGGCGCCGATCCTGATATTACCAAACAAAGGCGTGCCCAACTAAAAGCCGTCTTCGCCTTGCTTGGAATTGACTTTGATAAGCCCCAGTGGGGAATTCTTTACGGCGATATCACTTGGCAGATAATTAAGGGTAAACAATTTCCAGACAGACCTGCCGGCTATCCGGAATTCGCGGCTTTTTCAGACCGAGTCAGCAACCTGGTGAGAGCAAATTACGAGGGATTAGGTGACCTCCGTGGTCGGGATGGGAAAGCCCTGGCAGAGTATCTTTACGGACTCGGTTTTGTTCTCGCTAGTCGACTCTCCTATGAGTTTATTTTTCCAGAGACCGACCCTATTGTCGTCAACGAAAAAACCGGGGGAATCCTCGGTCGCCATCGTTATCTTACTCTCGCCATTCTTGAAGAACTTGGACTCGACACCAGCCTCTGGCGCTGGGTTCGCGTTGAGTGCGAAAAGGCGAAGTAGCTTATACTAGCTCATGCCGGCGACACCATTTCAAAAGGCCTGCCCGCCACAATCTGCGAAGCAGTTTGGGCGGGCCTACTCTTCCCTAAACGAAAACCAGAAAAAAGCGGTCGATACCATCGACGGTCCGGTCGTGGTCATGGCGGGGCCGGGGACGGGGAAGACCCAGATCCTAAGTGTCCGGATCGGGAATGTCCTTGCCAAAACCGATACCGACCCGGGCGCCATCCTTGCCCTGACTTTTACCGAAGCCGCTACCAAAGAAATGAGACAGCGCTTGATCAGTCTCATCGGCCAAGACGGCTACCATGTTCGGGTCACCACCTTCCACTCCTTCTGTAATGACATCATCGCTGAAAACCCGGAACGTTTTAGTCGCCCGGCCGGGATGGTCGCCGCGACCGATCTGGAAAAAATTGAGATCGTTACCGGCCTACTCGAAGACGGGTCGTTCCTGCTTCTGAAGCCACTCAACAACCCCACCCTTTATCTTAGAGATATCATTGGTTGCCTCTCTGATCTCAAACGCGAGGGGATTACTGTCAAAAAATTCGCCAAACTGGTTCGCGCTCTTTCCGAAGACTTCGAAGTCGAAAAAGACAGCCTGGGAAAGACCGCATTTGCCGAAAAAGAAAAGTTGGTCAGCAAGAATATCGATCTCCTCGCCATTTACAAAAAGTACCAAGCAGAACTGGAGGTTCTCGGCCGTTTCGATTATGAGGATATGATCAATTGGGTCGTCGAAGCCTTTGAAGCGGACGAAGAATTTCTCTTAACCTACCAGGAAAAGTATCAATATATTTTGGTGGATGAATATCAGGACACCAACTCCGCCCAGAACCGTCTGATCTTTGCTCTCGCCAGTTTCTGGGGCGAGAAAGCCAATCTCTTCGTCGTCGGTGACCCGAATCAATCCATCTTTCGTTTTCAGGGAGCAAGTCAAGAAAACACCCATCAATTTGAAAAAACTTTCCCGAAAACCGCCAAAATTAGCCTTGATCAAAACTATCGTTCCACCAAGCTCATCCTTTCTTCCGCCGCCGCTTTAGTTGTCGATTCCCCCCTGAAGCACAACGTCTCCCATCTGTCTCAGCCTGTGAAAGTTGCCAAATTTAACTCCTCGGTTTTTGAAGATGAATTCCTGGCCCGCTCCATCAAAGAGAAGATCGAAGCGGGCGCCTCGCCTTCAGACATCGCCGTCATCGTCAAAGAAAATCGGGACCTTGACCATCTTGTTGATCTCTTTAAACAAAAAGGCATTCCCTACCGTCTCGAGGGCGGTACCAACATCCTCACCACGCCTCTTATCAGCCAGTTTCTGAAGACCATTCGTGTCGTGACCAGTCTTCCCGGTCGCATCGACGATCTCGAGCTCTTTACCGTTTTTAATTATCCTTACTTTGACCTCGACCCAGTAGCTATTCTCAAGCTGTCTCGCCGTGCGCATGCCCAACGGGTTTCCCTTATTGATCTGCTCCAAGAGGACGACCCAGCTCTCGACTCAAAAACCAAGACGGCCTTTAGTCTCTTTGTTTCCTGGAGCAAAAAGGCAACCTCTCTGACTCTCTCGGAAAGTTTTCAAAAGATCTTTGTCGAATCAGGTCTGATGGACTACATTCTGAAATTGCCCCAACCAATCACTGAACTGAATCGTTTCGGCACTCTCTATGAGGACGTCAAAAAACAACTTGACGCCAATCCTTCCTTGGATCTTTTTGGATATGTGAAAAATCTCGATTTGATGCAGCAACATGGGGTCAAACTGCCCGAGTCGGTTCTGGTTTCTGACAAGGCGGCGGTTACCCTCACGACCGCCCACAAGGCGAAAGGACTCGAGTGGCTTATTGTCTATGTCTATCGTTTCGCTGACACCCACTGGGGCAACAAAACCAATCGCCAAATGATCAAACTGCCAACCGGAATTCTTTCCTCCGACCTTTCCCGCGAGGACAAAAATGCCGATGAGCGCCGCCTCTTTTACGTCGCCCTCACCCGGGCGAAGCAGGAGGTTTATCTCTCCGGTGCGACCAACTATTCCCATTCTGCCAAAATGACCTTCCCGGCCATGTTTCTCTCTGACCTGCCAAAAGAACACCTCAAAGAAATCAAAACTGAAGAGTACGAGAAAAACGCCCCCCAGGTCCTGGCCGATCTCCTGACTCATGTTTCTCCGACGGTTCACGACGGCGAGGCAGAATATCTGTCTGAGCTAATTGCCAATTTCAAACTTTCTCCGACTGCCTTGAATACCTACCTACAGTGTCATTACAAATTCAAGCTCGACAATCTCTATCGAATTCCGCGGGCGAAGGCGCCTGCAATGTGCTTCGGTACCGCCGTCCATTATGCTCTCGAGAATTTGTATCGTCAGTTGAACAAAACCGGCAAACCCACGCCGAAAAAAGTTTTTCTTTCCGATTTTGAAAAAGCCCTAAAGCGTGAAGTCCTCTCCGAGAGCGAGATGAAAGACCGCCTCATCCACGGCAAGAAAATCCTTTCTGCCTATTACGACCACTATCGCAATGAATTCGCGCCCGTCCTTTTCACCGAGAAAAACTTTGGCCATACCACCCCCATCTTCCTCGATGACATCGCCCTTTCGGGCAAGTCCGACCGGGTCGATCTCATCAGCAAAAGCGACAAAACGGTTCGCTTCGTTGACTACAAAACCGGTGCCCCCAAGACTCGGGGAGTTTTGGAAAAAGAAGGCGCTGGTCCCGACGGCAATTACAAACGCCAACTCATTTTCTACAACCTGCTGGCTGATCTGGACAAACCATTCGGCTATCGGGTGGGCGAGACGGTTCTTGAATTCATCGAGCCGGACAAAGATGGGGTTTTCCACCGCGAAAAGTTCGTCATCACCCCCGGGCAAGTAGACGAACTGAAGCAAACCATCAAAGATTCAGTGAAAGAGATCAGATCAATGAACTTTGAGCGCACCACTGACACTAACATCTGTGCCCGTTGCGACTTTCTTCACCACTGTTGGCCCAACGGCATTTCACAAAGCGGGTAAAACGAGCTAAAATATCTCCATGGGCAAACAACTAAACGGCGTCGACCCAATATTCGTAAACATCCCCTGCCCTAGTCGGGACGAGGCGATCAAACTATGCGGCGAACTTCTCAAAAAAGAGCTTTGCGGTACCGCCAAGATTCACGACCACGTCCACCTAATGTATACCGACCCGGACGGAGTTCGGGGTGAAGACGTTGTCTTGATCACCTTGAAAACAGTTAAAAAAAATCTCACGGATATTCATGAGTTCATTCTCAAAAATCACAGTTGGGGAACCCCGTGCATCGAGGTCGTTCCTATCATCGCTGATATGTGTTAGTCCTGCTTAGAACCACTTCAGAAATGAACCCGGATAGGAAAGCTCCTGCCCCCCGAAACGGCGTTTGAATTCCGTGAAACCGTCCCATTTGGGAATCGGGAAGCGTCTGTCCTGTATTCCCTCGAAGTTGTAGTATTTCTTTTTCAGTTTTTTTGCCCTCCTCATCGTCTTCCAGGTCAGAATCACATGCTCGGAACTTTTCCGGCCCATCTTGCTTGTCCAGGTCTGGTAATAGAAGCAAGTGTCCGGGGTGAACAAAAGCATGACCGCCGAAAGCGGCTGCCCGTCTTTTTCCATTGCCCAAAACTCGACCTTTGACGAAAACGCCCCCACCAAACTATCAAACTGCCCCCTCGGCAAAATATATGACCTCGCCCATCTTTTCCAGCCCTCATAAAACCGATCCGCGCTTATCTTAACCACCTTCGCCATCATTCCCTTTTTGATCACCCGTCTGAAGTTCTCACTCATCCCGATTAGCAGGGCCTTCTCGCTTTTGGTTAGATCCAGGACTCTCGTTTTCGTTGGCAGATATGGGTCGCGGGTCAGTCGGTAACCGTGTTTTGTAATGTCAGGAATTGGCTTTTCGTTGGCCGGCTCCATCACCGACCAGAGCACGTGATGCTTCCTTTTTGTTTCCGCCAAGTCCTGCCAGTCGATTTCGCGATTGAAACGTTGGAGCTTAAAAAAAGCGATCGGCAAAAACGGCATCGGCCGGATAAAGATTTGCAGATCACTCCCGTCCATTGTTTTTACCTTATCAACCACCCATCCGGTCGCGGCGAGCCAATCTCCCCATTCTTTCGTCTGGCGCAGATCTATCATTAGCTGATTTTTCGTAGTAACCGCAAGAGTACCCATCTTACTTCTTCGCCAGCCCGGTAAGGCCAGTAAAGCAGGGGATTAATCACCAAGTCATAAGTCCCGACGAACTCCACCAGTTTTGCTCCATATCCTTCTTTGAAACGGTGAAATCCAGCCCACGGGTCCGAAGGTCGAGGCGACGGTCCCGGTGAGCCCCACATATCAAACAACCCACAGCCATTTCTCTTGCCGAATTTGATCACCTCCCACATCAGCAGATTACTGCCAAAGACATTCCGGTCGTCCCGCGTCGACGCGCCATAAGGGTAGTACATTATCCCGTTCAGAACAAAGATGATCCAGGTAGCCAGCGTCCTTTCCTCATGTTTGGCGACAAAAAGATGGGCTATTCCCATCGGCTGAAGGGTATTAAACATCAGTTGGTGATATTTCTTGGTGTGGGCATAAAACCCTTGTCTCTTGGTCGTCTCTTCGGTCAGTTTCCAGTATTCTTCAAATGCCTCAGGGCTGTTATCCTCCGTAATTACCACCTTCTTCTTTTCCGCCAAACGGGTGTTGTATCTGGTCTTCTGTTTCATCCCGGATAGAAGTTCGGCCTCACTCTTGGTCAGGTCCAGCCAAAATGACCAGCGGGTAAATAACGATCTCCCACCAATCAATCCGGTTCTGCCCCCGAACTTCTTGATTGCCTCCTGGGTTTCCTGATTCTTTATTTCATTCGGTTCCAGCTTTACCATGATCGCTCTTCTTTTTTGCAGCTCCTTCTTTACCGCCTCGACCATTACCTTACTCGGCACCACCCCCTTGGGCCAGTAGCCGATCGAGAAGGGGAGGTGAGGGATAGGATGAATTGTTACCTGGGCGGTTTCCACCAGTCTGCTTTTTTGGTATCTCCCCAGGCGGATCACCGCCACTCCGGTCTTCTCGCGAAACTCCCCCCACGCCCAGGACTGGAGTGGGTGGGCCGCCAATTTGTCGAAACTTCTTCTCTCCCGGAAGCGAACCTCTTTGATCATTAGCCTCAATTCTAACAGGCAACCTTCCTATTTGCTTTTGAATTTATTCAGTCTTTGGTTTGAACTCCCAATTTCAAGCAGATATCTATCAACTTCCTTATACGAATAAAGCCACACTTTGTTGTCACTGTAGGTTTGAGGGTGGAACCCAAACTTGATCAAAGTTTTATAAACAAAATCTATAAGCGGCATCGATTTGTTTGTAAAGCAGACTTTCTTATAACAATATTGCTTACCATTAACGGTGTATTTATCTAGAAACACTCCTCCATCGGTATCCATCAATCCTCGCAAACACCACCTCGAATAGGTCAGGTTTTTTGATATCCACTCTGGGACACCAACCTGAAGTTTAACCTTATTACCAAGGCTAAGGCCTGAGTTGCACAGGCATTTAATAATATTTACTCCTGAAATATATAACACGATACATTTTGAATCTTTTCTTTTGAATTTACCCACTCTAACTCCGAATAATTTGCCCAAAACATTACCGACATAAATAGCATAGTCAAAGTCTTTTTCTGAATTAAGGGTTATCCGCAATTGGTTATAAGTCATTCCTCCGTCGCCGAGAATAACTCCTACGATCTCTGCTAATTTGTTGGAGTTCTTTGGCCTCAGGGATTCTATCGCAATATTACATCCGCGTTCTTTGTATAGTTGCGGATTCAATTTCCGTCTCAATTGGGAAACAACTCCTCCCTTCCTTCTACCATCTAATCCGCCAAACCTATTGTCCATACTCACCTTAATACTAACAAAACCCGAACATAATTTTCAAATCAAGCTCAGAACGACACCAGAAAATGATAAAATAACCTCGTTTTGGAGAGGTAGTCAAGTGGTCTACGACAGCAGTTTACTAAACTGCCATATCCGAAAGGGTATCGCGGGTTCGAATCCCGCCCTCTCCGCCAAACCATTGAAAAAACAAAACCTCTGGTGTATTATCCCCCCACATGACCCAGAAAGAAAACATTGATCTTTCTTCAATTGAAGCCCGGCTTGCCGTTTCAGAAACCTTTGAAGATTTACTGGAAATTGCCTTATACGAAATTGCGCAACTACCAGCAGCACCAGTGGGTATTGTTTGCGGTCCAGTTACTAGTGGTGGGATGGGTAATATGGAAGAGAACATCGCTCATTTTAGACGATGGATCAACAAGCTACAAAGTCAAGGAGGAAATATCTTTGACCAAATGCCTTATGAGGCACCGATGCAAAGAATCAAAGCCACCCCATATTACGACCCAACCCGTGACCACTTACTTGAAACATTCTACGGAACACTTTTTAGGAGCGGTCTTATTGATGTTTGGTACTTCATTCCCGGTTGGCAAGATTCATATGGAGCAACCTGGGAGCATGATCTTGTAAAAAGCTTGGGGGGGACAATAATTTACCTAGATAAACTCACCGAATAAATTGGGTTCGAATCCCGCCCCCTCGCCACAGCTAAAAACCCAGGACTTCCCTGACGAAGATCAGAAATAAACGGTCCGGCCGCACCTCCTTGTTGATGATCAGCATTTTACTGACATTGCTCTTCGGCATCATGTTCGCTTTCCTGACTCTCTCGCTCTCCAGATCTAGCGTATATTCATAAATTCTTTTCATCGCGTCATCGAGATTCGCTACGATTTTTTGTGTCCCCACGACCCAGATAACCTTCTCGGCGCCATAAGCATAAGCGGGAATTTGGCTCCCCGAATTTGAAGCCACCACTAGTTGGCCTGCCTCAGTCACCGCATGGACACTGCCAATGGCGTATTCCGGTGCCGCCCCCATTTCCTGCATCCGTCGGCTGTCCTTCTCCCGATCCATGGTCATCAGTTTCTTCTTCACTGCCACGTATTTATTACCCTCCACGATCTCTTTGGTTATCCCGATTTGGTCCAAGGTTGTCGAGGACATGTTCATCACCGCCACTCCGGCGGGAATAATTTCCAAAAGTCTCTTTTTCGCTTCTTCTCCAGTATTCACCGCCTCTGCCACAATCCCGTTCTCGGTCAAGGCCTTAATCGTTTTGGCAATTCTTTCCTCGCTTGCTAATATATTCCACATAATTAAAATATACCTTATGGAAGTCCGTCTCGAAAGATCCTGGAAGGAATTGCTTAAAGACGAATTTGAGAAGCCGTATTTTGAGGAACTGACCAAATTTGTCAAAGAGGAATACAAAAACTGCACCGTCTTTCCTCCTCCCAAATTTATTTTCAATGCTCTCGACTCTGTTCCGGTTGACAAGGTTAAGGTCGTCATCCTCGGCCAAGACCCCTACCACGGTCCCAGCCAGGCTCATGGTCTTTCCTTCTCTGTTCCCGATGGCGTCCCCCTGCCCCCCTCACTGGTCAATATCTACAAAGAGATAAGGACCGATCTGGGCAAAGACCTGCCTGCCGGCAGGCAGGCGTCGCGCTCGGGAAATCTTGAACACTGGGCCAAGCAGGGCGTCCTCCTCCTGAATGCCACACTCACTGTCCGGGCGCACCAAGCCGGCTCTCATCAAAATAAAGGCTGGGAACTCTTTACTGATGCCATTATCCATCGTCTCGCCGAGACGAGAGAGCACCTCGTTTTTATTCTCTGGGGCAACTACGCCCAACGAAAGGGCGCCTTTGTTGATGCCGGCAGACACTTGGTTCTCAAATCGGCTCACCCTTCGCCCCTCTCGGCCTTCAATGGTTTCTTCGGTAGCCGCCCTTTCAGTCAAGCCAACAATTACCTGAAAGCCAGCGGGCGAACTGAGATCGCCTGGTAGTTACCAGGCGTCGATCTCATCAAAGTCAGCCTTCGTCTCTTCCTCCACCCGCACTCGGTCCGGTCTTCCGACCATGACCCCCTCCGTCTCCCAGTCGGAGATGATTTTTCTTCCGTCATAATCCACGTCCTTCTTTCTCTCGACCGTTCGGCCGACCTCCCGTTCTTCATATCTTTTTTGGGCGATCCTGACAAGTTCCTGGGGAATTTCGGACAGAAACCGCGATGGCGAAGTTGCCTGTCTTCCCCCATACATCAAGCGGCTATGGGTCAATGTCAGATGCAGCCGGCTCCTGGCCCGCGTCATGGCTACATACATTAACCGTCTTTCTTCCTCGACGTCCTCCTTTTGTAATAGGCTTCTCGAGTGGGGCAGCAGCCCCTCCTCCAGACCCACGATCACCACCTCGTCAAACTCGAGGCCCTTCGCCGCGTGAATCGTCATCATGGTCACACTTACATTTCCTGATTTCCGCTCAGCCAGTTCATCGCTTTGGATCAAAGCCACGCTTTCCAAAAACTCGGTTAACTTTGAAAACTCGCCCGAAACCGCCAACAACTCCTTGATGTTCTCCACTCGGGCCACATCTTCCTCATCCCGGTCGTCGAACCTGCCCATGTATCCGGTTTCTTCAATGATATCTTCTAGCAGTTCCCGCGGTGATTTACCGATCAGTACCTCCCGGCTCCCGGCCAGCCACCCCTCAAACTTTGTCCGGTTTCTTTTGCCGAGTTTCTCGATCCTCTCCCACCCGACGGCATCCTCTTGATTAAATATCACTCGCAAATAGGCAAGCAGGTCTTTGATCTCCGCCCGGTCATAGAAGCGAGTGCCCCCAACCAGTTTGTAGTCGATTCTTCGTTTGATCAGCGCCTCTTCGATGGCGCGCGACTGGGCATTGGTTCGGTAAAGCACCCCCAGTGTCTCACTCTTTTGTGATAACCGCTCTGCCGTCTTCACTACATACACTGCCTCTTCTCTTTCATCGATGGCTTCAACCATTTCTATCTTTTCGCCCAACGCCTTTTCCGCCTCAAGTTTCAAGACGGGATGATTTACATTGTTCGCGATCACATGATAAGCGGCGTCAAGAATCGTCTGTGTACTCCGGTAGTTTCTTGGCAACCTGATCGTTGTCAAAGTCGGATACTCGGAAGCAAGCAGTGTCAAATTGCGGAAGTCCGCCCCCCGGAAGGAATAGATAGCCTGGGAGGCATCGCCGACCACCATCAAGCCATTTGGGTTGGTCGCCAGTAGTTTGGTTAGTTGGAACTGGGCCTTGTTCGTATCCTGATACTCATCCACCAGAACGAAGTTGTATCGGTGTGCCATCTTTTCCTGCATCAATGGTAGAGACAGTAGCTTCACCGTTTTGACGAGCAAGTCGTCAAAGTCTACCGCGTTGGCTTTCGATAGAATCTCATCATAGACTCGCCAGACCGACAGGAGTTTCCGATAAAACTCATCTGCAGCCGATGCCGCCAGATCCTCCTTGGTTGCCAGGTCATTCTTCAATCGGCTAATGAGGTGCAAAAACATCCCCGGTTTGTTGCTTTTTGGGTCAAGCGAAAGTTGTTTGACCGCCATTTTCAGCGCCGACTCCGAATCGTCGGTGTCGTAAATGACAAAATTGGGTGACAGACCAATCTGTTCCCCATATATCCGTAATAATCGGGCGCAAAAAGTGTGGAATGTTCCGGCAAAGCCAAGATGCCCCTCCATATTTCCAAACTTGGCCACCCGCTGTTTCATCTCCTCGGCCGCCTTGTTCGTGAAAGTGAGCAAGACGATCTCCCCCGGTCTGACCAAGAGCTTGTTTACCAAGTAAATCGTCCGGTAGATCAGTACCTTTGTCTTGCCACTACCCGCCCCGGCCAGTACCAGTAGTGGCGACCCTTCGTGGATCACCGCCGACCTCTGCTCCCGGTTTAGTTCATTCTCAAAGATATCCATATATAATGAATCTAAAGAATTATGCGCTATCTCATCGGCAACTGGAAGAGCTTCAACACCATCACCCAGACCACTCTTTGGTTGGAGGAATTCGCCAAGACCTATTCCAAGCCAAGAACCAATATCAAGATGATCGTTTGTGCTCCTTTCACCAACCTCGCCGAAGCCAATAGGCTGATCGGAGGTCTTCACCTCCCCATAGAGATCGCCGCCCAGGACGTCAGCCCTTTCCCTGAGGGCAAACACACCGGCGAGATCACCGCCCAAATGCTCTCCGAGCTTACCGGTCATTGCCTCATCGGCCACAGCGAAAGACGGCGGGAATTTGGCGAGTCTAGCAAAACCGTTGGACAGAAAGCCAAGCTTCTGCTTGAGAACTCTCTCGTCCCAATCGTCTGCCTCGACACCCCCTACCTGGACGAGCAGATCAAGGAGCTTCTCGACCTACAGCTTCCTCTCCAAAGCTGTATCTTTGTCTACGAACCGCTTGCGGCTATAGGCACCGGTAAGGCCGCCGATGCCGCCTCCGTCGAAATAGTGGCCAGCAAAATTTCCTTTCTCACCGAGAGCGTCTGCCCCATTCTCTATGGTGGGTCCGTCACGGAGGAAAATATTGCCCTCTTCCTCGACAAACAACATATTGACGGTGTTTTGGTTGGTACCGATAGTCTTTCGGTGCCCTCTTTTGTTAAACTGATGCACGCTTTCATATGAATTCGAAATTAATTAGACTTCGCCGATCTCTTTTTGGCCTCACCAGCTTTTTGCTCCACCATCTCGGTCTGATCATTGTCGCCGTTCTCGTTTTCGTCCTGACCTTCGTTGGCCTGAAGGCAAAAGATGTCGTTAGGCAAGCGGGTCTGGGCCAAGTGAACCTCTTTACTTTTTTGAAAAGTCCCCAAAGCGTCCTCGAAAGCACCAACGGCCGAACCAACTTCCTCGTTCTTGGGGTCCGGGGCGAGGGAAGCGATTCTCCCGATCTGACCGATACCATGATCATTGCCTCATATTCGTACGCCAACAAAAATCTCACCCTCGTCTCGATCCCCCGCGATCTTTGGGTGAGCTCTCTGAAAACAAAAATCAATTCGGTCTATCACTATGGCAATTTCAGAGAGCCCAACGGTGGTGGTATCAAGCTGGCCCAAAGCGCCATCCTTGAAACCCTCGGTCTGCCGATTCACCATACCGCCGTTATCGACTTTTCCCTCTTCCGCGACGCGATCGACTTGGTTGACGGTGTCGATATAAATGTGGCTACCGGTTTTACCGATAATCAGTTTCCCATCGAGGGTAGGGAAAACTCTTTGCCCATCACCAGCCGTTACGAAACTCTTACCTTTGCCGCGGGCGCAAACCATATGGATGGTACCACCGCCTTGAAGTTTGTTCGTTCCCGTCGCGCCGAGGGGGACGAGGGTACGGACATTGCCCGCGACCGTCGCCAGCAACAAGTTGTCGCCGCTCTCAAACAAAAGCTTCTCGCCCCTGGTTTTATCGTCAATCGCAACAAACTTGTCACTTTCTACAAAATAAGCAGGGATCACCTCGACACCAATATTGATGAGAAGGTCTACCCCTCGCTTGTCCGTTTGGCCTTCGACTCATACCGCCAGTCAATCAAAAAAATCGTCCTTTCCTACACCCCGGATGAAAACGGTGTCGCCATCCTTGAAAATCCTCCCGCCACCAGTACCTACCTCAATCAGTGGGTCCTGATCGCCAAAGACAACAACTGGCCGGCATTACAGCAGTATCTTACAAACAAGCTCGAAAACAAATAACCCCTAGTCGACTTTCACCAAATAACTGTTCCCTTCGGCCCAGGCCATACGACCCAGGGACATAATTTTCTTTTCATTAAGCTGTTTATATTTTTCCCTCTCCCGGCTGGTAACCACGATCCAGCCCACATTGTATTTAAGCAACCACTCCTTCGCTTCGGTGTTGTCACCCTCTTCGTAGAACTTTCTTACCTCCTCATCTCTTTGCCCCACCAGGTCATAGCCCCCGCGCCAAAGCCATTCGTGAACACGCCAGCCCACCACCGTGGGAACTCCGCTAAAAGCAGAAATAAAGTCAAGCTCCGAGTAGCTATCGCCCACCGCCTCAACCATGTTCTTTCCGTTCCGGTGTTCTTCCAAGAACTTGATTAATGCCAGGTCACTTGGAAAACGCTCTTTGACAAAGCCGAATCCATCCAGACCGCGATATTGTTTGAATCCGTTGTAGTAATTTGGAAAGGCGACGAACGGGAAGACTAAGAGACCAAAAAAAGTGGGCAGCAATATTATCCGCACCCAGGCCCTCACCTGCATAAATAGGAAGCCAAACAATAGCCCCATCATAATGAACGCCTGGTAGGTCAGCTTGAACATCGTATTTGCCCTCGGGTGGTTCGGGTAAATGTCCCGGACAAAAATGAATTCCGGGATCAGGATAAGTGCAACCGCACAAAGTCCAATCGCCACAACCAGCAGGTTTTTCTTCTGTTTCCTTATGGCGACGGTCATTGTCACGACTGTGACTGAGAGGTGCGTTCCCCACAAAACCAGGAGTTGCCAGATGGGGGAGCGTTCTGTTACCGCCGCCACACCATTGCTGATGGATTTGAAATCAACTAGCCAGAAAAATGCCGCCGCCAAAGCAGATACGCCAATTCTCGTCGCCGAGATGACCAATCCGGGCAAACTGTCACCATCAGAAACCAGGATAATACCGCCGTAAATAGTTAGCAGGAGGCCATAAATGGCGGCGTCCCAGGTATTCGTCATCGCCATCGCCCCAAGCAACAAACCCAAAGCAATTTCATAGAAAACCCGCGGCCCTTCTTCTTGGGGGGTTTGTCTCGTCCAGCCAACGAAAAGAAGCAGGAAAACCAATACGACCGGAAACCCCAACACATGTCCGTGTAGGTCGCTCACAACGAAGCTATAGGCGGGAAATTCGTGGATGGTGTTGTGTATAAACCGGGTCGCGTCCGCATACCAGTAGCCTTCCAGGGAAAGTTTCTTGGATAGTAGCGACCAAAGAGCGTGACTATTTCCGCCAATCACCACCAACAAACTCCCCATCAAACCGGAAACAACTACCGAAGTCTTGCGCAATTTGTTTTCTCCGAGTAAGTTCACCACGATAGAAAATGACAAAGACAGGCCCGTCGTCATAATAAAGGCCAATACCAGGTTGTAGCCGACCTCGGCGGATACCCCAAAGATTCTAATGAGAATACCAGCCCAGAAATGTCCGAATGAATAATAGTTGATCGTACTGCCCGCCCACCACATATCTGGTGCCGGCAAGACAGGTGAAACCAGGTAGCTCTTGATGAATCCGAAGTCCATAAACTTTTCCAAACCCAAAATATCCGGTTGATATCCCCGGACCAAGGCGTAGGCGAAAAACCCCGACAGGTACAAGAACTCCTCAGCTAGCACCAACCACCAGATCTTGGAAAGACTAGCAAAAGCCGGTGCAATTTCCCTTTTTCGGGCTTTCCACGTCAAGATAATAAGGGCTACCAGCGCCAAGGTCACCCCCAGATCGGTATTCGCCGGTATTTTGAAGTGAGCCACGGTCCAAACAGAAAGCGCTACTACTAGACTGATCAGGGTCCTTCCTGTTGCCCAGCCGTAATCAGCCAGCTTCTTGTTCAGGTAAAACAACCACGGCCAGGCCAGGAGTTGTAATCCCCAGGAAATCAGATAAACCAGAGTCAGGACCAATATGTCTCTAGCCATTTTTCAAAAAAGAAGCCGCCTTCTGTCCCGACTCAATTGCGTAATTTGTGCCCCGGTCCCAAGGGTATACCATGCTCATGTTGGCCACGACCAAGCCCGGCAGGTCCGTTTTCATTGGCGGAATTTGCTTACTGTAATTGGTCGGAAAAACCGGTTGGGTGAATGGTGCATCAAAACTCCAGCTTTTTTTGATCCACTTTTTATTAAAAGCGGGATTGATCTTCGTCAGGAAAGGCAGGTATAGACTCATCAGCTGGTCACCGGTCATTTTCAATCTTTTATCATCACCGGGCAGGTAGTTACCCAAATAGACGATCGTCTTATCGCCATAATGTTTTTTATCGACAAAATTGGTGTGCTCTACTACGACCATGAAGGGAAAGTCTTTGTCCAGAATATTCAACCAGTAACCATTCATTAGACTTTGTTCCAGTTCCAAGATCAGCGTCTGGGCCCAAAGGTAATTTATCTTTGGCCAGCTTACCTTGCCGGTCCCAAGCAATTTATCTACCAATGGTGCCGGGGTTGTAATCAGGAGGTGGCCAAATTTTTCGTCATTTACCCTCCACCCTCCACCCCTGTCTTGTTTGACGGCGGCAACTTTTGTTCCGAGTTTTATTTCCCCCCCACGGCTTTTAATGTACTCTTCCATCTTGTCCGCCAGCGCCTGGTACCCACCCTCAAAATATCCCAAAGCCTGTGTTCTCTTGTAAACTCTCGCCCAAAACCAAGCCAAATTGACCACCGGCAGGTAAGGCCCGAACTTGGCAGTCAACAAAGGTTTCCAGATCTTCTCATATCCCTCCTTGCCAACCCACAACGGGAGGGCATCAACCACCGACGAACCTTCAAGAAAAACGCCGTTGGGGATCAATTTCATCAGTAGGAGTCCGGCCCCCATGTGTAGCCGCGACAGAAGTGAGATGTCCGAAAAAGCCAGAAGCGACAGGGGGGAGTCCAGTTGTTTTTCGATGCCCCCGATCAGTGAATTCGTTCTTGGGACCGTAAAGAAGGGCGGCAAACCTACCTTCGTTGCCATTTTGATCGCTGCCCTGTCGTTGGCAAAGATGTGGTGGTAGTATCGCTCCAAACTCCAGTCCCAGTCCGGGTCGCGAAAACCAATCCCCAAGCCACCCAGCTTTTTCTCTGACTCAAAGATCGTCACTTCGTTTCCGGCATCCACCAAATCAATTCCTGCGGCCAGGCCCGTAAAACCACCACCAACAATCGCGATCTTCATAAACCTTATTGTATTAGTTTCTCTGCTGGAAGTCTGTATTCCAAATCGGTAAAATATTGATTCTCTTCATATATTCTTTCGAAACCGGAAGATAATATGTCAGTGGAGCATAAATAATAAAACTAAAGAAAACCAAACCTATCAACGCCAAAGCAATATATCTTCGGTTTTTTTCAGTAAACCCGATTTTTCCAATCCTTCTGGACTCGAGGAGGGTGAGCGAGAATAGTATTAATCCGAAAACCATCGCCGGCAAGTAGTGGTAGAGGTACATCACTCGGCGAATCAATAGAAAAGGCATCATGTAACTAATGTAAATTAGCGCGAAATAAGGAATAAGCCGGCTTGATTTTGATCTGACTTTTATTCCAAAAAACCAGCCTCCCACTATCCAAGCCATTGGTAACAAAACCCCAGAAAGCGATATCAACCAAACCAGTGGATTTCCGATCAGAAACAAATGCCGGTACCAATCTCCAGAAGTTTCCCAGCGGTAGCTGATACCTCTTCCCCCGAACGGCCAGTAGTACCATGGGCTGCCCACCTCATCCGGCTTACAAAGATCCAAGTCCGGCACGCCACGGTTGTACTGGCTACTAAAAGCCCATGCATCTCTTATTTGCAGGTATGTCAGCTTGATGGGATCGATCCGCCTACCACCTCCTTTCCACGCCATGAGTTCTTGGCTAATTCCGGAATTTATCTCCGGAGTAACTTTCCCCAAAGAATAATGGATCTTCCAAACTAATACATAAGTCAGGGAAAAAGCAAAGATAAAAAAAATAAAACAACGGTAGCCATCTGTTTTTCTGTCTCTAATCACTCGTAAAATCACAGGTAACAAAATCACCAGAACAATCCAGCCGGTGTGTTTTACCAACACTGCCCCCGCGCTAGCAAATCCCAGTAATAAGAGTTGTTTGCGAGAGAGCCTTGGTGCCTGTGTTGCTTTTAGAGATAAGTAGGTAGTCAGAAGAAGAAAAAAAATCAAGAAACTGTCAAGCATTGCTGACCTTGCCTGGACAATCAAGGCATTATCAAATAATGCCATCAAACTGAAAACAAAGGCCACCAGTTGATCGGGGATGATTAAACGAAAGATAAAAAACAAAACGATTATCGAAAGCAGTCCGAATAAAGCTGGAAAAAACCTATACCCAAAAAAATCAACCTGGGGAATATCTCCTTTTACTTTCTCCATCAGAACAAACTGATTGGTCAATTTGTTTCTCTGCCAAATCTTCTCTCCCAAAGCGATAAGTAGCTTTCCCAGCGGCGGATGGTTTTCCTGAAAAAAGACACCATTCAAGTATTTTTGAGCTGCCGGAATGTGATAGGTCTCGTCAAAAATTAGCTGTGCCGGATATCCAAGCTGGTACAAAAATATCACAAAACCCAATACGCACAAAGCCAGTAGCTGAATTAAGGTTTGTTTTTGTTTCAATACCACTAACTATAGAGCAAAGAGAATGCCGAGGATGACAAGCAGTAGACCCCCTCCAAACGCCATCGCTCCCGGCAGGTTGAAGATACCGGTTTCCGGTAGTGCAGCAGCAGTCGGTCCGGCAGTCACCATCGCGCACGCCTCAGTGTTGCAGGCTTGAGATGTTGATCCGGAACAGTTTGTGCCGCCACAGGAAGGTGCGGGACTGTTGCACAACCTTGTCTGAGTTCCACCACCACAGGTCTTGCTACAGGTGCCCCAGTCTGACCAGCCGCCGGCAACGGCAGTGCAAGTGGAACACGCCTCAGTGTTGCAGGCTTGAGATGTTGATCCGGAACAGTTT
>MFAI01000009.1:18740-50441 GCA_001774555.1 Candidatus Collierbacteria bacterium RIFCSPLOWO2_01_FULL_50_23
ACAGTTTGTGCCGCCACAGGAAGGTGCGGGACTGTTGCAACTTCTGGATTGAGTTCCGCCGTCACAGGCCGCACTGCAATCTCCCCAGTCTGACCAGCCGCCGGCGACCGGCGTACACCCACCACCACCTGAACCTGAGGAACTTGAAGATGAGGACGACGAACTACTTGAACTACTTGACGAGGATGATGAAGGACAGGCACAAACACTGTCGTCGGTTGTCGCACAGTCCTTGTTCCTCCACATTCCACCCTGACACTTGAAGTTGCCTACCGTCGCCGTACCGGTACAAGTTGCCCTACAGACCGGGGTGACTGCCGCGACCGTAAAGCTGACATTACAGTTTCCTCCACCTAGCCACTCTGCCGCTCGGGGTTGACTCACCGGAGCAGTAGGAACCTCCGCCTTTTGTAGCTGAAGTGTGACGAATACCGCCGCCGCTCCCAGCAGGAGAACTAGGGCAATAAGGACGATCGCTAGTATTTTCTTTCTTTTGTCTTTCATTAGTTAAGTGACTTAAAGATTCCTTTGTAGGTATTTAACAATGCGCCCTTCAGCATATCCAGAGGCGATCTGTCGCTACTCGCTCCCGCGACATCACTGCCCCCACCAATATCGACCACGTCGGCGAGGCAGGTGAAGCACTCCTGGAACGTTCCGCAGGCTCCGGGAGGAGTTGTCGTGCTGTCACTGTGGTAGCCTTGGGCGCAGGAAAAACCCGAAGATGAGGGAGCGCAAGAATATCCCGACGGACAAACCCCCGTCCCTGGAACTGCCGTCGGGAACAAAGTTGCCGTCGCGGTCGGGGCCACCGAGATGACATAACCCCCAATTGCATACGCACCTGCCCGACTGATTGGGTAATCATAATAGAACTCGCGGACCCTGTCCGTCCTGATAGGAGTTAAGTTGGTTGTCACCTGGAAGCCACCTGCAGAAACATCAGACCCGTTGATCTTGACGATGAACTTGCCCCCGGTAATGGTTGGAGAGTTGCCCACAACCACCATCCTGATCGTGTCACCGATCTTAAGAGCATTCATCTGCGCCTGGGTGGCCACTGTCGTACTGCCGTTAATGAATATTCTGGTGTTCACGCAGGCGAGCGCTAGGCCACTACTCGAAGACGAACTTGACGAACTACTCGAACTTGAGGACGAGCTCCCGCCACATGAGGTGTTTATGATTTCAAAGTTTCCACAAAGCGTACCCGGTCGAGTGCCGCCAACACAGATCTCGTCGACCTGGCCACAGCCACCAGATGCCGAATAGTCCCTGGCCGCTTGCCAGGTATTAAAAGTCTGACCGTTACTAACACAATCACCCTTGCTTGTTAGGCTCGAACATTTGTGACCTCTAAATCCTTGAGTTCCGCCACAGACCCCACCGGCTCCGCAGTTTCTACCACTACCGTCATCCTGTTGACAGACCCTGTTCCCGGTTGTCCCCTGACAATATAAGTTTTCGCCACTACAACACGACGTTGAGTTACATGATTGGCTCGCATGTGCACAACTACCACTGACTGGGGTCGGAGCCGAGGTCGGAGCAACTGTTACCCCCGGTGCCGGCGCGCAGTAACATGAGCCATTCAATCTCTGAGTACACATGCAATAGTAGCTGGATGATGTCGTTGGCTTGCCCGCACTGTCGAGTTTTGTTCCATTGGCTTTGCTGGCGCAGTATCCACTCGTGGTCGAACACGTGCCCGCCGTTCCTGGAGCCGGGGTGGGGGTAATCGAGACGCCTGCAGGCAGACAGCATTTGGCTGTCCCAGAAGAGGTCGTACAGCTAACGCCTGACAAATTCCCCAACCAAATACCGCTATGGCCAAGACAGAGAGATTCTGATGTCGACACGCAATTTGGCTTACTATAAGTACATCCATTCGTAACTCCGGTCACACAAGCTCCGTTCACAATCGTTTTTCCACTCGGACAACACCAATTATTGGTCGAGCCGTTTCGACACCGACTGGAACCAGTGGGCTGGGTGACACCTGTCTGGACACAGGATAGTCCCGTTCCGCAGGGTTTTGGAACACAACAGACAGAAGAAATTCCGCAGTTTGCCGCCGGCTCCTCATCGAAGCTGGTTCCACACCCGGTCATCGGAGCCGAACATGTGCCCCCGGCACCAGTTGTGTTTCCGGTACAAGCTTCCACACCACCCGTGCTTGCCGCCTTACAATACTGGATACTACTATTACTCACACATTGTGTTCGACCCGTTCCTGCGTAAGACTGACAGTCTGTACCAATCGTCGAGCACGCCGGTAGAGGTGCCACCGTCGCCGTCGGTGCCACCGTCGCTGTTGGCGCGGCTGTTGCCGTCGCCGTTGGCGCGCCAGTACATGAAGTGGCCGTTGAACACAAACTGCTCGAGTAACACTCTGACTTATATCTCGTTCCCGCAGGGGTCTGACCCGTACTACCGTCATAACACTTCTTCCAGATTCCTCCTCCTTGGTTGTCACACGATCCCGGTGAGCAGATCTGGGCGAAGTTCCAACCGCAGTGGTTAGGCTGGGTTATCACCGTACAAACTCCCTGGGTACCATCCGGAGCGGCGCAAGGGCCGGGTGCACACCGATTTTTACAGTATGAGTGAGAAAGATTGCCATCACAGTTCGGCGCCCCGCCCCCGCTACTGGATGATGAACTACTCGAAGAACTCGAACTCGAAGAACTCGAACCTTGGTGACCGGCGCAAGCTTCTTGGGCTCTAATCGCACAAGTTGCTTGTGGAGAATTGAGATCCGGGCCGTAAGACCAGCCGTCAGGGCAAGTTCCCCCGGGGCAAGACAACGCGGCCCTGCTTCTCTGCTCTCCTCTGAACTGGGGCAGTTGATAAGCGAGCACCCCCAAGACCGCTACAAAAACTGTCAAGATGGCCGAGGTTATCATCACCTTCTTGCTTACTTTCTTTTTTGGTTTATCTGTTTTTGGCTTTTCTCCACCCATCTTTGGCGGTTCGCTCACTGGTGGGGCCGTTGGCTCCATCGGCGGCAGGCCGCCGGACATTGGCTCAGTCGGTTTCAACTCGATCGGAGGCAAACCCGGTGCACTGGTCTCGGTCAATGGTTCCGGAGTGGCCGGACTCGGAGGGGGGGGTGGCGCCGATGGAGCGCCGACGGGAATCGGTGGTAAACCCAGGCCCTGAGCAGCGGTGTCGTCTTTCGGTTGGTTAGTATCGTTGTTCATGTGGCAGGTTTACCACTAATCGTTTATTTCAGTTAATATCCTACGTCTCCAAATGATACCTGAAACGAACAGGCCTATACCCAATATAAGCAATGTGTACGTCGGAGTCAATACACCAGCTGGAGCCAAATCGGCCGGTGTCGGTGTCGCCGATGGTGTCGCCGTTACTGTCGGTGTCGCCGATGGTGTCGCCGTAAAGGCGGGTAGTCCTCCCGCTGCTGCTTCTGCGGCAGATAAGATCGTAAAACCGCGCCTAAAACTCTGATCCACCCCTGCCTCCTCGAAGAAAACCTCAATCGAATGGCTGCCCAACGACAGTTTTATTGGCGGTGACCAGGACCAGTTTCCGGTTGCCGACGCCGTCGAAAGTCCCGTCTGGCCGGTCGTGTCGAGAGTCAGCTTTATTGTCGTCGCCGTCGGTGCCGTTCCCAAAAACTCCGGAGTTTGCGTCGCCAGTCTATCGCCTTCGGCAGCCGGGTTAAGTAGTTTTACCGAAAAAGTCGCCTCCGGCGCCTGGTTTAGATTTGTCAGCGTGGCAAATCCCGCCCCTCCACCCGTGCCGGACGTTAGGTCGGTAATTACCGGCGATATCTCGCCCGTAGCGAAGTTGTGAGTCTTTCCCAGTGTTATTTCCGGTACCGGGTTTGCATTCGCGGTGCTGGTAATTGCAGTGGCTGTTCCGGCTATTCCCGCCTGGACAAAAATGGTGACCGTCTCTTGTTGTTTGTCATAGGCTACATAGTCGCCGTTTTTATTTCGGACATTAGAAAGGGCGATTCTCCAGGTGCCGTCTGTTTTGGTCAAAGCCGAGAGGGTCTCGCCTCCGGTAATTTCGGCGTAGACTATCGTTCCCGAACTGGCCGTTCCCGTGGCGGTGACTATTTTTCCGCTGATGACGTCCTCTGCCGGGGCTGCCGCCGTTGGTGCGGTTCTGATCTGATATGGTTTGCTGTTGTCATTATATGTTTGTGACCCGGAACCTATTTCAAAGTAGTAGGTCTTGTCCGCCGAAAGCCCGGTCACATCCACATAATGAGTCGTGTACTGGTTCGTACTCCCAGCGATCTGGTCGCGCTGATCACCGGCGGGCAATGTCAAATTCGTTGGATTATCAGAGTACTTTAGATAGCCCGTGACCGCCACATCGCTCGTCCAGCTCACAGTAAAACCGTTATTGCTCCGGTTGCTGATCTTGACATCTTTTGGTGTCGCGGTCGGACCGGCCCTGATACCCAGATTTTGTTGCTGGCTTACCAGTACTATTCCGGCGATAAGGCCGCCGATCAGTATCAGTAGACCCAATATCGTTGGAATTCTTTTGGTAAAAAGGTTGTTTTTCATTAGTCTTTATTGTGTCAGTCCGGAAGAAGCACCCCCGGAATCTGTTGCACCTGGAGTGGCGGCTATATTTAATACTATGGCAGAGAAATCAGCGCCCGTAAACTTCCTTCTTGATCGCAGGTTGTCCAGGTCAGTCATAGAAATTGTTCCGTCAAGCGGCACAATCGCCGCCTGCTGTTTTTGGGTGATCTGAGTTTTGGTCAGTGACGAATAAATTTGGTAGGCCAACCAAGAACCAACTACCATCAGACTCATCATTCCAACCAATAGGACGTAACTACTTCTTGCTCTTTTTAGTTTCATTGGCCCTGTTCCCCTAGTATGTAATATACATTCGCCTTGCCGATTGCCCGCAGACTACTTATCCCTTGCTTGGTTCCGACCGATTTGATCTCCTCCTTTTTGAAATCAACAACTGATATCAAGACGACCCTGTCCGTGTTTTCCAATTCGGATAGAAAAGCAAATACGGCTGCTTGACTTCCGGAAACATCAAAATTAACTACGAATGAAGCAACTTTTCCTCCAGTCTCCGTCTCCGGCACCCCGGCTCCGCCTTCCTTACCGGATAAATTAATTTGCTCGCCGATCAAGGGCACCGCGTTTAGAGAAAGGCCGTTGATCGTGACGTTATTTTCCCGAGCCAGGAGCTCTATTCTCTTGGCCAAACCCGATTCGTCATGCGTATCTGTCACCGCCGCAAGGTAATCGGGGACTCTGTCCGCGTAGGTCCCCAAGTCAGTATTTGCCTTGGCCAGTTGAGCTATTTTCGTATTTAATTTTCTGTCAACTACGCTCTGGTCCTCAATCTTTTTTTGTAGTGTCGCCACCGTCGCTAGAGTCGGTCTGATCGCCAGCGTGAGCAAGCCGGTGACTGCAAAAATTGACATGATGATCTCAAGGGATGCTTTTATCTCCGGCCGTCCATAAACCTGCTTGATTCTGTCGTTTCTCCACGGGGCGTTCATGTTTTTGTTCTATTCATCGTAACGTTGATTCTGAAATTTATCACCCCTTGTCTCTGGTCAAAATAGATACCTCCCACATTTACCCCCCCAACGTTTGGGATATTATTTACCCCGAGAAGGAGACTCGCCAGTCCGCCTTCAGATCCGGATGATCCCGCCAGAGAAAAACCCATTTCATCAATCGTAATCTGGTTAAAGCTGATGTCAGCGGGCGTTATTCTGCTTATCAGACCGATGGCATTACCAAGGGCCAAGTTATTATTCAAATATTTCTCCACGATCGCTTGACGCGCCAGGATATCGCGCATTCTTTTCTCGACATCGGCGTAGCTGTCCACCACCGCCTGTTGCTGATCAATCACCTCGTTCAAGTCGTTCAACTTTTTGTCAAAGTAAAAACGCGAACCAAAGGCGAGAATCACCACAAACTCGGTAAGCACCACCAACACCCGACCGGACGTCAGTGACCATTTTAAGATTTTTCCCAAGACAGAGAACTCAAACGAGTCCTTCGGGAGTAAGTTGATCCTTCCTAACTTCGCGGCAGGCATCCGAAATCAGTATATCGTGAAGTCCGGCTAAACGCGATTATTTTCCCAAGAGTTTAACCAGGCGGCTCTTCAGGCGGTCGGCCTTCTTTGGGTGGAAGACTCTTTTTTTTGCCGCCCGGTCGATCGCGGAAAAAACAGCTGCTAGTCCCCCAGACTTTTTTTCTTTGCGAAAAATGGAGATCAAGTTAATTGCCTTGCTCCTGATGGCTTTGTTCACCTGCTGTCTCTTTTTATCGGCACGCAGTTTTTTGATTGCGGATTTGATGATTGGCATAGCCGTAATTTTACCATAAAATAAACTCGCGCTAACCAAAATATTTTTTTATGGTCCAATCCTTTATCAACCGAGGCAAAAAATTCCTTCAATCCGAACACAAGAGTATTCTCTCCGCCGCCTTTGTCATCTCCGCCTCCTATCTCGCCTCTGCCATACTGGGACTTGCCAGGAACCATCTGCTGGCCAGCCGTTTCTTCGGCGGCTTGGAGGGGGACCTCGACGTTTACTTCGCCGCCTTTGTCCTACCGGACACTATCTTTCAACTCCTGGTCGTCGGTGCCGTCTCGGCCGCCTTTATCCCGGTTTTTCAGGAGCACCTGGGCAGAAGCAAGGAGCAGGCCCGCTATCTCTCCAATGCCGCCCTGACCACCATTGGTTCGCTTCTCGCTTTCCTGACGATATTTCTCATCATTTTTGCCCGCCCCGTCGCCGGACTAATGGCCCATTATTCTCCGGAGAAGCTGGACCTGATGGCCAACCTCATTCGGATCATGTCTTTGGCCCAGCTCCTTTTTACCCTTTCGGCTTTCCTGACCGGGATACTTCAGGCCCATCGGCGCTTTCTCATCCCCGCCGTCGCTCCGCTTCTTTACAACCTGGGCACTATCCTCGGTATTTATTTTTTCTCACCCTCTCTTGGTATCTACTCCGCTGGTTTGGGTGTGGTCTTCGGTGCCTTCCTTCACGTCATTGTCCAGATTCCTCTGGTGAAACACCTCGGTTTTTCCCCCAGACTTATTTTCCGGCCGAAGTATCCCGGTGTCGTCACTATGCTGCGCCTGATGCCGCCCCGGGCCTTGGCGCTCGGCCTTGACCAGATCGAGCGCTGGGTCGCCGTCAACCTGACCTCCCTTCTTGCCGCCGGCTCTCTCTCGATTTTTTCTTTCGCCCGCCAGCTCTATTCTCTGCCGGTCACCCTCTTTGGCGTTTCGCTCTCCCAAGCCTCCTTTCCGACCCTCTCTGACGAAGCCGGCAATAGCGACCTCTCCAAATTCAAGCAGACCCTCGGCAGATCTCTGACGCAGATCTTCTTCTTTGCCCTCCCCGCCAGTGTCTTGGTCTTGGTGCTCCGCATTCCTTTGGTCCGCCTCGCTTTCGGAGCCCGTTCCTTTCCTTGGGACGCCACCCTCTTGACTGCCCACGCTCTTGCCCTTCTTTCTCTTTCGATCGCTCCCCTCGCGGTGACACAAGTTCTTACCCGAGGCTTTCATGCTCTGAAGGATACCCGCCGCCCTCTCTATGTTGGCGCCATCACTATGGTCATTTTTACTATTTCTGCCTCGATCTTTGGCAAACAAGGGAGCTACGGCGTGCTGGGCATCACCGCCGCGATGACCGCCAGCAACTACCTAGATTTTATTTTGCTTTATCTCCTTCTCCATCGCCGTATCGGTCCGATTCACATCGCCTGGCGCCTGCTCAAAATGTTGATTGCCAGCGCCGCCACCGCCCTCGCCCTTTGGGGACCGCTGCGCCTCTTGGACCAATACGTGTTCGATACCACCCGCACTCTCCCCTTGATCGGCCTTACTCTCATCGTTAGCGCCGTCGGCTTCCTTGTTTACCTGATTTTCTGTAAAATACTCAAAATTGAAGAACTAGCTGATGTGGCCGCCCTTATCAAGAAACTCGGTAACTGGCGCAGAATCTTGGGAGAGTCTGAAGAAGTGATCGAACCCCCCATCGGCAGCTAACAACATGGACCGTATCAGAAACTTTTCTATCATCGCCCACATCGATGCCGGCAAGTCCACCTTGGCCGATCGTCTCTTGGAGCTTACCAAGACCGTGACCAAACGGGAAATGCAGGAACAGCTTCTCGATAGCAATCCGATCGAGAGGGAGCGGGGTATTACCATCAAAATGGCCCCGGTGACCATGCGGTACTCCGTCCCTACTCACCCCCGAGGTGGCCAGAATGGATTCTTCGGGGGTGAAACTGAATACCAGCTGAATCTCATTGACACTCCGGGACACGTTGATTTTAATTACGAAGTTGAACGCGCCCTTCAGGCCTGTGAGGGCGCCATTCTCCTGATCGATGGCACCAAAGGTGTTCAGGCCCAAACCGTCGCCAACTATCATCTCGCCGCCAATCTCGGCCTGACAGTGGTCCCTGTCATAAATAAGATCGATGCCCAGCTTGCCGATGTTACCGCTGCCACCCGTCAGGTCAAGCAGCTGCTTGGTACCAACGACGAACCACTTCTCATCTCCGCCAAGACCGGCCAGGGAGTCGAGGACCTGCTCCGGGAGGTAATCAAAAAAGTCCCCGCTCCAAAACCGGTCCAGGACAACAAACTTCGCGCCCTCATCTTTAATTCTACCTTCAACACTCACCTCGGGGTGATCGCCTTTGTTCGACTTTTCGCCGGCTCGATCAAAGCCAAGGAGTCGCTCAAATTTGTCAGTAGTCAGGAAACTTTTACCCCCACCGAGATTGGCAATCTCAATCCGGGTAGGGTCAGTCAACAGCAGTTGGGCAGTGGCTCCGTTGGCTATCTGGTCACCGGACTTAAGGACATCCGCTCTGTCAAAGTTGGCGACACCATCACGGGTGGGAACGAGTTGGTTAGCGCCCTTCCCGGTTTCCGGGTCGTCCGTCCCAACGTCTATTTTGATGTTTTTCCCATCGACAACGCCGCCTATCAGGATCTGGTCGACGCCCTGGGGAAGTTGAAACTCAATGACTCCGCTCTCGAAACCAAGGCGATCAAGTCGATCGTTCTTGGCCAGGGAGTCCGCGTCGGCTTCCTTGGTCTTCTCCACGCCGAGGTTATCAGCGAGCGGCTCGAGCGTGAGTTTGATCTGCCGGTCATCACCACTTCTCCTAGCGTCGAGTATCAGGCGGTTCTTCGCACCGGCGAAGAAGTTTCCTTCACCACCCCGAATGATTTTCCCGACCCGGCTCTGATCCAGATCACCCGCGAACCCATTGCCAAACTCGAGGTTGTGGTCACCCCAAACTATCTCGGTCCGGTTCTCGATGTCTGTCAGGAGCTCCGCGGTCAACTGCTTGATATGGTTTATCTTGACCAACTTGTCGAACTGCGCTACCGCATGCCTATGATCGAGGTCATCACCTCTCTCCACGACCGCCTGAAGAGCGCCTCTTCTGGTTTTGCTTCCGTTAACTACGAACCAATCGGCTGGCAGGATGCCGACCTAGTCAAGCTTTCGGTACTCCTCAATCACGAAGAAGCCCCGCCCCTCGCCCTGGTCTGCCTGCGAAGTCAGGCCCGCCCCCGCGCCCTTGCCCTCGCCAAGAAGTTGAAGGAAGCCATTCCTCGCCAGCAGTTTGAGATCCCCATCCAGGTGACTATCGGAGGAGAGATCATCGCCCGCGAAGACATCAAGTCATTCAGAAAAGACGTCGAAGCCAAGCTCCATGGTGGAGACATGAGTCGGAACCGGAAATTGCTCGAGAAACAGAAAAAGGGCAAGGCCAGGATGAAGATGATGGGCAAGGTCGCCCTGCCCCAGGAGGCCTTTCTCGCGGCGGTTCGAAGCGTAGCGTAGATCCCGCGTATGCCAGCGGGGTCAGGCTGGTCAAGGCGACTAAAAGTCGAGGGTAATCATTGCCGCGCTATTTGGCGCGAAAAACTCGGTCGTTTTCCAGCTTGCGGCTGTAGTGGCGACCTGGACCGCAGCGATGGCGCTTCCCAAGAAGTTCCGTCTTTGGTAGCGGAAATTTCCCTTTGGCAAGTTATCAAAGAAAATCGACACTGCCTCCGAGTGCGTTCCCGCCGCATCGTAATTGACCACCATCAGGCTGATATTGCCATTATTGTCCGTCGAGGCGATGCCTTTGACCCAGCTACCCTCCCCGGCCAGACTGATTCGGAATGGCCCGAGAGTGTTGAGGAACAAGAGCGCCTGGTAGCGCGGTTTTTTCTCCGGCACGCCGAACTTTTCGTGGGTCAGGATACCCCACCTACCCCAGAACTTTTCGTTGCCAGGTCCGTCCTTGATTTCAAACACAAACGCCCGCTGGATTTTTGCCATCATCACCCGCGACGCCGCCAAGGTATGAATCGCCCCGAACTTCGTGTCATAACCGGCTTCGTTGGCGCTATCATGCCCCCACTCGGTGACATAAAACTTCAAATTGATCAGTGCCGGAATCCTGGCCGCCCACCCTCGGGCGGTATTGGCGTCTTTCTCAAAGCGTTCGATGTCCGT
This sequence comes from Candidatus Collierbacteria bacterium RIFCSPLOWO2_01_FULL_50_23, assembly GCA_001774555.1. GTDB lineage: Bacteria > Patescibacteriota > Microgenomatia > UBA1400 > MFAQ01 > 2-01-FULL-50-23. Next base: position 29,263 of record MFAI01000009.1, read on the forward strand.
CGAATACCGGTGCCAACTCATAAAATCCAGCCGCAAGTTGTTGGCGTCGACAAACTTGATCAATCTTTCCAGCCAGTTCTGGTAGAGTGCCGTCACTGCCGCCCCGCCAATTTCAAACGAATTGACGTTACTCACTCGTGCCGCCGCTCGGGCAGAAACCTGGTACATTGTCAGGTAGTTTTTGTCGCCATAAGTTTTGTAGCTGCCAAAAAGGTCCGGCTCGTTCCAGACCTCATAAATTACTCCGGTCAGATTCTTGTTGTTTTTGCCGCTGTAATGTTCAACCGTCTCCGCAACGACACTTCCCCAATCATTCCAGTCTGCCGGCTGGTCAATGATGCTACCCGTTTTGCTTATCGCCACCGGCATATAGGACAGTGCCAGCATCGGCTTTGCCCCGGTGGCAATGATTTGATCCACGGCCACGTCCAGCCCCGACCAGTTGTATTTCAACTGTCCGCCTTCTTTCGTCACTACATTAAATGCATCATAGATATGGTCGAGGCGAATATATTCCGGCTTTAACGCCTTCACCTCGAGGATGACGTCGCCCAGCATCGCCTTGGGTTCTTCTCCCCCTTGGGCCAGATTGCGCCAGGGAGTCGGCATCTGTCCAAGGACTCCATCGTAGTCGACCACCAGATTCGCTTTTACTCCTGCCGCCCGCCCCACATATCTCACCGCCGCCGGGATCACCACCACGATGGAGATGATTCCGATCAGTCCGATGATGAGCGGCAAGAACTGCCGCAATTTAAAACGATTTCCCATCCATTATTCACTTTACCATAGGTAATATTGACACTCATTATCACTCGTGCTATTCTTCTGCTAACTATGGACTTATCTTCCCGGCAAACTGCCATTATCAAGGCGATCGTCGAAGAGTACACCAGCTCTGCCGAACCGGTCGGTAGTGTCACTCTCGAAAACAAATATCGTCTTGGTGTCTCTCCGGCGACCCTGCGAAATGAAATGGCCGCTTTGGAGGAAAAAGGCTTTCTTGCCCAACCCCACGCTTCCGCCGGACGTGTTCCCACCAGCGTCGCCATCAAGTTTTACGTCAACGAACTGATGAAGGAGCGTGATCTTTCCGTCGCCGAACAGGTGGCCGTCAAGGAAAACGTCTGGGATTATAGGAGCAACCCCGACGCCCTTCTTCGTGAGTCCGTCCGCGTTCTGGCAGACCGGACCAAGTCGTTGTCATTTGCCACCCTCGATAAGGACCGCACTTACCATTCCGGCTACGCCAACCTGCTTCTGGCCCGTGAATTTTTCAATATCGACCTGACCCGCGAAATTTTTGACATGCTTGATCACAGCAACCGCCTAATGGAAATTTTTGGCCGCGCCCTCGGCGCCCAACCGATCCATCTGCTCATCGGCCGGGACTTGGGCGTCGATATTATTTTCGAACCCGTCGGCTGTCTCTTTGCTGATGTCCAGATCGGCGATAGGCGGGGACAGCTCGGCATCATCGGTCCCTGCCGTCAGGCCTACGACCACAATATTCCTCTCGTGCGCTACGTCGCCAATCTCGTCAATCAAATTGCTGAAACCTGGTAGATATGACCAAAACAACCAAACCACGAGAGATGGAGGTTTTGAAGGAGCAGCTCACCGCCCTCGACGATAAGTTCAAGCGGGCTCTGGCTGACTATCAGAATCAGGAGAAACGCCACGCCAGCCAAAAAAGTGTTTTTATCAAATTTGCCAACGAGACCCTTCTCGAAAAAATTATTCCTATCCTTGACGACCTCGAGCGGGCTCAAAGCCATCTCAACGACACCGGCCTTGGTCATGTCATCAAACAATTTCACCTTGTCCTCTCGGGTGAAGGCATCTCGGTCATCGAATCTGACAACGCTGACTTTGACCCCGCCACTATGGACTGTGCCGAAGTCGTCGCCGGCGAGAAAGACAAGGTTGTCAAAACTCTTGCTCTCGGCTATCGTTTGTATGATAAGGTTCTCCGTCCCGCGAAAGTCGAAGTTGGCAACGGAGTTGCCAACGAAGATCCCGCCAAGCGGGATAATACAAATAACGAGGTGAAACCTTAATTAAGTATTATTAAATTAAGTAATATAAAACATATGGGTAAAATCATTGGTATCGACCTCGGCACTACTTTTAGCGCCGTCGCAGTTATGGAAGGCGGCAAAGCCAAAATTATTCCGACCGCCGAAGGCAGAAATATCTTTCCGTCTATCGTTGAACCCGTCAAGGGTCTGGTCGGTGATGTGGCCAAACGCCAGATGGTATTAAATCCCAAGAATACCATCAATAGTATCAAACGCCTCATGGGTCAAAGGTACGACAGCGAGCAGGTCAAAAAAGTGACCAAGCACGTTCCCTTTGAAGTCGTCAAGGGCAAGGACGGCCTGGCCGATGTCAAGGTCGGTGACAAGGTTTACACCCCCCAGGAAATCTCCGCCAAGATCCTCCAGAAAGCCAAGGCCGACGCCGAGGCCTACCTCGGTCAGAAGGTTACCGAAGCCGTTATTACCGTTCCCGCCTATTTTGACGACTCTCAGCGCCAGGCGACCAAGCAGGCCGGCGAGATCGCCGGGCTGGATGTCAAAAGAATCATCAACGAGCCAACCGCCGCCTCTCTCGCTTATGGTCTTGACAAAGGCAAGAACGAAACCATCGTCGTCTACGACCTCGGCGGCGGTACCTTCGACGTTTCCGTTCTCGAGCTCGGCGATGGCGTCTTTGAAGTCAAGGCCACCAACGGCGACACCTTCCTCGGTGGCGATGACTTTGATCACCGCATCATGGAATGGGTCCTCTCCGAATTCAAAAAAGAGAACGGCGTCGACCTTGCCTCCGATAAACAGGCCCTTCAGCGCATCAAAGACGCGGCCGAAAAAGCAAAGATCGAGCTCTCCTCAGCGACTGAAACCGAGATCAATCAGCCCTTCATCACTCAAGGCAAAGAGAGCCAGCCGCTTCATCTCACCATGAAGCTGACCCGTGCCAAACTCGAAGAATTGGTCGACGATCTCATCAAAAAAACCATCAAGCCCTGCGAGCTCGCCCTCAAAGATGCCAAGATGAGCACCAAAAATATCAAAGAAGTCATTCTCGTCGGCGGTATGACCAGAATGCCGGCTGTTCAGGCCGCGGTCAAAGAATTCTTTGGCAAGGAACCAAACAAGAGTGTTAACCCGGACGAGGCGGTTGCCCTAGGTGCTGCCATCCAGGGTGGTGTTCTTGCCGGTGATGTCAAGGATATTCTCCTTCTCGATGTCACCCCCCTGACCCTCGGAGTCGAAACCATGGGTGGCGTCATGACTCCTCTGATCGAGAGAAACACCACCATCCCGACAACCAAGTCTCAGGTCTTCTCTACCGCCAGTGACAGTCAGCCACAGGTCGAGATTCATATTCTTCAGGGAGAGCGTCCGATGGCCAACGACAACAAACCGTTAGGTCGTTTCGTTCTTGACGGCATCGCCCCTGCTCCCCGCGGCATTCCTCAGATCGAGGTCAGTTTTGACCTCGACGCCAACGGTATTCTGAAGGTTTCCGCCAAAGACAAGGGAACAGGCAGGCAGCAGCATATTACCATTCAAAACACGACCAACATCTCCGATGAGGAGGTCGAGCGGATGAAAGCCGAAGCGGAGAAGAACGCGGAAGAGGACAAGCGCAAGAAAGAATTCGCGGACAAAAGAAACGAAGCCGAAACTTTCATCTTCACTACGAGGAAAGTCCTAAAGGACGCCGGTGACAAGTTCGAGGCAAAGGCCAAAGAGGAGATTGAAGCCGCCCTCAAAGATCTCGAGGATGAGGCGAAAAAAGACACCGCCACCCTTGACTCTCTCAATGAGGCGTTCAAAAAAGCTTCTGACATCGCCCAAAAACACGGTGAAGCCCTTTACAAAGCCGCCGCCGAAGCGGAGAAGAAAGAAGGCGCTTCCGAAGAGAAGTCCGAGGAGAAACCAGCTGAAAAATCTGCTGAAGAGGGTGAGGTTGTCGAGTAACTATGACAGAAAGACCAAAAGCCGTTCGAGTCAGGGAACACCATCTTCTTGATGTTCTGGCACAAGTCCAGGCCGGACAACCGGATGCGATACCTGCCTATGTGCCCAGGGGAATTCGCGACGCCAACGAATTTCTCGTTCTTTCGATTCTTGCCGGCGCGGAAGTTATTCCGGTTCACAACCGCCCCGACCGGATCTGCTTGGGTTGCCCCGATTTCAAATACTGCACCCTCGAAGACCCTTAGCCGCCCGCCATTTCCCTCCGAAATTCCAGATAGTCATCATAAGTAGATTTAGCAACTAATATAGTTTGATATAATCCGGCCATGTCAGCCAGAGTCGAAAACTCCATCGCCAGACTTCCTATAACCGATTTTGGTTGTGTCGAAAAAACTGCCAAAGTTCTCAAGAAGAACATTCATTTCAAATGGCGGGGATCTGCCGAGTGGGCCGGACTGACCAAAGCAGATCTGGTCGAACTGACAGTCGGAATTGCCACCTTTATTGGCATCACCCAGGAGCAGGCCAAAAAGATCACCATCACTTTTGGTGACCATTACAAATTACCGGACGTTGACACAACCTACAGCGCGGTGTGTATTCCATACCACCCGGATGGCGTTTACACCAAAATGGTCGTGATACTGAACCGCTCGCATGAGGTTGCTCTTGAGGTAATCGCGCGATTCAAGGCTAATCTGGAAGAGGAAAGAGCCAAAATGGATCTGCTCGGCCTCTATGATCCCAAACCCGACGACGAAAGTTACTCATGCCAACTAACGCCATTTGAATCCGTCGTTTGGTCGATCGCCGAGGAGCTGAACCATGCCCACACTATGCTAATCGCGGGGACGATTATGAGATCACACGCCTGGTCGAAGCGATATGTCGAAATGTTAAAGGTGAGAGGGATCCAAATAAAAGATGACTATGAAACCGACCTTGACGAGGTCGCCGCCAACCGGCGGGTTCTACGTATTCTTGCCTATCTCTCTCCCGACGAAGACAAAAAGCAGTTGTTTCGTCAATGCTATTTGAGATCCCTGCAAGACCGACGCGTCTTTTTTGCCGAAATCACAAATACAGCCTTAATTCCAACCGGATATAAGCCCCAATAAAAGCAATGATAAAAACCGCCGTCGCTGCCTTTTAAATCGTAGCCCGTCTTTTCCTGGAAACCATCATCTGTCTGTTTGCCACAAGTTTTAACTACGCCCTCCGCCGCAGCCATGCCGAGAAAATCATTAGAAAAGATGACAAGGGTACGGCTGAGGAAGGCACGGTGTTGAATAATTAAAACCGAAGCCCCTTGGAGCCTCTATCGGTTTGACCTCAAACTTGCGGCAGGCAACCAGGTACTCCCGCCAACGCCCCCTCCTCATCAAGGCCAAAGGTCAGATAGAGTCTCCCCAGTTCCCCCGGTTCTCCATAAAGCGTCTGTTGATAGAGCTCGTATGTGGCATCCTTGACCAAAGAGGCAAATGCCAGAAAATTCCAATCGACCTTCTTATTGCCTTCTTCATGACGGGGAAAATAAACACAGTTTGCGCAACTTCGGCCGCAACAGATCTTGTTTTCAGGTAACACTTCCGGTAGGAGTGGGGCGTATTTTTCAGCCATGGCCGTATTTTACTCCAATCATGAAAAGGGCCCCGCAGTTGCGGAGCCCTTGGCTACCGTATTGAGGCGAACCCCATGTACAGCAGCTGTCCCATCAGTATCGCCAAGCTCAGGGCGAACCATTTCCAGCGCCCGCTTCGGGCAAACGCGACACTGCCCGCGCCGAGGAATGCGCTGATTGCCCCCCACTTGATGATGTCCAACGGATGCGGTAGAGGAATCAGGTGGAAGATAAGCACCGCTAGAAGCGCCACCTTCCCTTCTCTTTCCCAACTATTCTTATTCACGTCGGCCTCCTTCGGGGATAATGTGGGTACCAGAATCCTATCTTAGCACTCGAGCCTAAAGTTTGATAGAATTGGAAAACTATGGCCACGTCGAGAGATTACTACGAAGTTTTGGGAGTCGCGAAGGGAGCATCTGAGGCTGAGATAAAGTCGGCCTACCGGAAGATGGCACTCCAGTATCACCCCGACCGGAACAAAGAGGCCGGCACTACCGAGAAATTCAAAGAGATCAACGCCGCTTATGAAGTTCTGGGAAATGAGCAAAAGAGGAAAAAGTATGACGAGTTTGGTCATGCCGGCGTCTCCGGCGGTCCGGCAGGGGGCCAAGGTTGGAACCCGTTTGGTGGCCAGGGACCCTTCAGCTACACCTACACCAACCGGAGCGGCGGCGGCTTTGAGGATATTTTTGGCGGCGCCTCGGACCCCTTCGACATCTTTGAAAGTTTTTTCGGCGGGGCCTCACCCTCCCGTCAGGCACCTCGAAAAACCCAGTATCAGCTGAAGATCGATTTTCTCGATGCCGTCAACGGCATCACCAAAAATATTGTTCATCAGGGGAAGCAATACTCGCTCAAGATTCCCGCCGGCGCCGGCGAAGGCACCCGAATCCGTTATCAGGACTTCGACGTCACCGTCTCGGTCAGTCCGCACAAACTTTTCAAACGCGAGGGGGTTGATGTCATCGTCGACCATGAAATTTCTTTTTCGAATGCCGCCCTCGGTGGCGATGCCGTTGTGCCGACCCTCGACGGCGATTTGAAGTTGAAGATCAAAGCCGGAACCCAACCAAATGACCTGATCCGTCTCACCGGTAAAGGCATTCACCATCTGAACTCTACCCGTCGCGGCGACCTTTACATTCGGTTTATCATAAAAGTACCGACCAAACTAAGCCGGGAACAAAAAGAACTACTCAAAGAACTCGATGCCGCTTAAAGCCATAAAATTAACCATCTTTTGGGGCAGTCTCGTTCTCTCCATCGTCCTCGCCCTTCTTCACCGCACCCCCACTCTTGGACGTCTGAGTCTCTACCTCCTCACCCTCGTCATCTTCACCAAACCGGCTGCCCAACTCTTTCCAACGATAAATATCGGGAAGGTTCTCCTTGCCGTTCGGCGGGAAACCGGTCAGGCCAGCGCTTTTGCCGCTTTCGGCCACGTTGCTTCCCAGCTTTTCCCCGGTACTTCTCTGTTCACCATCCTTCAATTTGGACTTGCTTCCGGCCCGAAAGGTTTCCAATTCTGGGGTTTTTGGGCCCTTGTTCTCATGACAATCCTTTTCCTAACCAGCAATGATTTCTCCACCCATCTCCTCAAAAGAAACTGGTTTTTGCTTCACAAACTTATCCACCCTCTCTACGTTTTTGTCATGATTCATGCGGGCTTACGAAAAGGTTATTTCGGCCTGATTCCCTACGTCGTCGTCCTTTTGATCCTCTATACCTTTCGTTTTCTCGCCGCCCGCGGCGTCAAATTCCTGGCCCCGCCCCCACCCCAGCTTATGATATAATCACACTCGGTTAAGTGAATGAATTAGGGCGGTCATGATACCGCCTTTTTCTTTATCAAATATAAATAACATGAACAACACCCAAAATCTTATTGCCCGAACCGAATTTGCCGCCGCCCTAAACCAAATCGCCAGCGAACGAAATATTCCCGTCGAAGTCATTCTCGATGCCGTCAAATCAGCGCTTGTTGCCTCTTTCAACAAAGATTTCGAAGCTGAAGCCAAGAAAATCGAAGAAAAAGGCGAGATGATCACCGTCGACCTCGATCCCGAAACCGGCGAATTCAAACTAAAATCAGGCAAAGCCGATGCTTCCGCCAAAGATTATGTTGACATTACCCCCCCCGGCTTTGGCCGCATCGCCGCCCAAACTGCCAAACAGGTAATTCTCCAGCAGGTTCGCGAGGCCGAGAAAACCGGCATCATCGCCGAGTATCAGGGTCGTCTCGGTGAGGTCACTACCGGCATGGTTCAAAGGATGGATGGTAAGAACGTCATTGTCGATATTGGCCGCGGTCAGGGCGTCATGCCTCCTGAGGAGCAAGTCAGAAATGAATACTACCGTCTGAATTCCCGTATCAGCGTCCTGCTTTTGGATATTCGCGACTCCTTCAAGGGTCAGCAAATTATCGTTAGTCGTACCGATCCTCGCTTGGTCACTGCTCTCTTCGCTCGTGAAGTCCCCGAGGTTGGTGCCGGCACCGTCGTCGTCAAGGTCATTGCCCGTGAAGCGGGTAACCGGACGAAGATTTCTGTCGCCAGCAATCAGGAAGGCGTCGATCCGGTCGGCTCCTGTGTTGGTCAAAAGGGAGTCCGCGTCCAGGCCGTTATCAATGAGCTCAACGGTGAAAAAATTGACATCATCCAATACAGTGACGATAAAGATAAGTTCCTCAAATCCGCCCTCGCTCCCGCAGAGGCCATCAAACTTGAGTTTTCCAAAGATAATTCAGAGGTCACCGTGACTGTTCCCGACGATCAACTTTCCCTTGCCATTGGCCGCGGCGGCACGAATGTCAAGTTGGCTGCCAAACTGGTTGGGGTCAGGATCAAGGTCGTCTCAGACAAGTCTGATCCCGGCATTGTCGTCACCGGCAATGAGGAGTATGAAATCGATACTCTCGGGCTGGCGGGGCCGGTGCGCGACATTCTGGTCGGGAACAGTCTTACCCGCATCGAAGACCTCGTTCATAATATGGAAAAAGTTGAAAAACTCGAAGGCATCGACACTTCTTCTCTTGAATCTATCAAGGCAAAACTCACCGCGTATCAGCCCACCTCGACCCCGAGCGCTTAATAATATGCTTCACTACTATGGCAACACTAGGCAGGCCACCAGTCATCACCGTCTTGGGTCACGTCGATCATGGCAAAACCTCGCTTCTTGATCGAATTCGAAAAGCAAACGTAGCCGCCCGTGAATTGGGTGGCATCACTCAGGCGATTGGGGCCTACCAGATCAATCACGAGGGGCAAATTATAACTTTTATTGATACCCCCGGCCACGCCGCTTTTTCTGCCATGCGTGAGCGCGGTGGTCGTGTCGCTGACATCGCCATTCTGATCGTTGCCGCCGATGACGGCGTCATGCCCCAAACCAAAGAATCCATCGAACATATCAAGGTCGCCGGTATTCCCTACGTCGTCGCTATCAACAAAGTCGATCTCCCACAGGCCAACGTCACCAAAGTGAAGGCGGATCTTGCCGAACTCGGACAATATGTTGAGGGTTATGGCGGTAACGTCCCCGTTGTAGAGATTTCGGCCAAAACAGGCCAAGGTATTGATAAGCTCCTTGAGACCGTCCTTCTTTTGGCCGAGTTGGAGGAAATGAAAGACACCAGCGGTGAACCTACTTCCGCCGTCGTCATCGAGAGCCAACTTAGTTCCGGCAAAGGCCCCCTCGCCACTCTCCTCATCAAGTCGGGGAAACTAAGCCCCAAAGATGATCTCTATTTTGGCGCCAAAAAGGTCGGCAAGATCCGCTCCCTCACCCTTGCCTCCGGGCAGTCCACCAACTTGGCCACCCCGGCTACCCCCGTTGCCGTCCTGGGCTTCGTCGAAGTGCCCCAGGTTGGTGACATTATTACCATTCTTCCCGGCGAAGCTATTGCCCGCGGCGCGATTTTGGGCAAATCGGTCAGCACCTCCATCGAAAGCGAACCAGTCAAACCAAACGTGATCATCAAGACGGATGTTGCCGGTTCTCTCGAAGCGATTTTGGGCTCACTCCCCGATACGGTTAACGTCGTTAGCTCATCGGTCGGAGCTGTCAGCGAATCTGACATTGCCCTGGCCGTCAGTGACCACGCCACTATCGTCTGCTTCAATGTCAAGGCGGGCGGGACCGTCGCCAAGCTCGGGCAGATCGAAAAGGTCGAAGTCGTCTCCTTCGGCATCATCTATGAACTCTTTGACTTCATCAAAGAACTCGGGCAGCGTGCCGGCAAAGCTGAAGCGCTCAAGATCGTCGGCGAAGCCAAGGTGCTTAAAACCTTCCCCTTCAACAACCAGATTGTCTACGGTTGCCTCGTTACCGCAGGCAAGATCAGGCTGGGCGACTTTATTGGTGAGAGCAAGATCGTCTCCCTCAGGATCGGCAAGGAGACCGCCAAAGAAGCCAAAAAAGATCAGGAGTGTGGTATCATCCTTGAGCCAAATCTTGACTATAAGATAGGAGACGCTATAATATCCAATAACCCATAGTATGTTTGACCAAAACCTAGTCTCAAAAACCAAAGAGGAACTCACTGCCGCCAAATCCGTGGCTATTCTGCTTCCTCCGGACCCTAGTACCGACCTCGTTGCCGCCGGACTTGGACTTTACCTCTCCCTTTCGGATGCCGGCAAACAGGTCCAGATCGGCTCCGGTAGCCAGATTCGGGTCGAGAATGCCGATCTCTTTGGCGTCGATAAGATCAAAAACAGCATCGGCAACCAAAACCTGGTCATCTCCTTTGACTTCAAAGAGGAAAATCTCAAGAAAGTCGACTACGACGTCGACGAAAACGGCAAGTTCATGCTCCTGATCCAGCCTCAGCCAGGCTGCAGTGCCCCCGATACCAGCACCATTAACTACAGCTACTCCGGCGCTTCCGCCGACCTCGTTTTTATTCTGGGTGTCAACTCGCTCGAGGAGCTGGGCAAGATCTACGCCGACGAAAAATCATTTCTCGATGGCGCCAAGATCGTCTCCCTCAATCTGACCGCCAAAGGCAGCAATATGACCACCATGGCATTTCACAACAATGCCGCGAGTAGCAACGCCGAAATGGTCGGTTACCTGCTCAAGGCCTGGGATATCAATCCAACCGCCGACGCCGCCAGCAATCTCCTGACTACCATCAGCACCAGTACCAATCAATTTAATTCTCCCAAAGTCACCGCTGACACCTTCGAGGTCATCGCCTTTCTGATGCGCCATGGTGGTAACCTCGGCCGCTCACCCTTTGCCGGCTCTTCTCGTTTCGGCGCTTTTCCGCCTTCTGGCCTGAGGCCTTTCATGGGTCCTGATATGACCCCGCCGACCTTCGATGACGACGAGCTACCCCCACCCACGCCTTTTCCCGGAGGCCCCGGTAGAGTCAACCGTGTTCCCGCGGACTGGAACAAAAGACCCAAGGTGATGCGAAGCGGCCAATCAAATTTCCAGTCCTAACCTGGCTTTTTGAGGAAGCTTTTGATACAATATCCCCGTTATGGCGTTAACCAACGAAAAAAAGCAACAGATTATTGGCAAATTTGCCGCCACCCCAAGGGACACCGGCTCCCCCAAGGTTCAGATTGCTCTCCTCTCCGCCCAGATCGAAGATCTGACCAAGCACCTGAAGGAACACAAGAAAGATAATCACTCCCGTCGTGGTCTGCTAAAGATCATCAGCAAACGCCGCCGCCTCTTAAATTACTTAGGTAAGACCAACCCGAAAGATTATGAAGGTCTTGCCAAGCAATTGGGGATTGGCGTATCAGTTAAAAGTTAATTCGGAATCGAAGTTACCCGGCTTCGAGAGGGAAGTTAAGGCTCAGTCCGCCAGCTGGCGGAGCTTTACCCTTCTTCTTGAGCCGCTCGTTTCCCGATAGAAAAGGGATTTCATGAAAACCAAATCCACCACCATCGATTTAGATGGTAAAAAAATTATTATAGAGACCGGTCTTTTTGGGGCTCAAGCCGCCGGTGCTGTCACCGTCCGTTGTGGTGATACCATGGTCTTGGCCGCCGTCGTTTGTGGCGGACTGAAAGAAGGCCTCGATTATTTTCCCCTCCAGGTTGAGTACCGCGAGAAATATTATGCCGGCGGTGTCATCTCCGGCAGCCGTTACGTCAAACGCGAAGGCAGACCTTCTGACAACGAAATTCTTACCTCCCGTTTGATCGACCGTTCCATTCGGCCTCTGTTCCCGGCTAATTTTTATGAAGAGGTCCAGCTGGTCATTTCTCCGCTCTCGATTGACGGCGTCAATGAACCGGAGATCCTAGGCATTATCGGCGCTTCCGCCGCTTTGTCTATTTCCGATATTCCCTGGGCGGGCCCCATCGGTGCTGTCCGCGTCGGTTTTACCACCGATGGTAAGTATCTGGTCAACCCGACCAATGAACAAAAAGCCGTCAGTCGTTTGGACTTGGTCGTTTCCGGCGGAACCGGCTCTATCGCCATGGTCGAAGCCGGCGCCAACGAAGTCTCCGAGGACGAAGTTCTCGAGGGCCTCAAGTTCGGTCAAAAGAATATCGAAATTGTTATTACTGCCATCAAGGAGCTCGCCGCCAATGGCAAGACCAAAAAGGTCGTTGCTCCAGAGGTCTTCAATCCCGATTGGGTTAAGCTGGTCAAGAAAGACGTCGATGTTGCCGCTCTCCTTGCCGAAAGCAAGACTTCGGGTGGAGAAGGTTTGAGACTCGACCCCATCGCCGACGCTCTTATGGCTGACCGCCCCGAGATAAACCGCATCGAACTGATCCGGATCATCGACAAAGCCGTCAAGGAGCACGTCCGGAAACAGGTTCTTGGAAAAAAGGAACGTTTTGACGGCAGGAAGACCGATGAGATCCGTCAGATCACCGTCCAAGTTGGAATCATCCCGAGGACCCACGGCACCGGTTACTTCCAGCGCGGTCTGACCCACGCCCTTTCTATTGTCACTCTCGGCTCGCCCGCGAGTGAACAACTGATAGAAGGCATGAAGGGCGAAGAAAGAAAACGTTATATGCACCATTACAACATGCCCGGCTTTGCCACCGGCGAGCCAGGACGTGTTGGCGCCCCCAACCGCCGCGAAACCGGTCACGGTGCTCTCGCGGAACGGGCTCTTCTCCCCATGATCCCGAGCCAGGAAGAATTTCCCTACACCATTCGTGTTGTCACCGAGATCATGTCCGGAAACGGTTCGACTTCCCAGGCCTCTGTCTGTGGTTCGACCCTCGCCCTGATGGACGCCGGTGTTCCCCTCAAGAAACCGGTTGCCGGTATCGCCATGGGTCTCATTACTGATGAAAAGATGAACTACGTCACTCTAAGTGATATCGCCGGTATCGAAGATCACCTCGGCGATATGGACTTCAAGGTTGCCGGTACCCGTGATGGCGTTACCGCCATCCAAATGGACGTCAAAGTTCCGGGTGTCACGGCCGAGATTCTCAAAGACGCCTTGGCTCAGGCAAAGGTGGGCCGTCTCTTTATTCTCGACAAAATGACCGCCGTCATTGACAAGCCAAGAGAGTCAGTCAGTCAGTACGCACCCAAAGTTGCCTCCGTCAAGATCCCGCCAGACAAGATCGGCGAGCTGATCGGGCCGGGCGGCAAGATGATCCGTCAGATCCAGTCCGACCATGACGTTGAGATCAACGTCGAAGAGGACGGCCAGGTTACCATCACCGGTATAGACGAAGCCAAAGTCAAACAGGCCAGGGCTTACATTGACGGCATGATGGCGACTGCCGAGATCGGAAAGATCTACACCGGCACGGTTACCCGGGTCGAGCCTTACGGCGCTTTCGTTGAGATCCTTCCCGGCAAAGACGGATTGGTCCACGTTAGCCGGATGAGCCGGGAGTACGTTGCCGATGCCAATGATCTGGTTCATGTTGGAGACTCCGTACAAGTCAAGTGTTATGAAGTCGATTCACAAGGGAGAATTAACCTGACCATGCTTCTCGAGGGCGAGACCCCATCCGGCGGCCGTCCCCAGAGAGAAAGCCGTGGTGGTTATGGCGGCGACCGTCGTCCCACGGGGGGTGGCGGACGATCCGGCGAAGGAGCTCCCTTCAAGCGCTTCCGTGACTCCCGCTAACAAAAGTGGCTATACTTAAAGATATATGGACGCTGCCCAGGATTTAGTCAAAAAGGACCTCGAGGTTCTCTATCAGAGACTTCAAAGCGTAAATCTCCCCCCGGAACTGGCTGACAAAGCAAGGGGGATGGTTGACCGGCTGTCCCGGATGTTTTACCAGGGGTTTTACTCAGAGGAATTTGAAAAAACCAATCATTACATCGATTGGATCACCTCACTTCCATGGGACAAGCGGGTTGACCGCGCCATTGATCTCGCCCTTATCAAATCCACTTTGGACAAAAATCACTATGGAATGGACATCGTCAAGGAAAGAATTCTTGAATATATGGCCGTTCTGAAACTACGCCTGGGAAAAGGTCTGGGTGTCGCCCGTGCGCCGATTATCTTTCTTGTTGGACTCGTCGGCACCGGCAAGACCTCCTTTGCCTATGCTCTCTCCGAAGCCTTGGGCCGTCCCATCGCCCGCATTCCCTTCGGCGGCATGGGTAGCGCCCGTGATCTGCGCGGTCAAAGTCGCCTGCACCTAGAATCCGAACCGGGTCAGATCATCCAAGCTCTGCGTCAGGTTCAGATGAAGAATCCGATCATCCTTCTTGATGAAATTGACCGTGTCACCGAGGAGGCACGGGCGGACATCATGGGCGTTTTGGTCGAGCTTCTCGACCCGAACCAGAATAATCGTTTCGTTGATCACTTTATCGACTACCCGGTTGACCTTTCCGAAGTTCTCTTCATCGCCACCGGAAACAATACCAGCAATATCGCCACTGCCGTGGTAGACCGTCTTGAACCCATCCAAATGCCAAGCTACACCGACGCCGAAAAGATCAAGATCGCCGAGAGTTATCTGCTCCCCAAAGCGGCTGCCGACGCCGGGCTCGAACCGGGAACTCTTTCGATCGACCCGAACCTTTGGCCGGTGATCGTCCGCCCTTTTGGATACGACGCCGGAATCCGCACTCTGAACCGCACCATCAGCGGTATTACCAGTAAAGTCGCCCGCCTTGTTGTTGAGGGGCAGGCGAGAACCGTCCATTTGACACCGGACAACATCAAACAATTCTTACCCAAGTGGTAGAGGTTTTTCCTCGGACGGTGGCCCGAAGGGACTCCTCCGAGGTGAAACCTGAAATTATAAAAAATAAAGAATATGAATACACTTAAACTCATCCCGCTAGGCGGGATTGGAGACGTCACCAAAAATATGTACGTCTATGAATATGGCAATGATCAAATTGTCGTCGACTGTGGTATTGGTTTTCCCAATAACTCCGCCCTTGGCGTCGATCTCATCATTCCTGATATCAGTTATCTGGAGAAATCCAATAAGAAGCTCCACGGCATTGTCCTCACCCACGGTCACATGGACCACATCGGTGGTTTGCCCTACATTCTGCCTCGCCTTCCGGGCGTTCCCGTCTTTGGCTCGACCTTGACAATCGCCCTAGCCGAAGAAAAAGTCCGCGAATACGGTCTTACAAATAAGATGCAAGCTGTCGAGAATCATCTCAAGCTTGGGCCTTTCGACATCGAATTGATCCACGTTACCCACTCGATTCCGAACTGCAAACATCTCTATATCAAAACCCCCGGAGCAACCGTCTATCATGGCGCCGATTATAAATTTGACCTCACCCCGATCGATAATCGCCCCGCCGATTTTACTTCAATCGCCCGGGTCGGCTCCATGGGAGTCGACTTGATGCTGACCGACTGTGTTCGCGTCGAGGTCGCCGGTTTTACCCCGTCAGAACGAACCTTGTTAACGGCGATCGACACTGCCGCCAGAACCACCATCGGTAAATTCATCTTTACCACCATCACCTCGTCGATCTCCCGTATCGATATGGCCATTCAGGCAGCCGCCCGCTACAACCGCAAGGTCGCCCTTGCCGGTCGTTCGATCAATCAAAACGTTGAGGCGGCGATGAAGTGCGGTTATATCAAGATTCCCAAAGACGTCTTTATCGATATCAAACAGATCAATCGTTACAAACCAAACCAGGTGGCCATCATTATCGCCGGCTCTCAAGGACAGGAAGGTAGCGCTATGCAGCGACTGGCCGCCGGGGAGCATCAGCTTCTCAAATTGAAGGCAGGTGACCACGTCGTCATTAGTGCCGACGCCATCCCGGGGACCGAATCAGACGTCCATGGCTTGCTCGATACCCTCTACAGGCAAGACATCCGCGTCAGCTACTCGGCCACTACTCCGGGCCTCCACGTCTCAGGTCATGGTCATCGGGGGGACCTGGCTCTTCTGGCGCGTCTGCTCAAGCCAAAGAACATTATTCCCATCGGTGGCAACATTCGTCATATGTATACCTACCGCGACCTCGCCCATGAAATGGGCTACACCCGCGACCAGGTTCTCCTTCCCGAAAACGGCCAAGTAATTGGGATCGAAAATCACAAGATCAAGGTGGTTGGCCGGGTTGAGACCAAGAACGTTTATGTTGACGGGCTCGGTATTGGCGATGTTGGCAATGTCGTTCTCCGCGACCGGAAAGTTCTCGCCGCCGACGGTATCCTGATGGCAGTCGTGCCAATCAATTCAGAAACCGCCGAAGTAGCCGGAGAAGTCGAAATCGTCTCCCGTGGTTTCGTCTACCAGAAAGAACAGGGTGACCTGATCAAGCAGACCCAGAAACAAGTGGTTAATTGCCTCAAAGATTTGAAGGGTCGTCAGGTGACCGACTGGAATTTCCTCAGGCGAAAGATCGAGGACACGCTTGAGCGTTACCTCTATCAGGAGACCCAACGCCGGCCGATGATCATCGCCGTCGTCATCGAGGTCTAAAAGCCATCGCACTGTCATCAATTTCGCCGTCTTGCAAATGATATCGCCAGGGATTACGATTATGGTTAATGGATAAAGATCTGGTATTTTTACAAAGAAATTTAGAGCAGATTAAATACACCCAAGATGAAATGGAATTTTGGTCGGCAAGGGAACTTATGGGCCTGCTTGGCTACCAGAGGTGGGAAAGCTTTTCTGAAGTAATCAAAAAAGCTATGGTGGCCAGCAACCTCCTTGATATAAAGCCAAAAGAACATTTTCGGGAGACGACGAAAATGATAGTAATTGGCCGGGGAGCCAAGCGGCTTGTAGACGATTATTATCTAAGTCGGTACGCCTGTTATATAGTTGCTCAAAATGGCGATGCAACCAAAGAACCAATCGCCGCCGCCCAGGCATACTTTGCCGTGCAGACCAGACGACAGGAAGTTGGGGACTTGGCGTTAGTGGAAACAGCTCGGTTGGAGGCGCGAGAAAAACTGAAGGAAACCGAGGAAAAGATTGAAAGAGTGGTTTACAAGAGGGGGATACGTTTGCCTGTTGAGTTCGCGACATTTAAGGATAAGCATATCCAAGGATTATATGGTGGTCTAAAAACAAATGATTTGAAGCAGATTCGCAGCATTCCCAAGAAAAGAGCTCTGGCTGACTTCGATAGCCATGTCGAACTGAAAGCAAAAGACCTTGCCTTAGCTATGACCACCCACAACATTGTCGGTAAGAACATTCAAGGAAAGAGCCTGATGGAAAGGGAGGTGGTAGACAATAGCATCGCCACCAGAAATGCACTCTTGGACCGAGGCATCGTCCCCGAAAGTTTGCCTCCACAGGAGGATATCAAGAAGGTGAAAAAGAGAAGGCGAAAGGTCTTGCCCTCTGTTTCTCAAGCCCGTTTGTTAGAGTAAGTTCACAGCCATCGTCATCGAGGTTTAAACCTAAATCTTGATACAATCCCACCATGGACATTATTCAGGAGGCTGAAGAATTTGCGCGAAAAGAATATCAAAAGAATGATTCATTCCACCAATACCCTCATTACTAACAAAGCAACATACGACAAATACTTCCCGAAACTATATATAGAGGAAACAATAAAGTTAGTTCCAACAAATTTCTAACAGATTCGTGGGCTTCTGGTTTATACTAGGTACGTATGGCCCGGAAAAAAGGACGTCGTTCTAAGCCGTTCGCCCTATCACTGAAGTCAGAAACCGCAAACTCGATTCTTGCTGTGGTCATTATTGGCATCGGTGCTCTGATTTCTGTCTCTTTTTCCCGTCAGGGGGTCATTCTGGATAAGATCTATACCATTGGCAGCCATCTGCTTGGCTGGCCATTTATCTTTCTACCTTTTGTCTTTGTGTCCGGCGGTTTTCTCCTGACCAAGGTCAAATGGGGCATTGCCAGCCCCCATGTTTTCTTGGGTAGTCTGATCACCCTCCTTTCCACGACCGGCATTAGTCAAGCCGGGGCCGTCGGCTCACAGCTTTTTCAGTCGGTGGCTTCGCTGATCACGAACCCCGGGGCACTCCTTTTTTATCTGGTCGGCATTGTCATCGGCCTGCTTATCCTTTTCGAAACCTCGTTTGAAGATATCTCAGTCGTGTTCGAAAATCTGGGTAAACTGCTCCGGAAATCGGGCGGGAGAATCAGTAGCGTGGCGCAAAGGGGAGCCTCACTTGGCAATAAGCAAATGAAGGTCAAGGGTCTGACTCAGGACAGCACTCCCGATGTAGCCATTGCCGCCGTCAAAGGAGGCAAGAAGGTCGAGATGGTCGTCAACGACCTCAAAGGGCCAAAAGCGGCCGACCAAACCCATCGCCAATCAGATCTCTCTATCTGGCAACTCCCGCCACTGGCTCTTCTTTCTGATGAAAAACAGAGCAAGGCAGATCGGGGCGATCTGAACACCAATGCCGCCACCATCGAAAAGACACTGGACTCCTTTGGTATTGAAGCCAAAGTTGTCGAAGTCAATTGTGGTCCGGCAGTCACGCAGTACGCCATCGAAGTCGCCCTCGGGACGAAACTTAGTAAGATCAGCGCCTTACAATCCGACCTGGCTCTCGCCCTCGCCGCCCCCCAGGGACAGATCCGTATCGAGGCGCCCATTCCGGGCCGCTCCTTGGTCGGCATCGAGATTCCAAACCGCAGTCTGGAGTTTGTTTCTCTAAAACAGATGTTGACCTCCGAAGTGATGATGAAAAATCCAAGTAAGACGGCCGTTGCCCTGGGCCTCGACGTTTCCGGCAATCCGGCCATTGCCGACCTTTCCAAGATGCCTCACGTCTTGATCGCCGGAGCCACCGGTTCCGGAAAATCCGTTCTCGTCAACGCCTTCATCGCCTCGATCCTTTTCCGTGCTTCTCCCGATGAGGTCAAGTTTATTATGGTCGATCCAAAACGCGTCGAACTTACCGGCTACAACGGCATCCCTCACCTGATCACCCCGGTCATCGTCGATCCGGAAAAAGTGGTCTTTGCCCTAGAATGGGCTCTTGCGGAAATGGAAAGCCGCTACAAACTTTTCCAAGAGGTCGGCGTCAGAAACATCGGCAGCTACAACGAACTCTCCGGTTTCCAGGCGATGCACTACATCGTCATCATCATTGATGAGCTGGCGGACATCATGCTCCTAGCCCGAAACCAGGTGGAGAATGCCGTCACCCGCTTGGCGCAAATGGCCCGTGCCACCGGTATTCATTTGGTTCTCGCCACCCAGCGTCCTTCCGTCGACGTCATCACCGGTCTGATCAAAGCCAACATCCCCTGCCGCATTGCCTTCAACGTTACCTCCATGATCGACTCCAAAGTTATTATTGATGGTCCGGGGGCAGAAAAACTTCTTGGCCGCGGCGATATGCTCTATATTCCGCCTGACGTAGCCAAACCCAAGCGTATCCAGGGAGCTTTTGTCAAAGATAAAGAAATAACCGATCTGATCAACCTTCTTCGCCAAAGTGGTGACCCTCAATACAACGATGCCGTTACCAAACCGACCAAGGGCAAAAAAGGCATGCTAAGCTCTGATGGGACTGACCTGGGGGACGTCGATGAACTCTTTGAACAAGCGGCCCGCTTCTGTACCGAATCCGGCAGAGCCTCCGCCTCGCTCCTGCAACGTCGCCTCTCCATCGGCTACGCCCGCGCCGCCCGCATCCTCGACCAGCTCGAACAGCATGGCATTGTCTCTGCCGGCGATGGGGCCAAGCCTCGCGAATTGTTGATAAAAAATGCCGATGAATTTTTCAGCGGCGGCAATAACGTCAGCTCTGGGATAGAATAAGTCTCGCTATGAAAACCATCGGGGAAATTTTAAGAACTGCCCGTAAGGATAGGGGTCTCACCACAGGAGAGCTTTCCGGCATCACCAAAATTGACACCCGCCACATCGAAGCGATCGAAGAAAATGATTTCAAGAGCTTACCTTCGGCCACCTTTACCAAAGGCTTTGTCAGAAACCTGGCCATTTCCCTCGGCAAAGATCCAAACGAATGGGTCGCCCTTCTCCGCCGCGATTACCACGCCATCACGCCGAGCAACTCTCCCCAGATTAGACGCGCCCGTCGCTTCTCCCTTGGTTCATTGCTTCAGTCACAGACTCTTCTCATAGGCCTCGGCGCGGTCGTCTTCTCGGTCTATCTTGCTTTTCAGTATCGCGCCGTGATCACCCCACCACCGCTCGAAGTCGCGAGCCCCGCCAAAGATGCCGTTTTGGTTTCCCCCGTCGTTGTCGAAGGCAAAACCGCCTCCGGTACCACGGTCACCGTCAACGACGACTTGAAAATCACCCCCGATGCGGAAGGCCGCTTCATGACCAAATTAAATCTATCCCCGGGCGGCAACGAAATCAAAGTTGACGTCATCAACCGCTTCGGGCGCACCACCTCCAAGACCATTCCCATTACCATCCTTTCCCAGTAACTTTCAACTTTTTATTTTTTCCTTTATACTTATCCGTGATGACACTGCCCCAAATCGTCAGCCTCTTTTCCATTGCTGTTCTCACTACCGTCGCCGCCGTCATTGGGATACAAATCGTTTTCCTGTTGAAGGAAGTGGCGCACACCCTGAAGAAGTTCAACGGCGCCCTAGATGCGACCGAAACCGCCATGAAACGCTTTGCCGAGCCGGTCGCCAACATGCTCGCCGTCGTCGAGGGCCTGAAGCACAGCACCAAAATCATTGAGATCTTTTCCAGCTATATCAATAAGCATGGTGAGCCCAAACCACCGATCACTATGCAGACACCGCTATGAGTGAGACAAAACAAGCCCCGGCCGTCGATGGTCCTTTTTCGACTTTCATGTTCGGCCTGACGCTCGGAATTGCCGGGGCTCTTCTCTTGGGTACTGAGGAAGGTAGAAAGGCGAGCAAGCAGATATTAAACTCTCTTTCCGAAGGTTTAGAAAAAAACAAAGACCTCTTTGCTGAGGCCAAGAACGTGGGTAGCCAAATGGTTCACGAAGTGCAAAGCCAGTTTGGGCAGCCCCAATCGTACCTCCCCGACCAGCCTGCCCGCAATGCTTCCAGCATAGCTGATGCAGGCGGGCCCACAACTCGCTACGAACCGCCGCCCCCACTCCCGCCTCATACCAACCGTCCCCGCCCGAATCCGACCTACTTCGAAAGTAACGGCAACCCCCTCGAACCCTAAGAATCCGTAGGCTATAATGAGCCCATGT
>MFAI01000010.1 GCA_001774555.1 Candidatus Collierbacteria bacterium RIFCSPLOWO2_01_FULL_50_23
AACGGGGTTCCGAGAGCCCGGAAGGCATCGTCGACCGTTTTCTGGCCACCTTTTCCCAAACCTTCCTCGACCGTTATGCCCTGGACAAAGCCGCTGCCCTGGCTACCCCGGTCGAGCCTGCGCCGGCCAATACCCCCACTTGAACCTCCCACTTGCCAAATTAGCCTCCCGTCTGGTAAAATTACGCTCGCACTGTTAAAATATGGCCAATAACCCATTGACCGAGGCAAACGGAGTCGTCACCGAGGCTCTCCCGAACACACAGTTTCGGGTCAAACTCGAAGACGGCAGAGAAATCCTGGCTCATTTGGGCGGCAAGATGCGTCTCTACCACATCAAGGTGATGCCTGGCGACAATGTTCGTCTCCAGCTCTCCCCTTATGATGACAAGGGCAGAATCACCTTCCGTCTGAAATAGTTTCTCCGCTTCCTCACCATTAGTCTAAATATGAAAGTTCAAAGTTCAGTCCAACCACGCTGCAAAAATTGCAAAATTATCAAGCGTCACGGATCGGTTTATATTATCTGCACCAACCCCCGCCACAAACAGAAGCAGGGTTAATTATTTATTTAAGGAAATATGGCACGTATCGCCGGAATCGACCTACCCAACGAAAAAAGACTTGATGTAGCCCTTACCTATGTCTATGGTATCGGTAAGTTTGTCAGCCAGAAGATCCTCGCCAAAGTTCGTATCGACCCCGCGATCCGCGTCAAAAATCTTACTTCCGAGCAAATCAACCTTCTTCAGAAGGAAATCGAGACTATGCCCGTCGAAGGTGAGCTCAAAAAGATCGTCCGCGAGAACATCCAGACTATGAAGCGCATCCAGTCCTACCGGGGCCTCCGCCATTCCATGAAGCTTCCCGTCCGCGGTCAGCGGACCAGGACCAACGCCCGTACCCTCAAGGGCAAGCGAAAGACCGTCGGCGCCATGACCAAAGAGGCTCGTGAAAAGATGGAGCCCACCGGCACCCCGGCAGCCAAATAAGACAAATTAGACCAATAAGTCAAATATGAGTACCAAAAAAGAAAACAAAATCACTTTCAAGAGCGGCAAGGGCAAGATGTATGTCAAGGCCACCTTCAATACCACTTACGTCACCTTCACCGATGAAACCGGCAACGTCGTCTGCTGGAGCTCCGCCGGCACCTCCGGCTTCAAAGGCGCTCGCCGCTCCACCCCATTCGCCGCTACTTCTATCATCGAGGAGGGTCTGAAAAAGGCCCGCGCCCTAAACCTCAACTCCCTCGACGTTTTCATCAAAGGCCCCGGCCCCGGCCGCGATGCTGCCATGCGCGTTTTGAAGACTGCTGGTCTCGACATCAATATGATTGCTGACATTACTCCGATCCCGCACAACGGTTGCCGCCCCAAGAAACCGCGCCGCGTCTAACCAATATTTATCAACTAATCAAACAACAAACTCAAATGGCCAAATATACCGATGCAAAATGCCGTCTCTGCCGCCGCGAAGGCGTCAAACTATTTCTGAAGGGCGCCCGCTGCTACTCCCCCAAGTGCCCCATCGAACGACGTGGTGGTCAGATCCCTGGTCAGCACGGTAAAAAGCAAGGCCGCCCCCGACTTTCTGGTTATGGTATTCAGCTTCGCGAGAAACAAAAGGCCAAACGCTTCTACGGCATACTTGAGAGCCAGTTCCACCGCTATTACGAAGAGTCCATCAAGTCTCCCGAAAACACCGGTGAGGTCCTGATGCAGCTCCTCGAGACCCGCCTCGACAATCTCGTCTACCGCCTCGGTCTAACAGGCAGTCGCTCTCTCGCTCGTCAACTCGTCTCCCACGGCAACGTCCTGGTGAATGGCAAAAAGATTGACGTCCCGAGTTACGGTGTCAAACCCGGCCAGGTCGTTTCCGTATCTCCCCGTGGAGCCAAGATCAACTTTGTCGTCGAAGCCCTGAAAGTCGAAAACTTTGTCCTCCCCGGCTGGCTTTCTCGCAAAGCCGTGGTTGGCAAGATCGAGCGTTTCCCCAGTCGCGCCGAGATCGCCAGTGACATCAAAGAGAACCTAATCATCGAGTTCTACTCACGTTAAGGAATTTATTAATTAACAATATAAAAAACATGATCAAACCAAACTTCAAACTCACCGTCAAGCCCAGAGGGGTCAATAGCGCTGAAATCGTCATTGAACCGTTACCCGTTAACTTCGGCCACACTGTTGGCAACGCTCTTCGCCGCGTCCTACTTTCTTCACTTTCCGGCGGAGCAGCCATCCGTGTTAAAATCGCCGGTGTCACCCACCAGTTTTCTACCCTTGACGGTCTTCAGGAAGACATTCTTCAATTTATCCTGAACCTCAAGCAGGTCCGCTTCGCCCTCGCCGGTGAAGAAGAGGCCACCGTTACCCTTTCTGTTTCCGGTGAAAAGGTCATTACTGCCGCCGACCTAAGCCTTCCTTCCGGAGTCAGAATTGCAAACTGCGAGCAGGTTCTGGCTCACCTAACTGCCGCAAAAAGCAAGCTCTCGGCCACCATTACCGTCGGTAGAGGCACAGGCTACGTCCCCGCTGAGGAACACGCCACTTCCGAAGCCGGTGTTATCCCCCTGGACGCTTCCTTCTCACCCGTTGTCCGTGCCAACTACTCTGTCGAGGCTACTCGCGTTGGCCGCCGCACCGATCTGGAGAAAGTCCGTCTGATGGTGACGACCAACGGTACCGTCGAACCGGAGGCGGCCGTCCTCGAGTCAGCCAAGATTCTCGCCACTTTCTATACTCAGGTTTTTAACCCCACCTTTGAGGAAGTTGAGGAAGGTATGGTTTCCAGTCTGAAAGCTGGTTCCGATCAATCCATCGAGGATCTTGATCTCCCCACCCGCATAACCAATGCCCTCAAAAAAGGCGGCCTCAAGACACTGGCCGATCTCGTTAGTAGCTCCAAGGAGGACCTGATAAAAGTCAAGAATCTCGGTGCCAAATCCGCTGAATTAGTTATCAAAAAAGCCAAGGCTAAGGGTATCAATCTGGCCTAATCTATGAAGCTAAGCCGCAATTACAACCAAAGGAAGGCCCTGGTTCGGACCCAACTCAACGCCCTGATCAGCAATGGTCAGATCACAACGACACAGTCCAAGGCCAAGTTGATCAAGCCGATCGTCGATCGTTTGATTACCAAAGCCAAGGTCGGTTCCGTCCACGCCCGTCGTCAACTCGCTGCCTACCTTGCTAGTATTCCTTCGGCCAATCGTCTCGTCGACGTCATCGTGCCTCTCTTTGCGGACAAAAAAAGCGGCTTCACTTCACTGACGAAGATCAAAATCAGAAAGGGTGATGGTACTGTTGTTTCCAATCTTCGTCTCCTCGCCGATCTGCCAAAGCCCGTCAAGGAAGAGGCCGTCAAAAAAGCCAAGGGGATCAAAAAAGAAGAGCCAAGGGCTGCCGCCAAAAAAGTTAAGACCAAGAAATGAATATGACTACAGCACTAAAAGCAAAAGAAATTAAAAGAGGTTGGCATTTCGTCGATCTTTCCGGCCGTACCCTCGGCCGCGTCAGCACCGAGATTGCCCTTTACCTGATGGGCAAAAACAAGGCCACTTTCTCCCCCGCAGTCGATGACGGGGATTTCGTCGTTGCCATTAACGCCAAAAACATCGTCGTCACCGGTAAAAAACTGGCTGACAAGAAATACCAGCGTCATTCCGGTTTTCCCGGCGGTTTTCGTGAGGAAACCTTGGGCGCACTCATGATCAGGGACCCGCGCAAAGTGATCGAAAGATCGGTCAAGGGCATGCTCCCCAAGAACAAGCTCCAGGATGTCAGACTCGCCCGCCTGAAGGTCTTCAAAGACGAGAGACACCCCTATGCCGCCCAACTCGGATTACTAAAAAAGGAAACCAAATAACCCATGGCCCAAAAGCTCACCAAAAAAGTTACTGCCAAAGTCAAACCGGTTACCAAACCAAAAGCCGTTGTCGCCGCCAGCCCCAAAGCCAAGAAATATACCCAGGCCATCGGTCGTCGCCGCTCTGCCACCGCCAAGGCCCGTGTCTTTGAAGGCAAACAGGAAATGATCATCAACGACAAACCCATCTCAGAATACTTCCGCCAGCCCGGCATGGCCGCGATTTATCTGCGCCCCTATATCTTGACCGATACTCTTGGTAAATACACCGCCACCGTCAAGGTCACAGGCTCCGGAGTCATGGGTCAGGTAGGCGCCGTCGTTCACGCCGTCTCCCGCGCCCTAGCCGAAATCAATCCGGAGACATTCCGAAAGCCTCTTCGTGATGCCAGTCTTATCACTCGCGACCCTCGCATGAAAGAAACTCGTAAGGTCGGTCAAGCCGGCAAAGCCCGCAAGAAGAAGCAAAGCCCGAAACGTTAAAGCGAGAGGTCCGAGAGAATCTTCTTTGTAAACTCGGATGGTCCGTGGACAGCCCGGTCTTTCATTTCAAACTTGGCGCTTTCCGAGAAGGTAAGGATCTTTTTCAGTACCACTACCGTGGCTTGATAAGTGGTTTCATCCTTTTCGCGCCAGGCCGCGCGAGCGAGATGGGCCAATTCTAGTAGATAAGACGTCGGTAACCAAAAGTTCTCAAGCTGTCTTTTTTCGTCGGCAAATCTGCCCACATAAACATCGATCGCATTCTTGCCGTCCAGAACCGCAAGATAGACTCTGGCGTTTCCCTTATAGACCACCAGCTGATCCTTATCCTCTACCTTTTTTTGCGTCACGATGATCGGATCGCTGACTCTTTCGGCTGTCTTCTCAAAAGTCTTGTAAAGTTTTGCCTGGTCGTCAACTCTCCTGGCCCCATTCCCCGGTTTGGTATAAAAGTCGATTGCCTCCTCGACATTGTTTGAAACCATATCTACCCCGAATTCCTTCGGATTAAATCCGGTAAAGACCAGTTCTCTTGGGTAAATCATCTCTCGTTTCCAGACTACGTTTTCTGCGGTGATGAAGTCGGAAAGGTGGATTAATAGTTTAAATCCCATCACGATGCCGTAAAAACCGTTCCAAAAATCCCGCACCGGAAAGAGAAACGGCGCTCCCCCAAACCAGGTCGCCACATCGGCATCGACAACTTTCCAGGCACTTTCATCCCGAAGATTCGGTAAGTATTTTCGCAACTCGTGCCGAATGTATGAGACGGCGATCTCCCGTCTGATTGGTTCGTAAAGATGTGCCGGATAATTTTGTTGCATCAGCATCATTATAGCGATAGAATCCAGCCAAATGTCATTTAGTGAGACCGAAATCGCCGACTTTTATAACACACAGGCTCCTCATGGGAGACTCACGGTTGACGGCAAATTCGTAGACAAGAACTTACGTTTTTGGTATCAAGAATTTATGCTTATGACCAAAGATCAGCCAATCTTTTTTGACCTTGGCTGCGGCGATGGTCGAGAAACCCGTCTTTATCGTGAAGTTTTTGGCAATTTGGACCATTACTACGGCCTTGATTTGTCTTCCGGAATGCTCCGTTTTACCCAATCCCAAACCTCCGAAGTCAAGCTGATTCGGGGCAGCTTCAGTCACCTTCCCTTTGCCGGCGAAAGTTTACCATCAGTCTGGGCCGCTGCCAGCTACCTCCACCTCGACCGAGACCAGATCGAGTCCGCCTTGACTGAACTTCATCGCTGTCTGATGCCCGGCGCCCGCGGCTTCATCAGCCTAAAGGGCCACCCCCACGAACCCATCGCTGATTACAATCAACATTTGGCGCGCCGTTATAGCCTTTCTGAATTTACCCCTTTACTTGAAAATGCCGGTTTTGAAGTTACCTGCAGAATCAGCGACCCCATCAGAGATCCCCGCGGCGTCACCTGGCTCGGGTTCTTCTTCACCAAGCCCAAATAATATGTCCAACCCGGGAGGTTATCCATGATGCGGGTTTGTGGACTAGACGAAGTCGGTCGGGCGCCTTTGGCTTGAAACCTGGCTGACCTATGTTAAAATCACCAAAGATGAAAATGGCTGAACAAAACAAATGGGATTTAACCCCGATTTTCGAAGGCGACGATGATCCTCGGATTGTAGAAGCCAGGAAAAGAGTCGAAGAAGCCTCTTACGCCTTTATCAACAAATGGAAAGACCGGGACGACTATCTCTCCGACCCCGTTGTCCTAAGAGAAGCCCTGGATGAATATGAAGCCTGGGCCAGAAACTTCGGCTGTTACGACGCCGAATCATATTATTTTGGCATGAGGGGCGCCCAGGACCAGCTGGATACGAAGCTCAAGGGACGCCTCAGTCAAATCAGCGATCTTTCCAAAAAGATTCAAAATGACATTCAATTTTTCGACCTTCGCCTGGCCAAGGTCAGTCCCGAAAAGCAAGCCGAGTTTCTTGCCTCCCCTCTCCTCCTGGACTATCGCCATCATCTTGAAATGCTCTTTGCCCAGGCAAGGTATCAGCTTTCAGAACCGGAAGAAAAAATTCTCAATCTGACCAGCCAGGCCAGTCACGGGGCCTGGGTGAAAATGCTTAGCGCCTTCCTCTCAAGAGAAGAGCGGATGGCTCTGCTTGAGGACGGCAGCACCGCAATGAGATCTTTTCCGGCATTATTTTCCCTGCTTAAAAGCCAGAACAAGGCTGTTCGCGACGCCGCCGCCGTCGCTGTCCACAAGATCCTGGCCAAGAACTCTGACGTCGCCGAGCATGAGTTAAACGCTGTTCTTCACAACAAGAAAGTCAGAGACGAGCTGCGCGGTCTGGAAAGACCGGATCGGGCCCGCCATCTCGCCGACGATCTTGACAGTCAGGTTGTCGACGTTCTCCTGGAATCGGTATCCGCCCATTTTCCCATTGTCCACCGCTGGTACGAACTCAAAGCCAAACTCCTGGGTCTTCCTCGCCTCGAATATCACGAAAGGGTAGTTGAATACGGAGAAATTTCAGGAAAATACTCTTATCAGGAGGCCGTCGATCTTGTTTCTCGTGTCTTTAACCGGCTAGATGCCCAGTTCGGTCAAATTTTTGATGGTTTCACTGCCAACGGCCAAGTCGACGTTTTCCCCGCAAGAGGCAAAAGGGGTGGCGCTTTTTGTGCGGGCGGAAGTTTGGTTCTACCTACTTACATCCTGCTCAATTTCACCGGGAGGCTCGACGATGTCTGTACGATGGCTCACGAGACCGGTCACGGCATCAATGACGAGTTGATGAAGTTGGCCCAGGATGCCCTAAACTTCGGTGCCCCGCTTTCCACCGCGGAAGTGGCAAGTACCTTTATGGAGGACTTTGTTTTGCAGGAGTTAATGGCCGAGGCAGATGATGAACTGAGACTGGCGATTATGGTCAAAAAGCTCGACGACGACGTTGGCACCATCTTCCGCCAAGTTGCCTGCTATCTTTTTGAAAAAGAACTCCATGCCATTTTCAGGGAGAAAGGCTATCTGGGCAAAGCTGAAATCGGAAGTCTATTCCAAAAACATATGGAGGCCTACATGGGCCCCGCGGTCGAACAATCCGCAGGCAGCGAGAACTGGTGGGTCTACTGGTCTCATATCCGCACTTTCTTTTATGTCTATTCCTACGCCAGTGGGCTGCTCATCAGCAAATCACTCCAAGCCATGGTCCACAATGATCACGCCTTTGTGGCCAAAGTCAAAGAATTTCTCTCCGCCGGCAGTAGCAAGTCACCCAAAGAAATCTTTAAAGAACTCGGTATTGATATTACCGACCCGGATTTCTGGAACAAAGGACTAGGGGAAACCGAAAAACTTCTCGGCGAAACAGAAAAACTGGCCCACAAGCTCGGCAAGATCTCCTAGGCCTTCAGCGACAGCAGAGATTTCTCCCACCTTACCACGAGACCCAGACCGACGAGAACCGCCCCGAGCTTTACGATCCAGCCGACGACCGGTATCAGTCCGGCCTCTTAGGTCGGGGAGGTTTCATTGTCGGGGAATCCGGTAACGCTCCGGAGCCTTACGCACCCCATGCGTAAATACTACTTTTATACTATTCCCCGTTAACCTCGTTATTTTACCACGACAGCTTGACATTTCGGGTATATTTTGGGTAAATGAACTTATGTACGTTAAGGTGAATTGTGGATACTGCGACAGAGAGTTTGGACGATCCAAGGGGCATTATGAGGAAGCCGTTAGAATGGGTTGGAAGCAATTCTGCTCTCTCGAATGTCATAAGTTATCTAAGCAAAGAAGGGTTACTGACGTATGTAAAACATGTGGCGCCAAAGTTGTTAGAGCAAAATCTAAAATAGAGGCTTCAAGGAATATATTCTGTTCCCAGACCTGCTCGGCAAAATACACCAATACACACAGAACAACCAGGTTAATGATTGCAAAAAGAAATCGAAAAAACGCGAAACCAACATGTGCCAACCCTGCCTGCAATAAACAGATTGGGATAGATAATAAACGATTTTGTTCTCCGCAGTGCCGGCATGAGGCATGCAAAATTCAAAACGAGAAATTCGTGGTTAAGAAAATCGGCGATTTTGTTAAAAAACACGGTCGAATACCAATTAAACACGAATCTGTATCACTATATAGCCGCGCTAGGCTGGCATTTGACTCCTGGAACAAAGCGATCAATGCTTCTGGTTTCGAACCGAACCCGGTTCGTTTCTCAAAGCATTTCGTTGCCAATGACGGTCATCCATGCGATTCCCTTTCAGAGAAAATTGTCGACGACTGGCTCTTTGCCCGCAAGATTAAGCATGAGGTGAAAGTTAAATACCCATGGAATAATGGCATGTCCGCCGATTTCAAAGTGGGCGACTATTGGATCGAGTTGTTTGGCCTGACGGGTCAGCTAAAATCTTATGATCGCTTAATGAAACTCAAATTAAATAAAATCAAAAAATACCGCCTCAATTCAATCAGTCTTTATCTCAGCGATCTCTTTCCTCAAAACCGCTTGGTAGAAAAGCCCGGGGCCTTGCAAAGATAACCCGAAAGGTTTAATCTGGAAAGGTTGACCAATTAAACAAAAACACATGCCAAAAAAAGCCAAAGCCGAGAAAACCGTTGCCAAACATAGTGACCGCGATCAGCGTCTGACTGCCATCAAGATCGCTATGGCTCAGATCGAGAAGCAATTTGGCGTCGGCTCGATCATGAAATTGGGAGACGAACAGGTCAACAAGAAGATCTCCGTCATCCCGACTGGTTCGATCAGTCTG
>MFAI01000011.1 GCA_001774555.1 Candidatus Collierbacteria bacterium RIFCSPLOWO2_01_FULL_50_23
AAAGACGACCATCATGTCAGACTGGCCCATAACCGAGGAAACAAAAATTGCGGCGGGGTTAAAGAGCCATAATAGCTGCAGTTTCTTCTTCGCTAATTGATCTTTGGCGAGACGGGTGATAAAGAGCGCGGCCAGGAGATCGAAAAAAATAAAGGGGAGTTTGTAGGCGATCAACAAAGGTTCAAATTGACGGCTGATGGTGATCAGTCCGCGTAGATCTATCCGGGGTGGGAGGGGTAGATAAAACAGACTGGGGATCAGGTAAGAAAGAGGTTGGTAGTTGAAAATTTTATCGGAATAAAGGGTTTTGATCGGGTCACCTTCCGGCAAGAGGCGAACCGAATCATAAAAAGACAAGACTTCCCCCCGGTTGATGTAATGACTCGCCAGAGTGAAGGCGTTTAGATCGACGTGGAAAGTGGTCCCCGCCAAGACGAGGCGGGTGACGAGCGCCAGAACCAAAACAAGTGGTGAGACCAAAACTCCAAGCCTGACCAGATAAGAATTGTTGTTTTTAATCACGGAATCGTTTGCCTCTTAGTATTACTTGCCACTTATGGCCAACCCACAAAACTAAGTTTAATACATCTGAATAGAGGGAGCCATAGTAGGCCTTAGCTGACGCAAGTAAGGGGCTTTTGAGATGATAGACAAAGTGCCCACTGGCGCCATGAACGTGCTTGACCTTGGCCGTCGGTAGATAGAAAAGCGGAAGGTTGTGCCGACGGAGTTGCCTACAATAGTCGAGATCTTCGTAATAAAGAAAATATTTTTCGTTCAGGCCACCGACAATATCGTAGGTCGCTCTTGGGATCAAGAAGGCGGCCATGACGGCGACTTCCACCTTCTGGGTGCGGTTGTCCGGCAAGTATTTACCAAAGCAGTTTTGACAATTAAAAAAGTTTTTCTTGATGGCATTCCCGATCGTCGGAAATTTGTAGACCGATGGCTGGGGTTTCCCGCTTGGGTCCAGGAGGCGAGGCACAACTGCCCCGAGGGGAGAGGTATCTTTGGCGAAGTCGAGGATTTTTTTGAGGGCTCCTTTCTGGATGACAGTGTCGGGATTCAACATCAGGAAATATTCCCCTTTGGCGTTTTTGAAACCTTTGTTGACTGCAGCAGATAACCCGGCGTTGCTTCCCATCTCCCTGCAAATAGGCTTGACCTTGTGATTCCTGGCAACCAGTAGGGAGTTGTCAGCGGATTGGTTGTCGATGACAATCACCTCCAGATTGATCTTGCCTTTGTCTTTGGCGATTGAGTCGAGAAGCGCGCCAATTTGTTTCTCTGAGTTGTAGGTGACGATGACGATCGAAAGATCTAGACTCATATTAGACTGGCCGATTAACTAGTTGAAGCACTTCCAAATCTCCCCGAACCGAAGGCCCCCCCCTCCTTATCTTCGGCAAAACCATCAGGGCCGAAAGAATTACCTTGAGATAACCGGGGTGGTTCAGAGTGTACCTTGCCAGATAACGCAGATGTTCCCGCCGAAGATTCTCGTCAGTGGTGTTTTTCCAGTTGAAGACGAGTTCGTTTCTTTGCTTAATGAAGTTCAGGTGGTTGCGATCATAGCGATTGAAAGTGCTCTCGTGTTCGTGGACAACTTTCGCGCGCGGGTCCCAGATGATTTTGTAACCGGCCTTCCATGCTCGCCAGCCGAGGTCGATGTCTTCCCAGTAGCCCGGAGAATAGACCTCATCGAAGCCACCAAGCTCCTGCCAGTGCCTTGTCCTGAAGATGGCGCTACCACCCGATGCCCAGGCTGAAAAATAGGCTTTGGTTTTGTCTTCGGCACGGGTGTAATTCAGTTTGCCCCCAAAGCTAATCAGCGGCCAACTACTCTTGGTTTCGTTCAGGGTCACTGCAAAAACCTTTGGATCGTCAAACCTCTTGACTGCTGACGAGAGATAGTCGCGGGTGACGGCAACATCGTTATTTAAGAGGACGAACAGATTGGTGGTCACGTTTCTGGCGCCCAGATTAACTGACTTAGTAAAACCAAGATTTTCATCGTTATGAATGCAAGCAACTTGCGCGTGCTCTTTCCCCAGCCACTCGACCGTGCCATCAATGGAGCCATCATCAACGATGATGATCTTCGTCCCCTCACCGGAATGTTTTATTATCTGCGGCAGATGCTTCTTGAGTAACGAGAGACCGTTGTAAGTTGGAATGATGACTGTAAGGCTATGTTTCATACTTTCTGTAATTTGACGGTGACGGAAATTCCGATCGGATAACGGATAAACCGGAGCAGCCTAATCTCGGTCACAAACAGTGTTTTTAAAAAGGTGTTGATGACTTTATTATATGCGACTTTGTAATTAAGCCGGGAATCATACTCGCCGTATTTTTTGAATATTGGCAGACGACTCATCACCCGAATCGGAGTGATGATTGGTGACAGGAAGAAATTGAAATAGGACAGAAAACTAACTTTCATCTTGTTTTTGCGGGCCAATTCCAAGAGACGGTGACGGGTGTAACGCCGGAAGTGACCTTGGTTTTCGTCGTGGGCCGACCAGATAAACTGGAGCGCCGGGGCGGTGATGACGATCACGCCACCCGGTTTGACGACCCGCTTGGCTTCCTTGATGATAGCGGAGTCGTTCTTGATGTGTTCGATGACGTCAAGCAGAAGAATGGCGTCAAAACTATTGTCTTTGAAGGGCAAATTTAAGGCATCAGCCTTTTTGGCTGCGTGGCCCCTCTGAATCGTAAAGCGGACCGCCTCGGCCAAAACGTCAACGCCGAATAAAGTGGCTTTGGGGAACACGGTTTTTAAAAAGGTCAGTGTCTCGCCGGTACCGCAACCAATATCGAGAATTTTTTTTGGCTGGTTTTCCCTTAACAGATCCTTTATCAATTCCTGTCTCCCAGCCCACCACCAATGGAAGCGTTCGACCTCGTTGAATTTGTAGAGCAAGTCGTCGTTCATGTATTGATATTTTTATGAGCTAATGATATACGAAAATCACTTCCTTTTGGGGGCACTGGAAAAGCTTTTCAACCGTAATATTACCCACAAGCTGCCGCTTTTGGGCAACGCACAAAGAAGCGAATCGGGAACGCCAGACAGATTCTTCTTCTTCGAAGTTTGGATCACTCTCGATGATCAGAAATACTTGTCCTTCTTCGTTTGGCCTGGCAGCCTGCCAATAGAAGGCGTTGTTTTCAATGTAAACGGGAACATTGTCCTGATAGGTTACCTTTTGGGGCAGGTAGCCGTATTTAAGTTTGCCGTACCACCAGAACAGATACTGATAATTGTAGTCATAGACAGCTGGTGCAAAATCGTAGACGATAAAACCTTTTCCATCTGCCTGCTGATAGACGGTGTCAATGGCCTCAATTTGGTTGAGCAATAGGGCCCGATCATCACTTCTGTCGAGCCTTTGAGAGAGTCGGTGGCGGAACAAGTTAAAACCATTCAAGAGTGAAAAAACCAGAAATAGAAAACCGGCAAGACGAATAGTGAAAGTTGGCTTTTTGAGAAAGCTGATGAAAGAGGCAAGAATCATCAGATATGGGATCGAAAGGTTGATGGTCCACCAGTCCTTCAGGCGGCCCGGATATAGAATGTAGAAAAAAAGAGAGAGAGCGATTAGAGAAAGGTTGATTCCAAAAAAGGTTTGGTCGCCTTGGATCCTTGTCCTCTTTAATAGTTGATAGCCAAAAATAATTATCCCAAATAAGAAAAGGTAGAGGGTGAGACTCCCCAGGGGGAGGGATGAATTAAGTAGGCCTAAGTAATGCTGGTAGCGGTCAAGAATCCGCTCAATCAGACCGAGATGCTCACCCAAAATATCCGACCCCCCCGAGAACTCAGTCAGGAAAACTTTGGTCATCATAAAGCCGTGTTTCACCTCGAATGCGATTTGGGGGATCAGTGTAAGGCAAAACCCGAGCAGATAAAATCTGAGTTTTTTCACTTTTTTCACCATAAGCCAGGCAAGAGACAGGGGCAGAAGCAGAATACTGAAGGCAACTTCGATTTGCAAACTTATGCCAACTAAAAGACCAAGGATGAATAAGTGGAGGGCTTTTTTTGAAGTAAGTACATGATGCAGAAGAAGGAAAGTGAGGAGAACGAAACTCGGGGCAGTGTTGGCGTTGAAGGGGTAACTTGTTGCCTCGAGAAGACGGGGAGAAACAAGCAAGAAAAGACTTCCCCAAAAGGCGAGGGAGAAGTTCTTCTTTCGAAAGTACCACCAAAAAACGAAGACGGTCAGGTGAAAAAAGATAACCTGCCAGTAGGCTAGATAGTTAGGGTCTCCACCTCCCGCAAGAAAAGGCAAGAGATTGAAATAAAACCAAAACGGCCCCAGAAAGACACCATTCAAACTGGTGATCGGGCCAATAAAAACCAGGTCGTGGGCGACGGCAATTTTTCTGATTTCGAGCATATCCCTGGCCTGATCGATGGTAAAGGCAAAGTGAGAGTCGGAGACGAAAAATAAACGTAGGACAAAAGAGGCGACGAATACGGCAAACAGTAAGATTTCCGAAAACATTTGGCTAGAGTATACCAACCTGAATGTAATACTGGACTCTTTCTATGTTCTCTATTTCTTTCATATTGGGAATCTCTTTTCGGTTTGTCAGAAGAATCGTTCCCTTGGGGGTTGCTTGGTTGTCAGAAACAACGGGGAGAAGTCTGCCGAAATAGATCGTTTCAAAAAACTTGATACTCTCTCCACCGCCGGTCGAGGAGTGCTCTTCGACAAACGGTGTCAGACCTTTCGACTTCGCTTCAGCCGCAAATCGTTCGATATCGTGGAAATTTTGGAGGCTGCCGAAAAGGTTGAAGGTAACCGAGGGATATTGGGTGAGATAGAACTTGTAAAAGTCGATGAAGTTGATGAGAAACAAAATAATGATTGCCGGCAGGATGGGTCCCGAAAATTTAAATTTCAAGTGAGAGAGGTAATCGAACCCGAGTCCAGTCAGGATAGCAAACAAGGGAATCAAGGCCATAAGCCGACTGAAACGGTGGGTCGAACCGACGGTGCCATAAAGAAGGGGTCCCAAGAAGAGGGTCAGTAGGACGAAACGGAAGAAATTATTTTTTGACTTTGTGGCCGCATAGACTCCGGTGATGATTGATGGAAGCGAAGCGAGCAGGAGCATGCCGTGCCGGCCAGTGGAGTGGAAATCGGTAATGTCACCCCGGATGAAGAGATATGAGATATCGAAGGAAGAAAGATATGGTGAGAGGAAGTCATAAATATTGTTTATACCCGGACTCGAACCACCAAGAATGGCACCGGCGTAATAACGCTCAAGGAGAGGAATGACCAAGAAAAATGGTGCAATGGCAGAGAGGAAAATTAGTCGATCCCTTTTGAGCCAAAGGGTGGTCAAAATAACCCAGATTGGAACAATGGCCCGCATACCCTTGTAGCTGTAGAAGGAAAATCCAAGGGCGAGAGCACTGACGACCAACCACTTCAACCCCCTTTTGCCCCGGTAATTGAGTAACCCAACCAACCAGATGATGACGAAGGGAACGGGCATGATATTGTCGAGACCCATATGGGCCTGGATCATGACCAATGGGGTGAGGGCCACAAAAAGTCCGGCGAAGAGGGCGGCTCTTGGAGAAAGCAACATCCTCGCCAGAAAGTAAGTGCCAAAAACCGAGAGGACGGCAATAATGACGCTGGAAAACCGAAGCAGAAAAACTGAGGGGTCGAAGATCTTGAAAAGACCGGCGAGGTAATACTGGGTAATGGGAGTGCGCCAGTCGGTGCCGTTGGTACTCAAGACAAAGATCGGCAGGAAGCGACCGTTTTGATCACGTCCGGTTTGGGAAAGTAAGGCCGCGTTGTAACCAAAGGCAGCCTCGTCGACGGTTAGGCCGGTGGGAACGTCCAGTAGGTTATGGCTATATAAAAGAGTGAGGAATATGGCGATGGCGATCACAGTGAGAATTTTCCTGGCGTTCACCAGACCATTTTAGCATCGGAAAGTTTATACTTTAGCTACTGATGAAAAAATGGCTACCGGTGCTTTTGATTTTGATCGCCTGCATCCCCGTCCTTTTTGCTTTGGTTAAACCCGGATTTTTTATTACCCATGATGGTGAGTTCAACCTGGTCCGCTTGATGCATTTCTACAATGAGCTCGCTAACGGACAGTTTCCGGTCAGGTGGGCATACGGGTTGAACTATGGTTTCGGCTCGCCGCTTTTCACTTTTTTCTATCCCCTCACCTACTACCTTGGGAGTACCATTCATTTCTTTGGCCCTGACTTTGGCAGTAGCCTAAAAATCCTGATCGGGGTTGCCACTGTTTCTTCCGTCCTTCTGATGTACGCCTGGCTAAGGAGACACTTTGGCCGGTTCGCAGCCCTTTTTGGGACTCTCATATTTCTTTATGCCCCCTTCAGGCTTTTGACTATGTATGTGACGGGCTCATACGGGGTGTTGCTATCGCTGATGTTTCTACCGTTAATTTTTCTCTCGATCGACAGGATTGCGCTGGGAAAAAAGATTTTCCTGCCACTCCTGGCAGTCGGAGTGTTCGGATTGCTGACGGCACATAACGTCACGGCACTAATTCTGTTGCCCGCGGCCATCGTTTACGGACTGGCAGTGGTGACCCAAAGTAAAGCAAGAGGGAGGGTGGTCCGGGAGATTGGTGGCGGAATACTTTTGGGATTTGCTCTGGCTGCTTTTTTCCTGATTCCGGCGCTTTCTGAAACCAAATTGGTTTTCTTGAGTCAAGGGATTGCAGTTAACTTTCGGGATCATTTTCCGACACTAAAACAACTGATCTACTCAAAATGGGGTTATTTCTACTCGGTGCTGGGAACGAACGACGAGATGTCCTTCCAGGTCGGGGCGGCCCAATGGGCCGTCTGGGGCCTGGCTGGTCTGATGCTGAAAAAGAAATCGTTTTTTGCAATTCTTTTCTTCTCACTGTTTTCCGTATCGATCTTGATGATGCTTCCCGCTTCCCTCTTTATCTGGGGGAGGCTTCCGGTCCTGGCCCAGATCCAGTTTCCCTGGAGAATCCTGGTCGCCAGCATTTCTTTTGTTCCTTTTTTGGGAGCTTATCTAGCAGAAAGGAAATTCGGTAAAGTATTGGCCGTTTTGTTGCTTGGACTACTCTTTTGGGGAAACAGAAATAACTTGAGGACCTGGGAAACAATTCGTTATCCCGACTCCAGCTACTTGACCAGGATTGGCCTTTACAACGGAAGCACTGACATTGCCTGGGAAACCAGGCCGATTTTTGTAAATCTCCCGCCGACCTGGTTGGCAACGCATATTGTGGAGGATAACCCGGCGCTCATGGTCGAAGGGCAAGTTCAAAAAGGCTATGGAGATATCGAAGTCTCATTGACTGCGACAAAATCGGCTACTCTAGTCCTTAACCGTTTCTATTATCCCGTTTGGAAGGTAACCCTAGACGGCAAGGAGACGGAAAGTAGGAAGACCGAACCGAAAGGTCTGCTCAGCCTAGTTGTTTCGGCGGGGAAACACGAAATAAAAGTCAGTTACCAAAAAACGAAAACCGAGGCGGTAGCTGACCTGGTGAGTATTGTGGGTACTATCGTGCTGGTCTACCTCTTTCTGACTACTTCGCGCCGATCAAAGAGATAGCATACATACCAAAGGCCTCTTTGGTTTGATTGTGTTTCGGACTATCGGCGTAAGAGACATAGAACTTTAGATTCGGGTTGTATTCTCCCGATTTCTTTTCGTAAAACTCACGGATAGGCAAGAAGCCCAAGCCTTCTCCATATTTGAAATCGTTTTCGATATTCAACAATTCAAACGGTTTATTTTTCGTTAGCATCCAAAGAATCATTGATTTTTTGTAATAGTAACTGCCGGGGTTAATGTAGGTAATTAGGGTTTTGTAGTTAACCCAGACCACAAATAGAGTGAGGGTCAGGAGGAACAACTTCCCAAACTTGATCCGACTAAGAGCAAGAACCGCAAGAGTAAAAAGAGCAAACCCGGAAAGATAATGATAGTATTCGGGCCAGGTGAGTTCACGATAGAAACCAAGAACGACAACAGACAGAAAGGTAATCAAAAAGAGGAACAGATACTTGCTCTGGTACAGGACGAAGACAAGGGCGGCGGCCAGAAAGACGGAGGTCAGGACGAGGTTGTGTTGGAAGCCGGGATATATAAAAGCGAGTGAGGTCGAGAACTGACGCAGGGAGTACCCGAAACGGAAAAAGGGAACGGCGGCGTTCATTAATGAGGAAGAGCCGAGGAAGTTCAAGGCGGCATTAGTGTTGACAAAGTCATGGCGCAAATCAAAAACCACAAGAGGGGCAAAGGGAATAAGAAAGGCCAATATTGTCAGACCCACTTCATTCGGCGATAGTTTCTTTTGGGAACGGAAATATCGGTAGGCGGCGTAAAGCCAGACCGGAGTGAGGAAAATCATCTGAGGATGGAAATTGAAGGATAGTGCGAGCACTAGCGTCAGCAGAAAGAGATAGAGAGAGCGCTTTTTCTTTTCCAGTTCCCAATACAGGTGAAGAAATAAAAGAAAGAAAAAAGGGACAAAAGCAACATTCCAGTTACTCCGATTGGCACTCCCTACCCAAAGGATGGCCGCCAGGAATGGGACCAAACGCGAAGTAGTATGGCGACGGAGAACGAAGTAAATCAGTAAACAAATGGCGACGCTGGTAAAGGCGGTGAAGACGGCGCCGTAAATTGGGTCTCCCTTCATGGCGACGAAAAAGGGCACCTGAAGATAGTAGTACCAAGGCCCGAGATAGAATCCGGCCGAAGAAACTACCCTGGGACCAATGAGGGTGAACTTGTGCTCGACGACGATTCCCTTGACGATATTAAAATCCCGTTCCTGATCGAACTCAAAGCCGTAAAGTTTCGAGAGGTGAAAAAAACTGAAAAAAATGCCGACGGCTAACAAGAGAACGACGTCGACTAAGTAGGCCCGATTGATCTTCTTCATTTGGGCTGACATTTGAGCAATTTTCTAATCTCAACGCCATAATCGTAGACGACCTTGTCCACTTGGCAAAGTTTACTGAAATTCCCCAGCCATGCGAGTTGAAAGCTTGGGTTGCTTTCCTCCCTTTCGATGATGAGAAAGGTCGGCTCGTTTGCGGGCAAGGGTTTGGTGTCCGTGAAGTAGAGCCTCATATTTTCGATGTACTCGGGCTGATTGGGGAGATAGGAAACATCATTGGCCCGGTAACCATATTTTTTCTCCCCATGCC
>MFAI01000012.1 GCA_001774555.1 Candidatus Collierbacteria bacterium RIFCSPLOWO2_01_FULL_50_23
CTCGCGACCGCCAAAGTGTTGTCTTTGGAGCCGTCGTTAACGATAAGAAGTTCCCACTTTTGGGCAACCCGGTTGGCATTCTCGATAACGTTTTTTACGGTTTTCTCCAGGTTTTCACCTTCGTTAAAACAAGGCAGAAAAACGGATAACTCCTTGATTAGTTTAGCCATCGATTTTGAGTATACTATACTGACTATATGCGAGCTTACCTAAAGATCGTGCTGCTGACTCTGGCGACTACAGCTTTTGTCTGGCTGCCTTTTTACTTGCGGGTACCTGAGTTGCCCGGTTGGGGGTTACCCTTTGGGACCGGAATGCAGGCGGTCTGGAGAAACTTCGACGGACCTTTTTATGTGATCGTTTCCAAGACCTGGTACGTCAAAGAGGCGGTTCGGCAAATGTTCTCGGTGCCATTGCCGCTTGAGTATTACCCGGCCCATCTGCCTTTTTACCCAGCAACGATCGGCTTATTGGATTTTATTTTCAACGGGCCAAACGCGATGCTGATCTCGACACTAATCGGTTCGATTCTGGCTTTTTTGATGTTTTATAAGTTTCTCTCGGAGTTTAAGCTAACCAGGAATCCTTTTTGGCTGACGACAGTGCTGATGTTTCTGCCGGCGCGGATGCTCATCGCCAGAAGCATCGGCGCTCCGGAAACCTGGTTTATCTTCTTTGTCCTCGCCTCGCTTTATCTCTACAAGAAGGGGCGCTACTTCGGAGCGGCAGCCTTCGGCGCACTGGCTCAGCTGACCAAAAGTCCGGCAATCATTCTCTTTGGGGCTTATGGTCTGGATATTTTATTTCATTATTTCCGGAATAAGTCCGACTGGAAAAAGTTGCTTCGCCGCTGGCCGCTTCTGTTGATACCGGCAACGGTGATTTTGCTTTTTTCTTTCTACGAGATGCAAACGGGAGATTTCCTGGCCTATTTCCATTCCGGAGATAACTTTCATCTGTTCTTTCCGCCCTTCTCAATTTTTTCCCCGGTCGGCCGTTTCTGGACTGGTGATTTCTGGCTGGAGGAAGTCATCTGGCTCTGGCTGATCTACGGTCTGACCGTAACGCGCCTGTGGAAGAAGAAGCTATATACCGAGGCTTTGTTTTCGGGAGTATTCTTTCTCTCGACCTTGTTCGTAGCCCATCGGGATATCGCCCGCTATTCCCTGCCGGTGGCGCCATTTGCCGTGATCGCCTGGAAAGAAATTCTAGGCAAAAAGGAGTTCAGATGGATCCTGGTCATGCTGATCTTGCCGATTTTCCTTTATACCTGGAACTTCATTCTCAACAACCAAGCCCCAATCCCCGACTGGGCGCCCTACCTCTAGTCTACAGGGTTAGACCCCGTAGGTCGCCGTTTCCCGGCTGGGCCTCTTGTCAATGAAGACCACTTTCGCTTTTATTTCCAACCAGTTACATTGTGTAACGGTTTTACTAAAACTTTCATTTTCAGTTGTACGATTTTTTCGTACACCTCACTGCCTCCCATTTGCTAAAACTCAATTGGCAAGTATTTATTTGCCCAAAACACTTTTTTAAACGGCCACTCTTTTTCCACCCACTCTTTTATATCTTTTGAAAGTCTCTCATAGAAGCCTTGGTCGTAGGCTTTCTGGGTCACCCACCAGGAAATACTAACGTCTGTATCATCTTTACTAGCCGCGTCTGACATACTGGCCCTGGGTGGATAGAAATAAATACAACCCAAACATTCAGTTTCCTCTTTGTTCATCACCGTGTATGCGAAAGAAGTTTTAAACTCGAACTCTCTTTGATGCCAACTTAAATCAATCAAATCGTCCTCTAAAGTCAATTCTGGAGTCGGCCATTTGCCGCCACGCGTCTTGTGGATGATGTCAATACTGGATACTACTGCAATATAATCAAGGTGGGCGTCCCGAGCACGCAATTTTCTGGCTCGATAGTCTTCCTTCTCTAAAACTGGTGGTTCGAAATCTTTTGGGACCAGCATTGTGGAGTTATTTTTTCTTTTTCCAGATGAAGACGTTGTACATGGTCCAGTTGTAGGGCAGGACCAGGAAGACGATTATAAATGGCAACAGTAGCTGGCGGTTGACACTGGTGAGATAAACCAGCCCGGCACCGGAAACTGTCTGGATTAACAGAGCACCGATGGAGGTGAAGTTGAACTGAAGAAATTTCTTGGCAAGCATCGCCAGACCACTGATTTTTTCGGCTTTGAAGGTCCAGAGGTTGTTCCAGGTAAAGTTGCTGATGATGGCGATTTCGGTTGAGACCAACCAAGCGAGCCACTCGATGCGCGAGAGGTTGAAGACGATCGCCAGGCCGACGGCATTGACGACGTAGCCGATGAAGCCAACGGTGCCGAACTTCAAAAACTTTTGGGTGAAAGGATCAAACCACCTGAGTTTGATGACGGTAAAAAGAATTTCTTTGGCGGTCTGGGGCTCGATCTTGCTGGCGCCGCTTTCGCGCAGGCCAAATTCCAGGGGGATCTCTTTGATTTTCGCTTTCAGGTGGATCATCTTGTAAAGAAACTCCAGTTTGTAGGCAAAGGAACGACTGTAGAGGTGGTCCAGATCCATGGTATCGACAAAACCTTTGACCCGGCTGGCCTTCAGACCACCGGTCGGGTCGGTAATCGTAAAGAAATTCTTGAAAGGGAAGAAAAGAATAAACCTGGCGGTGAGGCCACCGAACTCGGAGAAGAAAACGCGCTTGAAGCCCCAACCCTTGGGGTTGCTGCCGCCCTTGATTTTTCTACTACCCAGAACATAATCGGCGCCATTATCGATTTCTCCCAGCATGACCGGAATAGTTTCCGGGGGGTGTTGGAAATCGCCATCGAACTCAATAACGACATCGGCATCAAGTTCCTTCATCGCGTATCTAAAACCGCGAACGTAGGCGGTGCCAATGCCGGCTTTTTCCTTAGAAAGCGAGAGAAAAAGATTCTTATATTTGTGCTGTTTTTGCTGGACGACTTTGTAGGTGCCGTCGGGAGAGGTATCGTCGACGACCAGAAGCTTCATCTGCCAGTCTTTGATACTGGGAAAAGTCTTGTCAAAAAGATAGTCGATCATGTCACCGATAGTGGCGGATTCGTTGTATGTAGGAATAATGACGACGGCGGTTTTTTGAGCGTTCTTGGCCATGAACAAAGTATACAATATAGCTTATGAAAATAGACATCCTAACCATCTTTCCGGAGATGTTCTCTCCCCTGATGGAGAGCATTATGAAACGGGCCCAAGTGAAGGGGCTGGTGGAGATAAAAGTCCACAACTTACGCGACTGGTCGACGGACAAACATAAAAGTGTCGACGCTTCACCCTACGGGGGTGGACCGGGAATGGTGATGCGGGTCGATGTGGTCGACCGCGCCGTCGAAGCGCTTGCCGGCGAAAATACCCGAGTGGTCTTGATGGACACCAAAGGCCCGGTCTACACCCAAAAAAAGGCGGAAGAATTGAAGGAATACAAACACATGGTCATCATCGCCCCCCACTATGAAGGAATAGATCACCGGGTCCACGAACATATCGCCAACGAGGTAATCTCGATCGGAGAGTATGTCCTGACCGGAGGAGAGATCCCGGCAATGGTTGTCGTCGATAGCATCGTCAGGCTATTACCGGGAGTATTGGGGAACGAGGCGTCACTGGCCGAGGAATCGTATCAGGAAGAAGGGGAGATCGAGTATCCGCAGTACACCAGGCCGGAAGAGTACAAAGGCTGGAAGGTACCGGAGATCTTACTTTCGGGACATCACGCCAAGATCAATGACTGGCGAAAGAAATCTTAGTGGGAACGGTCGGCGATATTTTCTTTAGTTTCCTGATACATTAGTTCATTGAAAGCTTCGAGGGGGGTGACGCCATGTTCTTTGGCATAAGCTTTGACTATCTCTTGTTGGGCTGTGGGGAGAAACGCCAAAAACTCATCGGTGGATAAAGTTATTGTTTCTACGACAATTTCGACTTCTTTTGGCATATTACCTACGGTTTGGGGATCCCAAACGGTATGGCATATATTATAGTGTCTTTCTCTGGAATACTCAAGACTTCTCTGACCTTATTGCCGTCAAACCCGGCCATGGTAACCATGCCGAGGCCAAGAGCTTCTGCCTGAAGGTACATATTCTCGGCGGCGTGACCGACCTCGATGTAGACATTGTTGTCCATTCTCTTGTTGTCGAAAGCTTTGGCCATTTTTTCCATATCACCGGCGATGATGAACAGGGCGGGTGGGTTGCTGGCAGCATTCTGAACGATCGCTGCCCCCAGGGCTTCGTGGACATCCCCCTGTTTGATTAATTGAATTTGGTGCTTGGCCTCGCGTTCTCCGGGGAGGTACTGATAAACACCGGGGTTAAGATCGATCACCCTATTGGCGACGAAGTAGACAGTGAGCGGATAGGCCGACTTTGCAGAAGGGGTCGTACGGCCTCCCCAATCGGCAGTGACCCCCTGGGCGGCCCAAAGCATTTGGCCGACCTGCTTGAGGTTAAGACTATCAGAAGTAAAATCGCGGCGGCTTCTTCTCGCCTGCATGGCCGCCTCCACTGACGTCCGACTCGTCAGACTCGGCTTCGGCAGAGCGATGGGGGGGGCAATGGAAATGAGCTTACTTTCCATCTTTTCCTCGGTCTTGACCGGTGTCTGCCCGGATAACCATTTGATATAGGCGAAGATCGAAAGAGAGAGGATCAGAGCGATGGCCAGAAGGGGCACCAGGCGGCCCGGCTTTACTACTGACTTCGCAGATTTTTTGGGCACGTTTGGGCAGTAACTATTAATCTAACCAGCTAAAGGTAGCTGGCGATGCTGGCCTGCTTCTTTTGCTCGGCAAAC
This sequence comes from Candidatus Collierbacteria bacterium RIFCSPLOWO2_01_FULL_50_23, assembly GCA_001774555.1. Taxonomy (GTDB): domain Bacteria; phylum Patescibacteriota; class Microgenomatia; order UBA1400; family MFAQ01; genus 2-01-FULL-50-23. The sequence continues at coordinate 4,836 of MFAI01000012.1, forward strand.
CAGGTGGTGAATTCCTGTTGAACTTTTTGCTGAGTCAAATTCAGCTTGATATCTGCTTTAACTTCGTCGAATTTCTTATCTGGGAAGAGGGTCTTGTTTTCATCGAAGAACTTCTTTACCTCATCATCGGTAACATCGACTGTGAGAACCTTTGAGGCGAGCTTTGCAACCAAGACCTGGGTCCTCATCTCATCCTGGAAACGAGCGGTGGTGTAACCCATCCGGTCAAGAGTAGTTTGGAGTGCTTCCTTACCTCCCAGGCGTTGCTCGGTAGCAGTAATTTCGTTGTTGACGTCCTCCTCGGAAATCACGACCGCATTCTGCTTGGCAAGTTGCTTCACCAGAATAGTGCCGGCGAGATCATCGAAGGTCTGTTTGGCATAACGATCGTTTAAGGTTTTCTCAAGCTGAAGACGGGTAACGACCTGGCCGTTGACTTTACCGGCGATGATGAGACCTTTGTATTTTTTGGCACCAAGAAGAAGCAGTCCTCCGAGTAAAACGATCATGGCCAAGACAAAAAACTTTTTCGGGGCGACACTAACATTAACGGTTTCCTTTTCGGGAGAGTAGCTCATTTCGGCGACGGCAACTTTTCTAACTTTCGATCGGGTTTTGGTTGTTTTCTTCATATGAACATTCTAGCACAACTACTTAGGTCATTCCCGCGAAGGCGGGAATCTATGCAAATAGATTCCGGGTCAAGCCCGGAATGACAATGGGGTTATTCTGTAATCGGCTCAAGAGAGATTTTTTCATCGAAAACCGGGGGGAGCGGATCGGGCAGGGCCGGATTGAAATCCTGGACCGATCTTTTTAGTGGTAAGAAGGTCGACTGGTAGGTACTGGTTGGGGTCGGAGAGGTGACTTCGATCGGAGTCGGAATGATGGTTGCCGGCCGAAACAAACCCAGCAAAAATACGCCGATCTTTAGGCCAATAATTGGGACGAGCAGGACGGTCGCGATCGGCAAACCCCAACGCATGACTTTCTTCACTCTCGGAGTAAGGTTGAAAACGATCGTGGAACTAAACTTGGCAAAGATGGGGAAACGGAGCAGCTCGGGATAGAGATGGAGCAGAAAGGCCTTGACTTTAGTGGCGAACATAGTTGGTGTCTAGATCAATAATAACGTTGACCAAACGGCCGACGTTTGTGCGGATTGAGGTGAGTGTCTCGGTGCTGTTGGTGTAGAAGGTATCCCGGCTGAAATTTTCCATGTTTAGGTCGGTCGTTTTTTTGGCTAGAGCGCTGATCTGATCATTGATCTGCTGGCTGCCGGTCTGAATTTGGTCGAGACCGTTTTGGACAGAGACCTCATCTTTGATCGTCTCGAGCTTTGGTAGAATCGAGTCGTATGCCATCTTCGCGTCGATCTGAAACTTGATCAGCCGCGCCAGTTTGCCGGCGACCTGTGCCTGAGTCAGAACCAGTTTGTGACCGGCGGTAATTTTTAGTTCGTTTTTGGTGAAGGCGGTCAGATCGGCACGGGTGACGATACTTCCGGCGGCAACGGCCTGACCGAAGTGATACTTGGCAATCTCAGCCAAGTCGGCGACGGCTTTGTCTATCACGGGATAGCTGACACCGGTATCGCTCACGGTATCGGACAGAACCAAGACGAAGCTAGCCCAAGCCAGATCGCGGGCGTTGATGGCCTGCTTGGCGGAAATGATGGCCTTCTGCTCATTATCCAGGGTTGGGCGGGCCAAATAATCTGCCTTGAAGTTGCTGTACTCGGCATAGTAGCGGCGATATTGGTCCAGCTGATATTGATAGTCCGAAAGGTGGGTGTTTTGAGCCCGCGCGTTCTGGACCAAACCAAGGAAGATGGGCAGGGTCAGGATAACGAATAGAAAGAATTTTTTCATCTATGTTTAAAGATAATAAAGCACGCCCATCACAAAAGCCAATCCAAGTAGGCTAAAGAGGAAGTACTCGAGAATGATCTCGAGGTGAAATTCTTTCTCGAGGAATTGATGAATGACTCCCCAGATGAAGTAACCAAGCGAAATAAGAACGAGGATCAAGGTATGGACCATGGTACTCCCGCCGCTCACCATCATCGCCACCAGCCCGGCCATCAGAATAACCAGGAGAGCGATGTAATGGGATAAGTGGCGAAGTGATTTTGCTGTCATAGAATCAGACCTTGTTTAAGTAATATCAAAATGGCGAGAAGCGTCAGAAAATAAGTCAGGTGGGCCCAGGTTTTCCCGGAAAGACGGATAAGATTGCGACGCCAGACGATCAGCCAGTCGAAGGCCAAGGTGGCGACAATCAGGATGACAAAAGCGAGGGAGATGGAGCGACTGACGTCGAAGGGAGAGATCGAGACAGAAGCGGGGGCCTGCTCCTCCTGAGCAAACACCCGTTGAATAACGGAGTCGTTGGCTGAGGAAACCTGTGGCGTTGCTACCTGGGTAGTGCCGAACATCTGGACTACCAGGGTGGTTTCCACACCGTTGAGTTTGCCGTCGACGACAGCGACACCGATCTCCTGATACTTCGGACTAATGAGATTTGCCTTATGGCTCGCAGAGTTCATCCAGGCGGTGACGACGGCGTCAGGATCTCGAAAATCGCGGGCGAGGTTTTCCCCGGCGTGAAGATAGGAGTAGCCTGAGTTTAAGATAAACGTCCAGGGTTCGGTCCCGTCGGGGGCGTTATGAGCCCAGTAATCCCGGGCGATCATGTCCGCCGCCTTGGCGACGGCGGCCCGATCGAGCTTTCCGTTTTCTTTCAGGGCGGGGAGTCCGACTATTCGGCGCTCTTTGTTGGTCAGTTCGATGACGGTAGAAGGAGAAATAAATGAAGCGTAGCTAAGAACGTTCGAGGGTGTAGAACCAATGATGCTCAGGGCAGACTGGGCCATGACGAAAATGCCCAAGAGAATGAGTAGGGAGCGATGATGAAGCAGTTTCGCCTTGTGGTTGTTGTGGGTATGCGGCAAAAAAAGATGCAGCGGATTGGCCATCAATTACCAGTTTACAATATTTACTTGCGACGGAGGAAGAACCAAACGATCTCAAAAGGACAGAACATCAAGAATTCGGCTGAAGAATGGTCCCTGTGTGGCGAGGACTTGGCCGGTTTCGGCGGAAATAGTGACGTTTCTACTAATGGCCACTGGGATGAAGCCAAGTAGCTTTTGATCTGAAATACCATTAATTTCATATACCGGAATATTGTTTTGCTGGCCTAAGGTAATAAGCTGAGCAATCGAGGAGAGATTACCGGCTTGAAATTGATCGACAACAGCAGACCCACCGAGGCGGTTGACAATGTTGGCGGCAATTAAGTTCTGGACTGCCTGGTCGGGGAGGACAGCAACATTCCTTGTACCGGCAGGGGTGTTGACCGAGAGGGTATTAGTCGCCAAATCGATTGAGAGAGGAAACTGGGTAATGGCACCTGTGTTGCCGCGCTGGAGAAGAAAACTATCTGCACTGGCAGTGGCAATTTTAATATTGCTTTTATCCAGCCGTTCTTCAATTTTGAGAAGAGTATCGTCGGCTAGTTCAACTTCAGTGCCGTCTTCCTGCTCCGCCTTGACGACGACTCGATCGTCTCTAATTTCGAGGCGTGTTTTAATTCCACCCGAAGTAATATCAATACGCGTCCGTCCATCTTTCGTTCGGGTTCTGATTCGTTCAGTTTCACTCAGGCGGACTTCCGTACGAGTCTCTTCTGGTTTGGTCTCAATCCTCGAACTTGGAGTGGCCTCTTCATTCTCGGCTTCACTTTCTGCCTCGTCCTCAACCTCGTTTTCCGTTTCCACTTCAGTTTCGGGTGCCTCAGTCGGCTCAATTCTCTCCGGTCTTTGCGAAGGGGTGGCCTGGCGGGTAGATGATCCTGAAGAACTAGGACCACTGCCAGAATTTGAGCCATCGGATGAACCTGAGTTGGAGGAACCGCTAGATTCAGAATTACCCGACGAGCCTTTTCCAGACGATCCGTTATCGTCTCCCCCACCGTCTTCGCCCTTGGCAAGATAAATGACTTTGCCTAGAACCCGATTGTCTTTCATGGTTGCCGCTACAGTTTTGCCAGCAAAAACAAGAAGCAATCCAACAATGATCGCCAGTGGAATAAAGGAAATTTGAGGTGATCTTTTGATCCCTTTTCTCATAATCAGTTAAGTATTACTGAATTGGTAGTTGTAAGTCAAATTACCGGTTACCGGCGGCGGAAAAAGGCCCAGGAGACAAGACCAGCAGAGGTGATAAAAGCCAGAATCAACCAGAGAGGCAGGTTGTTTTTATTTTCGGATTCGCCCAGGACTTCAGGTGAGGGAGTCACCGTTTCGGTGGGGGTGATTTCGGTGCTGGCGCCTTTGACGCCGGGGGCGAAACCGCCGGCCGGTGTTCCTCCGGCTATCGCAGTCCCAAGAGTGGTGGCGCTAATTTCATTTGAAAAATCTCCCGGTGCGCAACCATTCCCCGCTCGAACTTGAAAATAGTAGGTTATCCCTCCCGACAATCCATTGACAGTGTAGCTAGTCGTCCCTTTGCCACCGATATTCGGATTACCATAGATTTGCCCCCCGGGGGTGTTTCCATAGGTGATGAGGTAATAGGTCAGGGGGTCGGAAGCTTCGGTCCAGTTTAGAGTCACGTTGTTAATTCCTCCAAGGGCGCCGAATAAAGTTGGGGCAGAGCCGGGTTTGGCATCGTTGCAGACAATGGGGTTCCCCGCCCGCCCGTCCGACCGACCGTCGCTGGTTCCGCCGCCGCCGGTACCACCGAAGGGTGGGGTGGTGAATGAATGCTCGCCACTAATCGTCTCCGGCGACCCACGAGAAACGGTTCGATAATAATAGGTTGTCCCGGCAGTAAGCCCCGAGATGGAAACTGAATGACTCAAGACCTTCGGATCAGAATCGGCTTCGGCAGTCGAGTTGGCATAGCCATAATTGGAGCCTTCGCCGAGAACCGCATGCGAAACGGTGTCGTAAACAACGCGTGAGGTAGCCGGATCATCGGTCGTCCAGGTAATGGTCGTCGAAGTTGAGGTCACCGATAAAGAAGTTTCGGCCGAAATTTTCGGCGCGATTCCGTAAACGGCGGTTAAAATCGTGCTTGTGTTTCCAGCGTTGTCATAGGCGACTGCCTTGATCGTCATATCTTTATCTGCGGCAATATCGCCTGAATAAAGAGTTTTTGTATTGTCCGGAGTCGTACCATCAGTCGTGTAGTAGATACTCGCCAACCCGCTCCCCTCATCACCACTGGCTAAAGTTACCGACTGGTTGCTTGTATAATCTCCCGCTTCGGGGTCGGCCACCGGAGCCGAGGGAGTGGTTGTATCATAAGTGACATTTTCGACGGTCGGTCCATTCTCAGTATTTTCCTCCCTGTCGGTAGCTTCTGCCTTAATATCGTAATGTCCTTCCTCGGGAGGCTGCCAATTAAAACTCCAGCCAAAAGGATCGATGTCTTCCTCGTTGTCTTGTTGGGCGTCAATTTCGATCCAACCTTCCGAGTTGACAGGTTTGTAGAAAAGTTTGATAAAGTCAACGGTTCTGGGTTCTCCTGTGCCATCAGAATCAGAGGAAGAGCCGGATACGGTGATGGGAACATTGTAGAAGCTGTCGGACTCCGGGGAAGCAAAGATGGAAACGGGGGCGGCGCCATCAGCGGCAGTGACGGTTTTCTCGGCGTTCCAGTTATCGTCAAGATCCTTGACTCCCGAGCCGCGGATAGTAACCGTCGGAGTGCCACCAGTGTCGTTATCAATTTCCTTTTCATTTAAGGTAATAGTAATCAAACCGGCTAGTTCGGACTCAGAGTCAACAGTGTAGCCTCCAGAGACAGAATAATCGGCAGGTGAACTGCTGGAACCATGAAGATCCTCACTAAAGGTGGCAATAATGGTATCGAGGCGGCCATCGCTATCATTGTCGCGGGTAAGAGCGGAGATCAAAACCGGCGCGGCTCTATCGACCGCTTCACCCTCATATCCTCCAAGCTCGTTGCCGGCCAGATCATGGGTACTGGAGTCATCTTCACCGGGGACATAAGTGACGACCGGGGTGGTGGCAGTGTCAAAATCTTCCTCCGGAAAACGCAAGATTAAAATGTTGTCATTATCATTTTCGCCTGTTTCAATTGACGGCTCGCCATAACCCTCAACCGACCAGCCATCGGGTCCTTCTTCGAGATGGGAGTCGTCAATATTTTCAGAAAAAGTGATCTTGATGACGTCGAGACGGCCGTCGTCATCTTGATCTTGGGTTTCGAGGGAATCCACCTCGGGAGGAGTGGTGTCGACCATCAACGACGAATTTGTTTCGCCGCTTTGATTGCCTGAATTATCTTCGGCCTTAAGATAGAGGCTATGACTGCCTTCGGTGAGAGCAGTGTTCCAACTAAGAACATCTCCGATGAAATTATTTTCATCTTCGTCTACTCTATACCAATAACCTTTGATTCCCGACTCATCATCAATTGCCGCATCCCAGGTCCAGGTCTGATTGGTGCTATTAGTGGGATTGGGATCGGTGGTCAGATTGGTGGGAGCAATGGGGGATGTCTCATCAGATGAGATATCGAGGATGACCTGGTCGAAACTGGTGGTAACCCCGGAAGCGTCCTCTGCCGATGGATCGCCAAAGAAATAAAACCTTGTCTTCAAGTTATTGAGGACCTCTGTTTCTTGATATTCCTCGGGAAGATCAATTGTGAATGACTGGTTCACGTCTGGCTCACCAATATTGGGTGTCAGCGGACTGACAAAATCGGCTTCTTCGTCAAAATTATCATCAGCACTAACAACTAGTTTCGCTCCAAAGCCAGATGATTCGTCAATTTCATTCGTTTTGTAGACAATATCCAAGCGAGAATTGTAAACCGGTGTGTCACCATCCAGATCGGGCGAAAAATTAAACTGAACATATCGATCATCAGAAAAGTTACCATTACCCCAGAAGGCGGGAACTCCCTCTAGGAAACTGCTAATCTCCAGATAGTCGGAATCAACAGTTTCTAAACTGGGGGTGTTGGCATTGATGCTGCAATTAACGAGATCATCGCTATCGCTATCCCCATCAAAGTCGGTGTCACAAAGTCCGCCGGTGGTGGCCCGATCTTCGCCGCTGGTAACAAAAAAGATGGTGAAGTGGTCAAGACCTTTGATGACGATGGTGTCAGAGCCCTTGGTTACATTGGTGTTGATCTCCTGAGATTGATCAAGAGAGTCCTGGTCGCTGGCAAATTCGACTTTGGCGTTTTGGTTATTTTGCGGCAGGGGCAGGGTCAGGTCGTAAAGGAAGGTGCCATTCTCCATATCCGAAGTGATGTCGTAAGCAGTGTCGGAAAGAGCGCCTGTGGCGGCGATCTGTTCGGGGGTGAGCTTGACTTCCCTTATTGTCAGTTTGCCGGGTTTGTTTACTTTAGTGAAATGAACAACGACGTTTGTATCTTTGAAACGGTAGTCTGTACCTTCGGCAACATTTTCTCTGGTAGTGACGGTATCACTATCAATCTCGGCCCAAATTGGCTCTGGGGTTGGGACTGGGACTAATTCTGGGGTGGGAGTGGGAGTTACTTCGGATATTGGAGTTGGGGTAATTTCGGGGGTTGGCGTCTCGATTGGAGCCGGGGTCTCAGTGGGGGTGGGAGTTACCTCCGGCGTTACTTTTGGAGTTGGTGCGCTCGTGGGTTCAGGGGTGGCTGCTGGCGTTTCGGTCGGAGCGGGGGTTTCGGTCGGAGCGGTCTCGACAGTTTCCGTCGGTTCGGGAGTGGCCTCTTGGGCCAAGGCAAGAGCGGGGGTAAGGGTTTGAAACAATAAGGAGAAGGATAGGAAAAATGAGAGGAAACGGCAAAACCGTTTTGGAATGATCATCTTAGACCTGGAGTATATAGACTAGGGTTTGTGATTACAATCCTTTTCCAATTACTCCTGGTTGGCCCAGATGACGAAGGTAAAGACTTTGTCCCCGCCGCCGAAGTCGCGTTCAAAGACGGCTACTTGACGGTTGCCTTTGATATGCTTGCCCCATTCCTTGGGACTATCTAGGTTTGCCTGGGCAATTTCTTTGGCAAAACTGCGGTTGATGACCTGGCCCAGAGTAGTGGTGCTGTCCAAATGGGCGTAAATGATTCCCAGCTCGTCATAATCATGTTGATTGGGGTGCTGGTTGGTCGAGGGATCGTTGGTATAGTCCATGCAAGTACCGAGATTGGCGTTATTAAAAATCTCGTCCTGATGATCTAGCCCCAGGGTGTGACCGACCTCCTGACAGACGACCAAATTTCTCCAGGCGGGTTTGTTGTAAGTAGTGGTATTGAAATAGGTGTCGTTCATCTTGGTGACCCCTTGAGTGATGTGGAGACCAGAGACCCAGATTTGGGCAATTCCCAGCCAACCGTTTTTACCATATTTTGAGTTACAGACCTCAACCCGGCCGCCGGTGGGACGACAGTTTTTTGGATTGGTACCTCCGGCAACAATAGTAGCATCAAGAACGGATGAGACACTCCAGTCTGTGGAAGTTGTCCCCAAATAAGAGTCCCAGGTGGAATTGACATTATCTCCCAGTTTCAGGGGAAAGGGGTTAGCGGTCCTGGCCCAATGATAGTTTCCCCAGGAATGGTCGGCTGACACGAGGGGAGCTGAAGTAAGAAAGAGAACGGACGTGAAGGCCAGAGCGAGAAGTTTTTTTATCATTACTTATATTTTAACAGTTGATGATGGGTCGAGTCAAGGATATTGGGATACTAATATTCGACCCCTTATCGTTTGTAGATATCGTGCGAACCAGTAGAATGAAACCAAGTCACCAACTTGCTTCTGAATTCAAATATGATTCTCGTTTTTGAATCGATTGAAAAAGCCCAATAACCTTTCAGTGAGCCAGTCAGTTGGTGGGCTTTTAACTTAGGATCGTGGGGGTTATTTCTGAATATCTCTTCCTTGACCTCGGCTAAAAGCTTAACTGTTGGTGAGAGTTTTTTGTATTCCCTTAGAAATTTACTTGAATAGTAAATCTTCATTTATCTAAGATCTTTGAGAGACCTGAGCAGTTTACGATTCCCCTCTTTCATCTCGTTTCGACTTTCTTTTAACTCAATAGCGAGCTTCCTTTCGCTCCAGTCGCGAACTAGGGAGCGGAAGAATTCGCTTTTGGTTGAGTATTTTCCGGAGGCCACAGCTTGCTCGATCAAAGTAGCCATGGGTTCTGGTAGTGAAATGTTCATTATTGCCCTCATATCTGTAATATATTGTATTACAGCGGCTTTGTCAAGATAGCGACCTTGATACTTGTGGCCTACTTCTTCGGTGAAGTGATATTGGGCGGGGAAGAATAGATCGGAAGGACGGGTGGCTTCTGGCCGTTGACCTTTATTTTCAGAGCCAGGGCGAGGGCGTTGGCGATAGTGACGCCGACGCGGCTGCCGGTGAAAGAACCGGGGCCGGGGTTAACTTCGATCTCGGTGAGATCATCGAGCGTTTTGCCATTCTTTGCCAAAGACTCATGAAGAAAAAATAAAATATCCTGCTCCTGAGGGGTGGCGTACTCAGTGGTAAATTCCTCGTTATCCAGACGGACGATTACCTTACGATTATTGGTAGAGTCGAGATAAAGCTTCATATCAGTTTGAGGGTGACTTCCCGGGAGTCGGCGCCAAGAGTTTTGAAGTTAATTTCGTAACGGCTTTTGGGTAGGTAGGTTTCCAGTCTTTCCGGCCATTCGACCACAATTAGGTTTGACTTCTCTGACCAAAGCTCATCGAGCGAAAAGGCCCTGATCTCCCAGTAGTTTTTCAGACGGTAGAGATCAACGTGATAGAAGGTCTTTATCAGTGATTCGGGAGGATTAATTGGATATTGATGGACGATCACGTAGGTGGGAGAGGTCATTCGATCAAGACCAAAGTACTCTCCCAGGCCCTGGGTAAAAGTGGTTTTGCCGGTGGCGAGCTCGCCGTTGAGGCAAAGGGTGATGCCCTCTTTTAATTCCTTGGCAAATTCTTTTGCCAGATCCTTTGTTTCTTCGACTGAGCCGGTAACGTATGTTCCTTCCATGGGTTTATTTTACTCGGTCGAGTCTAGTTAGTTTCCGGAGGCGCCAAAAAACAAGAGACAGGAGGGCCATCGTTGTTGCGATAATGCCGAATAGGGTTAATGGGCTAATCTGCCGACTATCTCCCTTGCCGGCAATGAGTGGTGGGGGGGATGTGACTTCCGATGAAGGCGAAGCTGAGTCGCTGCTACTGAGAATATCAATTCCGACGATTTCCTTGTTTGTTGGGGAAGGTGTTGTTGATGGTGTTGATGGTGTTGATGCTACCGTCTTAGTTGAAGGGTTCACACTGGTTTGGAATTGGGTCGGAGCCTTGGTTGGTGTCTGAGTAACAGTTTTGGTGGCGGTAGGTGAGGGACTTGGGGAACTTGTGGGTGAACTTATTGGTGACAAAGTTGGAGAGGCTGTTGTGGTTGGGGTGACTGGCGTAATTACGTTAACCGAAAACAAATTCGTTTCGCCAGACTTAGAACCACTACTGGTATAGCGCATAACTTTGAATTGGTAGTTGCCGGTAGCTTTTTCTTGATCAAATTTGAATTTCAGCTGACCACTCCAACTGCTTTCAACCGGGGGAAGATGAAAATATATAGTTTTCGGATTGCTGGCATTGACCCAGTCGCCGGCATCGTTTTGGGTGTAGCCAAAATAGTCGGTGGCGCCGGGGCTGAAGAAAGCCCCGCGCAGATATGAGTCGCCGCAGTTGCTGCAAGTGAGGGAAACATTACCGGTAAATTCCCGATCGGAGTCTATTTCACCAGGAATACCTTCAAGAGAAAGTGAGAGAGCTGCAAAAACTGAATCCGGAAAAAGGAACAAGAAAAATATGAGGAGAGCAAGAATCCTCATATCCTAGGTATACCTGACATGAAGATAATAGGTATCCAGACCGCCGTCTTTGTGACGAACGCGAACATATTGGAGGTTACAGCCGTTGTTACCAATGTAATAGCCTTTATATAAGGTGCCGGCCTGGACGGCATGAACCTCGTCCCCATCACCAACGATATCGATACCGTTGTGGCGCGAATACCAGAGACCCAGATTCCTGATCGCCCAGGTTTCGCCATAACCCTGGTTAAGTTTGACCGTACCATAGACCGGCCAGTCCCAAGAACCAGTCGGATTAAAAGGATCGCCACCGGAATTATCGATGTGATTGACATCCTTTTTCAAGTAACTGAATGGGTTAAGATCGCTGCCGTTATTGGCCACGATGAAGTGTATGTGGGTACCGTTGCTGTTGCAGGAGGCGCCCTGAATAATGTGGGCGATGACCTGTCCCCGACCAACTTCGCCAGCGGCGGTTTCACTTCCCTGCCCGGCAATAATCGCCTGGACCGCTGCAAGCTCAGCTTTGGCCTGCTCGAGGAGAGACTGATATCTTTTTTCATTGTTTTGAGTGATGGCGAGTAGGGTCGATTTGGACTTTTGCTGACTGGCCAGTTCCTTTTGCTGGTTAATCAGCTGAACTTTCAGGTCTTCGACTTGTTTTTGTTTGACTATTTTGGCCTGTTTTTGATTGTCATAGCTGACTTTGGCGGTAGTCATTTCGGAAAGGATGAGCTCGTCCCTGGCTTTCACTATCGAGAGATAACGAATGCGGGTAAAGAACTTGGTGAAAGAGTCCGAGGAAGCTAATAGTATCATTGGGTCCGGGTCGCGGCGCATATAGCTCTCTCTGACGCGGGCCAGAAAGACTTTGGTGAGATCGTTTAACGACTTGTCTAGATCGGAGACCACCGTGGATAGGGTGGTGACGTCTTTTTCGAGCTGATCAATTTGAGCTATGGTTTGCCTTACCTGGGCGCTGACCAAGTTTATTTTTGCACTCAGAACGGTAATGGCCGCTTTCAAGGTCTGTTGTTCACCCCGGGCGGCATCAATACTCTGGTTGCACTTGGCAATATACTCATTGAGTTGATCCGAGCCGGTGGGAATGGCGTCACCGCATTCAATGGCGCCGACCGGGCGGATGAAAATCGACGAGAGGAGCAAGAGGGAAAATAGCAGGAGGGGAAGTTTGCTTCTCATCGCTTGATAAAGCGTACCGCAGCGAGAAGCCCGGAGAAAAGACCGAGGAGGCTGAAGAGGAGGACGAGGGCGGCTAAGAGGGCGAGCATCAGAGTAAAACCGACCGGAAGAGCGATGATACCAATTAGACGCGGGGCCAGAAATGGCGTCGAGTAGAGGATGGCGATATAGCTTGCCAGCCAACCAAAAACTCCTCCGACGGCCCCGTAAAGAACCGATTCAACCAGGTAGGGCCTGATGATAAACCAGCCCTTGGCGCCCATGAGCTTCATCGTACCGATTTCATAACGGCGACTAGCAATCTTCATCGAAACAACGATCATGATGGTGATGATGGAGTTGAAGCAGAGGATGGCGATGAGGAGGAGGCCGGCGGTACGAATAGCGCGGGTCCAGGCAGTCAACTCGGTAAGAATGTCCTGGGGAAAGTCAATCTCTTTTTTACCTTTCGGGGTACTACTGATGATGCTACTTCGTTCCAGAATGGAGACGATCGTGGGGAAGTCATCGGGTGACTTGGCAGTAACCTCGAGGCTGGCAGGGAGAACATCGGCGGTAATCACCCCAAGGTCGGTGACGGTGCCGAGGAGGAGGGGGTCGTTGCCAACACTTCTTTTGTAGATCTCGAGCGCTTCCTGTTTGCTGACGTAGATTGCGTTCTTGACGAGGCCAGTATCGGTCACCTCTTTGATCAGACCATTTACAGAGTCAACGGTATGGTCGTCTTTGAGGTAGGCGATAACCTGAGGTTTGGTTTCGAAGCTTCTTAGGACCAGATGACTAGCCAGAGAAACAAGGGCAAAAAGCGAGACAATAAAGACGGTCAGACCGGTCATCGAAACGGCCGCAAGAGCCTGATAAGGAGAACGGCGGATGTTTTTTAGAGCAGTGTTGATCATTCTTTGGTCTTTTTGTGTTTTTCTTCTTTGCTCTTGTGGCCCTCCCGCAGCGGAGCAGCTCTGGCGGGCTGGCTGCTGCTGCTGGTATCCAGAGTAATCTTACCTTTTTCCAGGTTTATATGCCGGTGACCGGGATCGAGGAAGCTTCTATTGTGAGTGCACATAATGACGGTGGTGCCAAGATTGTGAATGGCGAGGAGAAGCTGATAAATATCTGCCGCTGTTTGGTCGTCAAGATTGCCGGTAGGTTCGTCGGCGAATAAGAGCTTCGGTTCGGAAACGATCGCCCGGGCGATAGCCGCCCGCTGGAGTTCCCCGCCGGAAAGCTGAACCGGAAAAAGGTCTTTTTTGTCCGGGATACCCACCAACTCGAGCAGGTGTTTGACCCTGTCTTCAATTTGTTTCCCCGGATAACCAATGATCTCGAGGGCGAGGGCAATATTCTCAAAAACGGTTTTGTCGGGGATGATTTTGTAATCCTGGAAAACGACGCCAACATGGCGACGCAGCTCACTCACATGGCCGGGTTTCATCTTGGCCAAGTCCCATTCCCCTACTTTGATACTGCCGGAAGTCGGGAGCAGGTCGCGAATCAGGAGACGACCTACGGTAGTCTTCCCGGCGCCGGATGGTCCGGTAAGAATGACGAACTCACCCGGGTTGATATGAAAACTGACGTTCTCAAGGACAGTATTCCCAGTCGGATAGACTTTGCTCACCTGGTCGAAGACGATCATCCTAAAAATTATACCCTAGTTACCTGCTATTACTGAGGATTGGGGGCGTTCAGTTTCTCGACTTTGACCCGGCCAACGTCCATCAGCCAACCCACTCTTTGGCTCTTGAAAGTCTCACCCCAGACAGTGACCTGATGACCAACGAATTCATCCAGGTCAATGATGGAACTGGTCAGATAGACTGTTTGGGAGATGCCTCCCGGGCGAAGCAACTGGTGGCTGCCTTCGCCATCGAGACCGCCTTTTTGGAGGACGCCGGTGGTGCTATCTTTGAATTCTTTGGCGCTTTGTTCACCGATGATGTCACCCTCCTTCAAACCGGCCTCGGGAACGTTTCGGGCGATGATAGGGCCGTCACCCCGGCCAACCGCGCCGACTTTGTTTTTGAGAAGATAACCTGAGCCCAATCCAAGGAGTAAGACAACGACGAGGGCGGCAATTTTTGCCGGAGTAAAGAAACTTTCGTTAGTCATAGGTTCAGGCATTGATTTGGCGGTAGAAACGACTGGCGTTGCACTCGCCGCCGGCTGTTTCGGGCTCGGGTCGAGACTGAGCTTCTGCAATTCCATTGTTTTCTTTCTTGTTAACTAGCTAGAGTCTAGCAGATTCTGGCAAAGGAGCAAAGTGCTTTAATTCTGTTTCAATAAACATGTCCAGATCACCGTCGAGGACCGCGTCGGGGTCGGTGGACTCGTATTCGGTACGCAGGTCTTTGACCAGTTTGTAGGGATGGAGGACGTATGATCTGATCTGGGTGCCCCAGCCGGCGACGTGATGGGATCCTTTTATCTTGCTTAATTCTTCTTGGCGTTTTTTCTCTTCGATTTCCCACAACTTGGCCTTAAGAAGCTGCATGGCAATTTTGCGGTTCTGCTCCTGATATCTCTGACTCTGGGCCTCGGCGACAATACCGGTGGGTATATGACGGATACGGACGGCGGTGGACACCTTGTTGACATTTTGGCCGCCGGCGCCGGAGGAACGACTGGCCTCAAACTCGAGGTCTTCGTCGCGGATAACGATCTCACCGGTATCTTCGACCAGGGGCATAACTTCGACACCGGCGAAAGAGGTTTGGCGGAGATTGTCAGCATTGAAGGGCGAGAGGCGGACGAGCCTGTGTGTTCCCCGCTCGTTTTTCAGGTAACCGAAGGCAAAGGGGGCGTGGACGATGTAAGTGACTGACTTGAGACCAGCTTCGTCGCCTCCCGAGTAGCCCACCATTTCGTAGGGCCAGTCTTTCCGTTCGAAATACCGGGTGTACATGCGCGAAAGCATGCTGGCCCAGTCCATCGCTTCGGTGCCGCCCTGGCCCGAGTGGATAGAGAGTATGGCTTCGCTTTTGTCGTATTGACCGGAGAGAAAAGTGACCAGCTCCAGTTTGTCCAGCTGGCGGGAGACAGTGCGATTGAGTGACTGGATATCGTTGTCGAGGCTGCTGTCTTTGGCTTCCTCCTGCATCTTGATGAGCTCGGTCAGACTCTTAAGATTCTCGTCGAGAGAGGAGAGCTCTCCCAAAAGCGTTTTCAGGTGGGCAAGTTCCTGCATGGTTTTCCTGGCCTTGGCCTCGTCAGACCAAAGATTTGGATCACCGCTTTCTTTCTCAAGCTCGTCTTTCCTTTTATAGAGGCCTTCGGGATTTAGTTTCTCATGGAGTCCGGCTAGGCGGGTGGTGTAGTTATCAAGTTCCGGATTAGTAACCATCATGAGCTTATTGTACTAGAACGACACCTCCCCCATCGACGCGATAAGATACGAGTAGCCCTTCTGTTCTATAATATCAGCCAAACGGATATGAGAGAAACAACTTACTCCGGGGCGGGAGTCTTTGATCGCCCATTATCGGACTACGAAAAAGTTTTCCGCCCTTTGTTGAACGAAAAAGGTTTCCTTGAAACGCTTGAAACAATTCCTGGTAGAAAACACCTCGTTCTCGACTTGATGACCTCGGGCTTCAATCTAACTGATTTTTTGGGAAAAGCGGCATCGTTGGCGGTGGGTTTACAGAGGTCAGATGTAATGACTGTGGAAGATCTGGCAAAACGGGGGGTAACTTATCTCCATGCCGATCTAACCGATCGACTGACTTGGCGGGAGATTGATCGATGGCTTGATGGCGACCAACTCTCACTAGTAATGTCTAGACCAGAGGGGGCTCTTTATGATTCCTTTTGGAATTTTGAGAATTTCTGGAATTTACTGGTTTGGCCAACTCTAGAAAGATTGGCTCCTGGAGGATATTTGTTTTTCCAAACTCCGTATCGTTTTTATATTGGGGAGGGGGATAGTAACTTTGGGGAATATGCCAAAAGGTGGCGATTGAATACTACTTACAGGGTGGATGAAATGGAAAGGCTGGAGACTTTCATTTTTGGTCTCAATGGCTGTGGATTCGAGGCAGAAGTCGGTGTCGCCAATCTCCGCCCGATTCCGCGACCATATTTTGATCTGCTGATGAGGGTCAGAAACACTGCCTAGAGGGATTTGGCGATGGCGATTTGTTTGGCATCGGGGAAACCGGAATCGCCCGGAACTTCGAGAATGATGGGTAAGTCAACGAGATCTTCGTGATTCACAAGCTGAGACAAACCGAGCAAACCGATCTTCCCGTCGCCGAGATTTTCATGCTGGTCGTTTCTGGAATTGAACTCGGTTTTGCTATCGTTGAGGTGGAGACAAACTATTTGGTTGAATAAACCCTGGTCGGTTAACTCGTTGACCAAAGTGTCAAGAGCACTAAGGTTTCGCAAGTCATAGCCGGCTTCAAACAAATGAGCGGAGTCGAGACAGAGTTTCAAACGAGGATGGTTTACTTTGGCAAAAAGTTCCCCTATTTCTGTCAGCGATCCGATCTTCCCCTGCTGACCAGCGGAGTTTTCGATTATGAAGGGTGTTTCTTCGGTGGCATTTAGAATTTGGCGGATTACACCGGCTACCTGATCGACGACCGACACAAAACCTCTACCTTGATGGGAGCCGAGGTGAACGATGACGCCGGCGGAGGCAATGACTTGGCCGTTTTTCAGATCGGTGATTAGAGAATCGACTGATTTTTTTACTAGATCGGGGTTATCGCTAGCCAGATTCACCAGATAAAGAGCGTGAATAAAGGTGGGAGAATAATCTAGTTTGGCCGACTCGTTTAGGAAAGACGAAATTTCCTTTTCTTCATAAAGACGCCTGGCCCAGGAGCGGGGCGAACCGGCGAAAATCTGAAGACAGTTGCCTCCGATTTCTGTGGTCCGAGTCAGAGCGTTGACTACCCCGCCGGCAGTCGAAACGTGAGCTCCGATCCTTCTCATTGGCGGACGATGGAGACAGATTCCATGGTGACAGGAGATGTTGGTTTGTCATTCGCCCCGATGGCGACAGCGGCGATCTTGTCCAGCGTGACTATACTGCTATCATCGAGGGGGTCAATGCGGCCGAAGACGGTATAGGCGCTGGGAAGCGGGTAGTCCTTGTGAACAATGAAAAACTGGCTGCCATTGGTATTCGGTCCGGAGTTTGCCATCGCCAGAGTACCCCGGATATATTTCTCATCGTTTATTTCGTCGGCAAACTTGTATCCCGGTCCGCCCATGCCGGTTCCGGTGGGATCGCCGCCTTGAATCATAAAACCGCTAATAATACGGTGGAAAATGACACCGTTGTAGTAAGGCTTTCCGGAAACTTTTTGGCCGGTCTTGGGGTCAGTCCAGTCCTTGGTACCTTCGGCGAGACCAACAAAATTGGTAACGGTGTTGGGGGCTTTGTCTTCAAATAATTTTATTCTCATCGATCCCAGATTGGTTTTGATAACGGCGTAAATCATTTGTCCCTCCTTTATATTTAGTAATTGTTTGATATCGGGGATCGATGTTGGCGTTGCGGTTGATGTTGCCTGAGACTTTTCAGTGAGAGAAAGGGTTGGCGCCGAAGGATTCAGAGAGCCTCTTTGGCAGGCAGAAAGAAGTATGGCGGTGGCGGTAAGGAAGAGGGTTTTTGTCAGCATCAGGAAATTATTGTAACATTAAGTTATGTTTAATAAAGAAACAAAAAGAAGCGAAGGGACCATACTCAGAGGTTTGCTGGGAGTTACAACTGATGGAAAAAAGATCTATTTGGAATTTTCACCGGAGCACCACTTTTTCGGAAGGGTTTTTGTTGAGGGTGAAGAATACGGCAGCAGGATAGATTTTGGCAAGCAGATTTTCCTGGATGAACCGGTAGGCGGCTTGGATGCGAGCGACGTGGTCTTAAAAGCCGCTGAGATGATGGAAAAATGGGAAAGAAAAGCTGCCTTAGCAGAAGCAAGTACATCTGAGTTGCTTCTGGCATTGTGGGAGTCATTAACAATAAGAAGTTAGGTTATGCAAATGCCGATAATCGTCGGGGTGATTCTCGCCATCATGGCCCTAGTTACCCTTTCCGGCTGGTTTTATGAATACGCGACCGGGATGCGGGAACTGGTTTTGGACGACAAACTTTTCAACTACCGGATTGCCGCGGCCACTCTCTTTTCGACGCTTTTTATGGTGGGAATTTTTTGGGTGATCGCGACGGTAAACGAATGCCCGAATCAAACACGGGAGGGGATTTTTGCCGGGCTAAATTGCGAGGGTTACCTAATGATTAAAACTTCGGCGGATAATCTTTTCCAGCCAAAGGACAAAGCGATAGATCAATCTCTCTAGGAGAGGTTTTTTGTACAAGGAGGGACCGTAGTATGGTTTCTGCCAGACGGAGGTGACGATCCAGTTGCCGGAATCCCGCTTGACGGCGGCGACGATTTGCCGGTTGCCGATGATTTTGATGTGCTTGCTTGAGTTGGTGGTATGACTTTTTTCGACTTTGTCCGGAAAGCGAATCGCCCGGTCGACCAGGCCGGGGTCTATCCCCCTTTCACGGGTCCGTTCCCTAAGGTGATTTGTCCAGATGATCTCAATCATGCAGCGCCGGGAACCTTTACCTTGTCAGGATCCTCATAAAGAGGACCCTTGGGGGTTTCCGAAACCGGGTTGACAGGGGCAGTCGCAGTAACGTCGGGGGAAGTAAGTGCAGGGGGAGGTGTTTGGGGTGCGCTTTTTAATGCGGTCACCACTTCGGAAACGGGCAGGTCGCTTTCGATTGAGGAGCTAAGCGAGGCCGCCGCAATTTCCGTTGGGGTACTCGGTGCCGGCCCGCCTGCATCAGCCCAGCCCGAAGAGGAGCTGCGCTCAACGCTACTGGCGGGTATGCTGGAAGCATTGCCGGCAGGCTGATCCGATGACGGATTCTGAAAGGGAATGGTGGGGATGGGAGGAAGTGCGGGGGAAGTATTATCGGAGGGATTTTGATCGGCCATAAAGGAATGCTAGAAATAACTTACTATAATGGTAGAGATTTGATTTGCATCTGTCAAACTTATCAGTGGGTGTTCCTTTGGAACTCGCCCGAAGAGGTTATTCTCCGCAGTGGTGAGGGATCGATCGTATGCAGTTCCTCCGGGTTCTCGACGCCGCGAAAAACCAGGGCCAGAATTGCATCCTCGAGGCGCAAATGCAGATTGTAGGTTAGGGTCGGATAAACGAACTTGACATAACTCATTTCGGCCATGGTAGTCTCTCCTTCGACGAATGATGGAATGTCAAAGGGCAGGAGCTTGCCGTCCAGGTATTTTGTTCTGGCCGAAGCCTCTCCTCCATATGGTTTGAAAAGCCTGCCTTTTTCGTTGACACAGTAGAGAGCTCCTCCGGGAGACTCGATAGTTCCTCCGGCGACGACGCGGGATACGCTGATACCGCTTGCCCCTAGTAGTAAAGTTACGGCGACGTGATCGGAAGCTCCGCCTTCGACAATGATGGGTACAGTAATTTCTCCGCGCAGTTTCCAAACCAGTTCGGGCCAGTCGATGACCGAACCGCTTCTGACTCCGGTGATACAGCGGCCGCCGCCGCCGATTCCGACAAAAATTCCATCGGCGCCGGCCCTCACGGCTTCTTTTGCCTGATCTACGCTGATGACCTGGCCGGCGAAAATCTCGATTTCTTTCCCAAAAACTTTTCTCAGTTTCTTCACGGTGTCCACTGTTCCCGTACCCGGTTCGGGAGAATAAACCCGGAACGTCCTGACTCCGGCCCGGTGAAGGAGCTTTGCCCTGGCTATGGCTTTTTCCTGGTTGGCCTCAAGAGTACCGTAGATGTTCTTGCGCCAGTAGTTAAAGACTTTTCTCTTGTCTTTTCTTTTGGACAAGACTTCAGCGGCAATACTTTCCAAAAAAGTTAGGGCCTCACGGGCAAGGTCGGCCTGCCTATTTGGGTCAGCGGTCAAGCCATTTCTCGGGACACCGGCCAGACAATGGCTCGCGGCCATGGTCGCGATCGCGGCGGCGCTATTCCAGACATCAGGAGAAGATGAGCCAACATAAATGGAGCGCGCCTGACGACCGAGTTTGATGAAAGGTCCGGCGGCGTATCTTTCGGTCCGGCTGATTCGTTCCCTCTGTGCTCCGCCCACCGAGCTGCCCAGGTCACCGACAGAGAGAGCAATTCCGTCGTTGATAGCATTTTCTAAAGCGGGCGAGGATACCTTGGGAGGAGGGGTGAATTTTCCTTTGTTAACTTTGTCGAGAAAACTGATCCGGTAGGGATGGTTGAAAAGTTCCAGGAAAAAAGATCTCAACCTTAGTGTTTTTACCAAAAAGTCCTGGGGTAACAGCTGCAGACTTTTGACGTCAAGATAGTCGTATGGAGTAAGCAATAATCCCTGAGTGGGATAGACATCTTCGCTGGTCCGGCTCAGGCGATACCAGTTTTCCAAAGAAGTAAAACTTTCTTTTTCCAGATATCCGGTTTTGGACCTGATGAGCTTCTCACCCTCTTTTGCCGACCTTAATCTATCAAAATCTTCTTTCAGTCCCGGCAAACTTTTCCTGCCTTTTTGAATCATCAAGGCTATACTATACCCTATGAACTTCATTTATTTCGCGACCACAAACGAAGGCAAACGGCAGGAAGCATCCCAAATCCTCGGGATCAGAGTCGAAGGGATCAAACTTGACGCCCCGGAAATCCAGTCGCTTGATGTGAACGAGGTAGCCCATTTCAAAGCGAGGCATTACTTTGACCAGTTGAAACATCCGCTCTTTGTTGAAGACACGGCTTTGATTTTCAACGCTTTGAACGGCCTGCCCGGCCCTTATATCCGTGATATGTCCGAGGCTCTCGGCAACGAAGGTCTTATCAAACTGCTTGCCGGATTTGCTGACCGATCTGCCCGGGCAGTCAGCGTTCTGGTTTATATAGACGGGGAGGGGAAGGAGCATATTTTCGAAGGGGTGGTGGGGGGTACGATCGCCGACTCGGTCAGAGGGGAAGGAGGCTTTGGCTGGGATCCGATCTTTATTCCAGCAGGAAGCTCCAAAACTTTCGGAGAGATGGACCGAACCGAAAAAAATAAAATCTCGATGAGAAAACTGGCTTTGGAAAAGATGGCCGCCTTCCTATATACTTAGATTGGAAAGGTGACCGTTTATGAAGCATTATTTGTTGATCTTTGTTCTCTCATTGCTGTTGATCGTTAGTGTGATCATCGGAGTCGCCTCTTTCAAATCAGTGACAAAAAAGGTTTTACCAAACGGTAACGGAGGCACGATTGCAAAAACGATGGAGGGCAACAAAATTGCCGGTCAAAAATCCTTCTATTTCGCCTATACGAAGGACGATTATCAAAGGGCACTCGATGGAGACAAAATAATTTTTTTGGATTTCTTCGCCAACTGGTGTCCCTTCTGCCGCGCTGAGGCACCCGAAATCGAAGCCGGGTTTAACAACCTGGATAGTGATAGATTGATCGGTTTTCGGGTGAACTATAACGACAGCGAAACCGATGCGAACGAAAAAGCTCTGGCCGAACAATACAAAATTACTTATCAACACACAAAGGTGATCCTTGTGAACGGGAAAGAGATCTACCGATCCGGCGACCCCTGGACCAGAGAAGACTTCGACACCGTCATAAATCGGATCCTTTCCGAGAAATGATCATCCTCCTGGTCTTCGCTTTTATTTCCGGCTTACTGACGATTCTTGCGCCGTGCATTTGGCCGCTACTTCCCATCGTCCTTTCGGCAACATCGACCGGAGGCAGGGGCAAACCACTCGGAATCACCCTGGGAATTCTTGCCAGTTTCACCGCCTTCACTCTGACTCTTTCGTATCTGGTTTCGATGTTCCACTTCGACCCCGATACTCTGCGATTCACCGCCATTATCATCCTGACCATTTTGGGACTTTCATTATTGATGCCTCGTTTTTCAGCACTTATCGAGGTCGGAGTGGGCCGATTGAGTGCCCTACTTGGGGGCGGAGCTGGTGTGCAAAGAAACGGATTTTTCGGAGGTCTGATCACGGGACTTTCCCTCGGGATCGTCTGGTCACCTTGTGCCGGGCCAATTTTGGCTTCGATTGCGGCTTTGGCGGCGACGCAGATGGTGGAAAGCCGCATCATTCTCGTGACCCTGGCGTATATGGCCGGGACCGGAATTCCCCTTTTTATTTTCGCCACTGTCGGTCAGAACCTATTGACCAAAACCCGGGTGTTATCTCCTTTTTTGGGCAGGATACAACAATTTTTCGGGGTGGTAATTATCGTCACCGCAGTTGGGATCTGGACAAACTACGACAAGGTGATTCAGGCAAAACTACTAGAGGCCGTTCCCGCCTATTCCAATCTTCTCTTCCGACTGGAGCAGAATAAGAAGGTCGGGGAGCAATTGGACGAGCTTTCCGGCAGGCAAACCAGAGAACCAGAAACGGGGTCCTTTCTGCCGGACTTGGGACCGGCACCTGAGATTATCGGTATCAGCCGCTGGTTAAATAGCGAGCCAGTGACTCTTTCGTCTTTGCGAGGAAAAGTAGTCTTGGTGGATTTTTGGACCTATACCTGTATCAACTGCATTCGGACACTACCTTTCGTAACGGGCTGGTACGAGAAATACAAAGACGGCGGCCTGGTCGTAGTCGGGGTCCATACTCCCGAGTTTGAATTTGAAAAGAAAACCGAAAATGTCATTAAGGCGATAGCGATGTACAAAATCAACTACCCGGTCGCCCAGGACAATGACTACATGACTTGGAATAATTATGACAATCTCTACTGGCCGGCAAAATACCTGATCGACAAAGAAGGCAGGCTGAGATTGGTCCACTCCGGGGAAGGAGAATACCGGGAAATTGAGCGGGCAATCCAATCGCTACTTGCCGAGACGGGCATGCCGGTCGTGGAGGGAATTTTGGATTTGCCTGATTTGACGCCAACGGAGCGTCTGACACCGGAAACTTATTTGGGCCTAGCCCGGGTGCAACGGCTAGAGTCGAGAGAAAAAGCCAAGATAGGGACCGCCGGGTACACTTTGAACACGAACTTGACCCGCGACGGTTTCTCTTTCGGAGGTGAGTGGACTCTTTCAGATGAATACGCCAAGAGTGGTCTCGGGTCGACGCTAGATCTAAAGTTTTTTGCCGCTAAAGTTTTCTTGGTGATCACCCCGCGAACGACGGAGGATAGATTGACGATTTTTCTCGACGGGAAGAAAGTCGGGGAAGTCGAGCTCGATGAACCGAGGCTCTATCAGTTGATCAATCTACCGACTGCGGGCGAACACTTACTGCACCTGGAATTTGATTCCACCGGGACTCAAATCTTTGCTTTTACTTTCGGCTAGTACGCCCAGAAAGAAAAGAGACCTCATTGCTGAAGTCCCGATTCCCGAAAACTTATTGCTAAGCTTTCTAACCCTATATTGCTATAAGGCTAACCTCCAGTAAATCACTCAAAGAAATGTTTGTCAAGAGCTCGCTCTGTTCTCCGTAAATATCCGGCGTGAGTTGGTGGTACGATGGTTTTATGATTAAAAAATCTTTTTTAGTTATTTTCAGCGGGGTAGCACCCAAAACAACAGGCGGGCAGGCCCAAAATGCAGATAGAACAATATCGATCCAAAACTCCAGCTTTCTGCCCAACTCTTTGGAGATCAAGGTAGCAAGACAGAATATAAATGTGGTCAATAACGATTCGGCTCCACACACGCTCACAAGCGATGACGGCAAGTCTTTCAATACCGGAACAATTAACCCTGGCCAAACAGGTTTTTTGTGTCGCCGGCCACCCCCGGAACGTATTCCTTTCACTGCGGTTTTCATCCGGGTATGACCGGACTATAATAGTTAAATAGAAAAGGTGAAGGCGCTGTCGGAAAAATTACTTCGTCTCAATTCCGTTATAAATTTACGTGAGGCAACACGGCCCATCCTGGAGTATGGCTTTATAGCACGCACGTACAGCAGGCTTCTCCCGGATCAAGAAAAAAATTAATGTCTAGTCTCGCCGGCCTACAGGCACCAGAAGGCGCATCTATGCAAGAGCTTCGCATTCCACCTGAACAGGAAAATCCCGTGTCTATTGGAGCACAAGAGTAATTTACCGGACAGCTTGGCTTCGTCGGCGTCGGGGTCGGCGTCGGAGTTGGCGTCACAGTGCCTCCACAGTTATTACTCCCCCTAAATTTTCTACAAATCAGATTTACAGCCGATTGCACCGATGCAGTCGTATCCTCTTGCGGAATTTGGATCCCAGAAACACCGCTACTCCACCACCTACTCACCTGCCAGGACAGGGCCGCATCGCCGGCTCGAATATTATTCCCCGCCCCAGTGAAAATTTTCTCCACAGAAGAACCAGTCACCCAACCCACACAACCGTCTACCCACCAATAAGAATCGACTGAGTAAGCAGTCGCACAAGTGTTATAAGGGACTTTCTGTCTCGTCGGTTGCACCGCAATCACAAAATCGTAGCTGTTTGGCGAATAAACCG
>MFAI01000013.1:0-1638 GCA_001774555.1 Candidatus Collierbacteria bacterium RIFCSPLOWO2_01_FULL_50_23
CGCCATTGGTAACGATATTACTCTGGCTGACGACCTCACCATCAACGGCGACACCGTCACCTTGGCTGGCAACTCAACGGTGGTTGACATGACCGGCACCGGCACTCTCTCCCTAAACACTGTCACCAACCGTGCCATCACTACCGGTACCGGTCTGATCACCCTCGCCGGTAATGTCGACGCCACCAACGGTCTGGACGTGACCACCGCCGATCTTACCGTCGGCGGGGCCAACTTCACTGTCACTGCGGCCGTAGGCGACATCACTACTGCCGGAGATGTAGCCGTAAATGGTGGAGATATTACTTCAACCGCCTCTACCTTTAATCTGGCTGATACTTCAACTATCGTAAACCTTGGTCCGGGTGCTGCCACTGCCACGTCAGTCAATCTGGCCGGGGGGTCAGGCGCTACCGGCTGTACTACTGATGGTGCAACGGGGGACTTCACCTGTAGTGGCAATATCACCGGCGGTTCATCCGGAACCCAGGGGTTCTGGCAAAGAAGCGATGGCAACCTAACCCCCAGCAACATCTCCGACTCGGTCAATATCGGTGCGGTGGCTACTTCCTCTGCTCTTAATCACTTCGGTGGTACCTCCGGGGAGAATTCTTTTGTCAGCATCGGAGCGAGATTCGGCGTGAACACTAGAGATCCTCTAGCTACTTTCGATGTCCGTTCCGTACTTGATACCATTCCTGTGGCCAGTGTCTCCGGTGCTACTTCGATGGCCGCTCTCGTAGTGGACAATTCCGGAGTCGGTGACATCTTCACCGCCTCTTCATCAGGCTTGAGTCGCTTTGTCATTACTCAGGCGGGCAACGTAGGTATCGGGACTACTAGCGCCGGATCCGGCCTGACTGTTCAGCGTGACGCCGATGCCACTACTTACCAAATAGAGGTCAGAAACTTTGATATCACCGCCAGCGCCCTGGCAACCGCCGGCGTCAGATTTGACCTGTCCACCACTACCGGAGGCACGACAGACACCGCCGCCAATATCAGGGCCGGCAAAGATCAAACCTGGACCTCAACTGCTTCAACTCAGGATAGTTTTCTCGCCTTTGACACGCTCCTCAATAGTACCGTCACCGAAAGAATGAGAATTACCAGTGGTGGCGTACTCGCCCCGGGCGCCGACGCCGTCCAGGACATCGGCACCGCTACCACCGGCGAATGGGCAAACCTCAATCTGGATAACGCCATTCAAAGAGGGGGAACCCCCGTTGTAAACTTGGCTACCCAAACCCTGGGCGACCAGGGCGGTAGCTTCACTGGTTGGGTTATCGAAAAACAGGCCTCCATTTCCGGTACCCTGGGGGCCACCCAGCTCGTCGTCCCGGGAGTCACCTTTCTTGGCTGTACCCTAGCCACCTGCAACAACGCCGGCAGTGCCGTCATGGTCGCCGGCAACTTCGGTGACGGCAAGATCGACGTCGGTACCGTCGACCCTCCTTATACTATCAACGGTGAAAAATACGCCACCTATCTCCCCGGCATGGTCGGCCAAAATGAAGAAGTAGCGGGCAATCTCGCCACCAATGAATACATCGAAAATATTGGCTATCGGATGGTCATCGACTTCTCCAATCTACCCAAGGCCAGCAACCTCTGGCTCTTTGCCAAAGTCACCGATCT
>MFAI01000013.1:1790-8238 GCA_001774555.1 Candidatus Collierbacteria bacterium RIFCSPLOWO2_01_FULL_50_23
CAGATACGTGGCTAAACACGCGCCCTGCCGACGGGTTAAGAGGCTTCCTCATCGATGACCCTGACCAGCCGCTTAATAGCATCATCAACAGGGAACTCGTTGCCCTTGACCCGGTTTTCACAGCGCAAAACATCAATCAATATGAACTTGCGATCGGCGGCAACATCATTACCGAAATCGGCTCCTACGCCAAGCTTCTAGTCGCCAATTTCTCCGCCGGCCTGATCCGCACCGAGAAGCTTGTTTCACCGGTTGCAGACATTGACACTCTCACCGTCAACTCACTCACTGCCACGGATGCCAGTATCAGTGGCCTCATCGCCGACGAGGCCCACCTTAACGAAGTGACGGCGGCTACCGCCACCGTTTCCGGCACCCTTTTTGCCGGTAACATCGAGTCCCCCGTCATTGATGACATTAACTCCAAATATGCCTCTGCCAGCGCCATTCTCGCCTCGATCAAGGCCAAGTACAGCGATTTTGACTCACTGATCAACCCATCGGGCAACAATGATCCTCTAAATACGGACGGCCTTCCGGGTAATAATGCCACCATCTCCGGTGAGATGGTTCTATACAACCAGCCCGTGATCGTCACCGATACTCTTCTGGTAAACACCTCTCTGCTTAGCAACTCATTAAATAGCAGTGAGGGCACTCTCTATCTTCAGCCCACCGCCACCGCTCCGATCAACCTCCTTGCCGGCCTGATGACCTTGACTCCCGACGGCAAGGTCAATATCAATGGCGACCTGACCATCACCGGGGACCTCTACGCAAACAACATCAATGGCAAACGGACCATCACAAACCAACTCAATACTACTACCGCCACCATCTCCGGCCAACTCTCTTTGGGCAAAGAATCTTCACCCTCGGGCAAACTCCTCTCCCTTTTCAATGACCAGGGCGACCTCGTCGGCGCCATCGACGCCTCCGGTGCCGCCTCGTTCCGCGACCTAGCCACCAATCAAGTCGTCACCAGTGGCCTAATCATCGCCGGAGCCGCGAGCGAATCTGCTACCGCCACCTCCTCCGCCACCCTTGGCACCAACGCCACTATCGGTATCGGTATCATCGGTGCCGGCGCGACCGAAGTCACTATTAGCAACACCTCCGTCAAGTCCGGCACTTATATTTATCTCACTCCCATCTCTGACTCCGCCAACCAGGTTCTCTACCTCAAGAGTAAAGACGAAGGGGTCGGCTTCACCATCTCGATCAATCAAGCTCTTGGTGCTGACCTCAAGTTCAACTATTGGCTAATACAAACGCAACCATGAAGATAAATCAGGCTAAAGCTGGGTTTTCGAGCTGGGAAATCCGCTTCTCATGATCGTCCAACTTCTCAGCCTGATGATCGGTTACCCGATCGAGCTTCCTCTCGACCCTGGCAATCATTTCGGTATTCAACCCAACCTCTTCCTTAAGGCTTGACAGATTTTTATCAATCTCGTCAAACTTCGGAAAAACAATCGCCTCCAGCGCCTCGGCCGTACCGTCAAGCACGGCTTTCTTCATCATTTTGTCCAGCTTCTTTAGATCATCATCAGTGAGTGCCATATCTCCAATATACTCTAAAAAACCCTTTCTCGAAATTGAAGCGCCTCAGCAATATGATTGGCTTCGACTTTTTCGGCTCTTGCCAAATCCGCGATCGTCCTCCCTACCTTGATTAGCCGGAAGTATGACCGCGCAGACAAATCGTACTTGGCCACCGCCAAAGCCAGCAGTTTTTCCGCTTCAGGTGTCATCAATCCAAATTGTTTCACTTGTTTATTCTTCATCTGCGCGTTGGTAAACATTCCCGACTGTTTCAATCTATCGTTCTGTATCAATCTAGCAACTTCTATTTCTTTTCTCACCTCCGCCGAGGTTTGTCTCTTCGCCACTCCCGAACTTTCCACTAATTTCTCAACCTCCACCGCTGGCACATTGACGCATAGGTCAATCCGGTCCAGGATCGGACCCGAGATTTTCCGGCGATACCTCCCTACTTCGCGGAGGCTACAACGGCATTCCTTGCGCGGATGTCCCAAGTAGCCGCAAGGGCAGGGGTTGACCGCCGCGACCAGCATAAATTGAGCTGGGAACCCGATCCGCTCCGCTGCACGGCTGATTACTACCACGCCATCCTCGAGCGGCTGACGCAGTGCCTCCAAAATATTGCGGGAGAATTCCGCCATTTCGTCCAAGAACAATACCCCCAAATGGGCCAAACTTATCTCTCCCGGGATCGGGTGGCTCCCGCCACCGATTAATCCTGGTAGCGAGGTTGAGTGGTGGGGCGAGCGGTAAGGCCGTCGTCTGATGATCGCCTCTCCCGGCCCAACCAACCCCGCCGCCGAATAAATCGCCGTCACCGCCAGACTTTCCTCCTTATTAAGAATCGGCAAAACTGACGGCAACGCCCGGGCCAACATCGTTTTCCCTGACCCGGGCGGTCCGGACATCAGTAAATTATGTCCCCCTGCAGCAGCGATCATTAGTGCCCTTTTGGCCAATTCCTGTCCGGCAATTTCGGATAAATCAAAATCGTAACTGGCCGACTCGACCAAATCGGTGACATCAATCGGCTTCAATGGTTTTATCAATTTCTCATTGCGCAAATGCAGAGCCAACTCCCCAATATTGCGCACCGGAAAGACTTTAATAGCCTCAAAAACAGCCGCCTCATTCGCGCAGAGAATGGGTAAAAATATAGTTCTCTTCCGTCGATTCGCAAACTCCCCCGCCAACAAAGCTCCCTTGGTATGGCGTAAAGAACCATCCAAAGACAGTTCACCATAATAGATCGCCGAAGAATCCTTCTCCTTCCACTCGAATGCCCCGCTGGCGATCAGAATCCCAACTGCAATCGGTAGGTCATAGGCCGCTCCACCTTTTGGTAGGTCGGCAGGCGCCAGATTTACCGTGATTTTCTTCGCAGGGAAATCAAAGTCGCTATTGATCAGCGCTGTTCTGACTCGCTCGCGGCTCTCATCCACCGCCTTCGTCGGCAAACCGACAATATTAAAGGCCGGAAACCCCTTGCTGGCCACATCCACCTCCACCATCACTTCTATTGTCGCCAAACCAAAAACCGCAACCGATCTAACTCGGGCAAGCATCTTGCCTCATCTTAACACCTAACTCCCATTTACCGTTTCTCTCCTCGATCAACTCTGACAAATTCATTTCCGTTAGCACCACGTTAATCTTCTCCACCTTATCACACAAAATTCTGACCATTTCGTCGGTCGTCAAAGGTTCGTTTTCCAATAATTCCAATATCCTATGAGGGAAGTTATTAGTTCTCTCGGCACCGGTAAACATAACTAACTGCGTCGGTGTCCTCTGCAGTCCGTATGAACACAATATGTCTTCAGCGGACAGAACCATTTTTGCCCTACCCGCAGCTATTAACTGATTAGTGCCCGCAGAAACCTTACTCGTTATTGGCCCCGGAATCGCCAGGACAGATTTGCCAAACTTCTGGGCCCAGGTAACCGTCACCATACTCCCCGACTTAAGCGCTGCTTCCGTGACCAAGACCGAGTCGGCCAGGCCAGCCACAATCCGGTTTCGGGCCGGAAAAGTCCACAGCTCCGGTTTCTTCTTCTCCCATTCTGAAATAACTAATCCTTCTTTGGCGATTTTTTCCTGAAGTTCCCTGTCTTCCCGTGTCAAACCTGGCCATTCGATACCCCAGCCCAGTACTGCGATAGTCTTACCACCGTACTTCAGGCAGAGCTTGTGCGCCTCCTGGTCGACCCCATACATCATTCCCGAGACTATTATTAGTCCCGCCCGCACCAGATCAGGCATGATCATCTCTAAGACCCGCCGGCCATAATCAGTCATTCTTCTACTCCCAACTATCGCCAGATATTTATTTGTGTCAGCCAACAAACCACGATTCCCCTCCCACCAAAGCTCCTTTATCGGAGGCATCACCGCCAAAAAACGGGCAGGCATTTCCTTTCGCTCCATACCCTTATGATACAAAAAAGACTCGTTACAAACATGTATAATTCAGCTATGTACAACTGGTCAACCGATACAAAAAAATTACGACAGGATCGCCAAAAATATTCCCTCTGGAAGCTGGAAAATCTGATTAATTTTGGCCTTAACAAAGCGAAAATCAGCCGGAAATCCCTCATCAAAAACCTGCCAAAACTCGATCTCGATCCGAAAAAAAAACGCTTTCTCGATTTTCTTCTCAAATCAAAATGAAGCCCACCTCCGTCCTCACCGACATTCAAACGAAATTTCTCAAGCTATTCTCCGAATCGGGTCTAACATCACAGTATTACCTTACCGGGGGCACCGCCCTTGCAGGCTTTTATCTCCCATACCGACTCTCTGACGATCTGGATTTCTTCTCCGAAAACGAAATTGATCTCTTCGCCGTCACCACCTTCCTCAAGTCGATCAAGAATCCCCTGAACTTTAGAGAAATGGACATCAATACCAGTTTTAATCGAAATCTAGTCTTTCTCAAATTTGATAACTTCGTCCTCAAAACTGAGTTCACTTATTTTCCTTTCCCCCAAATCGAAAGACCGGAACTCTACCTCAATGTCAAAATCGATTCACCCATCGATATCGCCGCTAACAAGTTGTTTACCATCTACCAAAAGCCCAGAAGTCGTGATTTTATGGATCTGTATCTACTTTGCCAGAAAAAGAAGGTCTCACTCAAAGACGCAATCAAAAAAGCGAAAATCAAGTTCGACTGGCACATCGACCCCATCAAACTTGGCTCCCAATTCCTGCTCGCCACAGAGCTGAAAGACTATCCCCACTTGCAAATAAATCTAAAAGAAAAAGACTGGCAAAACTTCTTTCTCGACGAGGCCAAAAAACTGAAATCGGAAATTCTTTCTGCCTGACAGACCCCCAATCATCTACTTCAAAGGATGGGGGTGTTGAATAAGTCGATCATCACCGTCATTCCCACGAAAGTGGGAATCTATATAGATTCCCGATCAGGTCGGGAATGACAGACAAAAGATGTTATTCAACACCCCCAAAGGTATCTCTTGACAGGCAAACACACATATATGTAGTCTTAAGTTAGCTCATGTCCCGCCACAAGAAGAAATCGACAAAAAAATCAAAGCCAGAACCAAAAATGTTTCACTTCCTCCACGGTCTCATCAATATCAGCCGGATCATCTTCGTTCTGCTTCTCCTCGCCGTCGCTTCCCTCTCCTACTATCTCTATAGTATATATGGCAAGCCAAGTCAGCCAGGTTCAATTTCCGTTAACCGCCCCAACCCTGAGATCCCCGCTGGCCTTATCAAAGCTCCCACCCCCTATCTCCTCCTCCCCCAAGGAAAACAAGAATATCTCATTAGAAGCAATCCCACCAAGGGTGACGTCGTTGGGAAAAAAATCATCGCAGACCCACTCGACGCCCCAAAAAACTCGCCCCAGACTATTAGTATCGTTTTGGAACATATCATCTCCATCGTCTCCGTCGCCATCGAAATCTCCATGGATACTACGACAAAAACCTACCCCCTCAGTCTCACCTCGGGCACCCAGACCAATGGCACATGGTCAGGCAGTTGGACCGTCGCCGATAGCCACAACCAGACTTACTCCGCCAAATTCATCATCACCGATCAAAACAAACGTCAAACCATTCTTGACTTCCCTATTAAATAACCGAATAATAAAGAACAGATGATCAGAAAAGTTCTGCCCCTTTTCGTTATCAGTCTCTTCCTTCTCTCAACTTCGGCAAGCCATGCCCAACAAACGCCCACCCTGGGAGGGCTAAAATTCTGTACTCCACCCGCCTCCGGTCAAACCTGGACTCTTTCCACCGACTGCGTTCTCTACGAAGATTACAACGGGCCAATCGATGCCAACATGACTATTCAAGCAGGCGTCACCATGACCCTCCATCCCGGCAAACATCTCATTTGGTACCCGAACAAGAGCATTACCATTGAGACAGGTGCTTCCATCATCGTCAATACCAACTCGGAGATCACCCAAAAACCGCTTTGTGTTAACACCGTTGACATCGGCGGCAGTAAATATGCTCTCGGCCGAAACGCCACTCTCCCGGAAGAATACGGCAGTGGCACTGTTTATCTTGGCTTGGACCAGCAATCACCGGCGACAGCCACCTCCGCTTGCTCCACTCTTGGCGCCGGCTACATCGACGCCTCCGGTCTCACCTCCCGAGATTACATCAGCCTGAGTGGCACTCCCACAGACACCAGTTTTCTCGCCTCCTCTTACCGCTATCTTCTCAATCTGGGTATGGCAGTTAGCAGTATCAATAGCGGAGTGAAATCAGTCCAGGCGGCTAGCAACACCGTTAGGGTCATCGGCGACAACCTCCAGGTCTGTACCGGTCCAACCAGTTGCAGCCTCACTCCTCCGGTCGACTACGGCAATCTCATCGTCGAAGGCAAACTCGGTATTGGCGTCGGCGCCCCCGCC
>MFAI01000014.1:0-415 GCA_001774555.1 Candidatus Collierbacteria bacterium RIFCSPLOWO2_01_FULL_50_23
CGCAGCTCGAAGAATGTCTGAAAGTTTGAACTGCTCGCCGATTTTGAAACCCATGGTGGTGGGAACTTTGTCGGTGCTGGTTTTGGTAGCAGTCAGGAGCTGGTCGGGAAAGGAGAGGTCGAGAGCCACCTGTCCGGTGAGAAGTTTGGTAAAAGAAGCGGGGGAGATTTTCTCAGCGGCGCCGCTGGCGAGATAGACCCTGCCGGAATCAAGATTGAAAACAAGGTAGTAAGGGGCTTTTACCTTGAATTTTTTTGCGGTAGAAGAGTCCAGGGCAGGCGGAATGGCCACTTTTGAGGCCAGCTTTTGGCTAAGGACCGGCGAGTAACTGACTGATGGGGAGAGGTATTTTTGTTTCGGCCAAAAGACCAGCGCCGAGATAAACCCGAAAATTAATGTGGCAGCTATGATCCAA
>MFAI01000014.1:436-8582 GCA_001774555.1 Candidatus Collierbacteria bacterium RIFCSPLOWO2_01_FULL_50_23
TTAATGTGGCAGCTATGATCCAAAATAGATTAGCCTTCACGCTTGATGACCTCTTTGCCCACAAAAGGAACCAGAATATCAGGAACCTTGACCGAGCCGTCCGCCTGTTGGTAATTCTCGATAATGGCGGCGAGGAGGCGAGGGGTGGCGGCGACAGTATTGTTGATGGTGTAGACGTATTTCATCTCACCGTTCTTAGTGCGATATCTCATGTTGAGGCGGCGGGCTTGAAAGTCGTTAAAGTAGGAGTCCGAGTGAGTTTCGCGGTACTTGTCTTGCCCGGGGAACCAGGTCTCGATATCGTATTTCCGGCGCTGTCCCGCACCCATATCACCGGTGCACATCAGAAGAACGTGGTAGGGAAGTTTCAGGGCCTGAAGCAGTTCTTCAGCATAACCCAACATTTCGTCGTGCATTTTCCGGGTGATTTCCTCGTCGGCGACGGTATAGACAACCTGTTCAACCTTGTTGAATTGATGAATGCGAAAAATACCCTTGGTGTCCTTGCCATAGGTTCCAACTTCCCGCCTGAAACAGGGAGAGATGCCGACCATCTTGATGGGAAGGTCTTTTTCGTTTAGGACTTCGTCTTTACGGTAGGCGGTCAGGGACACTTCCGCAGTGCCAATCAGACTTTGGCCATCCTGGGTCTGGTAATGATCTTGCTGACCCCAAGGAAAGTAGCCGGTTCCCCACATGGCATCGTCGTTAACCATCCAGGGAACGGTCATGGGGGTGAAGCCCTTGAAAATCATCATCTTCAGAGCGTAGGTGAGGACGGCGTACTCGAGCAGAACCGCGTCATTCTTGGTAAAAAACGAGCGCGAACCGCCAATGCGAACCGCACGTTTGGTGTCAAGCAGATCGAGGTCCTCCATAATTTCGTCATGGGTTTTTGGCTTGAAATCGAATTTGGGTATCTCGCCCCACTTTTTGACTTCTTTGTTCCCCGTATCGTCTTTGCCAAAAGGAACGTCATCCGCGGCGGGATTGGCGACCTGGTACATCAAATCAAAGTAGGCTTTTTCGACTTGAGTCAGGCGCGGTTCGAGATCTTTGAGCTTTTCTCTCAAGTCACGGCCGATGGCAATATCAGAATCAGACGGCTTGCCACCTTTGAGCTTTTCGGCATGACTATTGATTTGGCTTCTTACTTCCTGAACTTGACCCATCAAGTCCCGACGGTTTTCGTCGACGCGCAGGACCTCGTCAACAATATTGGGGTTGAGCTGTTTGTCGGTGATGGCCTTTTTTAATGTTTCCGCGTTCTCGCGGATGAATTTGATGTCGAGCATATCTTTATCATAACCTAATAATGTTTTTCAGGGAAAATTTCGGCATTAAAAAACCCCGAAAAATCCCGGGGTTAGGGCCCCGACGCAATACGTCGGGACAGGTGCCACCTAACAAATACTTAATTCCAGCGCTTACGGGCTTACCCGCCCCGGTTTTTTACCCCGGGGAGCTCGACAGTTGGAGGCTGTCTTTGACGCTATTACCCATATTTTAACATATTATGTTTGAGTGATCTCCCCGGAACGTTGTTCCGGGGAGATCTGGTCTTGCTCGTTTACCTGGCTATTCGCCGTCACCGGCTCCATAGACCCGGCAGATGACCGGGGACCAGGGACCGCTGACGCAGCGGCCACCCATGAGTTTACCATCCACGGACAGGGTGTAAACGACGTCATCCATGTGGCCGAAGAGCCACGTATCGTTGCTCCTGGTCACGATGACGACATCGTCCGCGCCGGTCAGAACGCGGAACTGGCTGATGGCCACCCGGTCGGTGACCCGGTTGTCAAACGATCCCTTGATCGCGACGGCGCCGTAGACCAAGAGCGCCCCGACGATGACCACCAGGGCCAACATCAGAGCGAACTCGATAATATCTTGACCCTTCTGGTTCCTGGACACATTGACCTCCTAGGTCTGAAAGATCTGCAAGAAAAGAACAGCAGATTCGTCAAGATATCGGAAAATAGCTTGAAGAATCTGCCGTTGGGGGGGGGCGAGCTTTAAAAGAGCGAGAACAGGAAAATTCTACCTCAAAACTAGATTTCTGTCAAACTTATAGGCTAGAGACCGAGGTCGGCGGAGATGCCCTGGATGGCAATCAGGCAGATGCCAACAAACTCGGGCAGGGCGATGCCTAGTTTTTCTTCGCAAAGCTTGATATGTTCACGGTGGACGCCTTTGGCGAATCCTTTGTCAGGGAACTTCTTGAGGACCGACTCGACGCTGACGGAGGCCAGTTTCCGGTCCGGGCGGACCAGGGCGGAGGCGACGATGAGTCCCGAGAGCTCGTCACAGGTATAGAGAGACCAATCAAAGTTTGAGCTCGGTTCGGGAGACTTTTCACTCCATTGCCAAGCATGGGCCTTGAGGGCCTGGATCATGAGCGGGTTTTCGTTATTTTTCTCCAGCTCTTTGATCAAAACCCAGGGGTGCTCGTCCGGGTGGGCATCATAATCAGCGTCGTGGATAAGACCGGTGACACCCCAAAGATTCTCGTCTTCGTGAAAGTGTCTGGCCAGAGCCCGCATGCAGGCCTCGACACAAAGCATGTGTTTGACCAGATTTTTGTTCACGGTCCAGGAGTTGACGAGATCCAGGGCTTCGGCGCGATCCATTTTTAGCCGATTTCCTTGATAGAGTAGATGACCTTTCCGGCGGGAGCGGCGACCTCGACTTTCTCGCCCACACCCTTGCCCATCAAGGCCTTACCCAAAGGAGATTCGTGGCTGATTTTCTTTTCGGCCGGATCGGCCTCCCACTCACCGACGATGGTGAATTCGTGGGTGGTGCCGTTGATGGCAACTTTGACTTTGCTGCCAACGCCGACCTGAGTCTTGCTGGTGGTCGCCTGAATGATCTCGCTACGATTGATGATGTCAGATAACTCGTCGATCCGACCAACCAACGTGGCATGATCGTCACGGGCTTGGTGGTATTCAGCGTTCTCGGAGAGATCACCGAATTCGCGGGCACGAGCGACACGCTCAATGGCCACGGGTAGTTTGTTCGTTTTTAGTTCCTCGAGCTCTGCCACCAGCTCGTTGTAGCCGGTGAGAGTCAGGTGGACTTTGTTGTTTTTCATGTTCTTAATTTTGGTTATTGTAGGCCAACTTGACACAAAAGCAAGAGCCGGCGAAGATATCTTCAAGCCGTCTGTCCCTAACTTTTCAAAATTGGCTGATGGGCAGCTCTTTATTCGATAACGAAGGCCTATTTTATGCTAAAATATGTCTAAAGTCAAATCAAAACTGACCATTTTGGCCCCGTACGTCCCCCGAACGGGTGCGTTCGGGACTAGTCTCGAAGTATACTTCGAGGTAGTGGTCCAGGACATTAACATGGCCCCGTACGTCCCCCGAACGGGTGCGTTCGGGACTAGTCTCGAAGTATACTTCGAGGTAGTGGTCCAGGACATTAACATGGCCCCGTCGTCTAGTGGTCCAGGACATTTGGTTCTCATCCAAAAGATCGCGGGTTCGACTCCCGCCGGGGTCACTTTCATACCGAATTTACCCATTCGGGTAGATTCGGCATAAAATGATCCTGATGGATCATCAAATCCGAATTTCAAAAAGCCATTTTCATATTTATATTCTCCAATCTGAGGTCGATGGAACATTTTACGTTGGATATACGGCTGACGTGGAGAAACGACTAAAACAGCACAATGCTGGTAGATCTACGTACACAAACAAACATCGACCGTATAGGTTGATATACACCGAAACATTTATAGCAAAAATGGATGCAAAGAATAGAGAAAGGTATATTAAGAAATATGGAAATATTCGTGGCTTTTTGAAATCACGGGTTCCCCCCCGAATCCATAATTCGGGGGACTAGTCTCGACCTCGAACGAAGTTCGAGATCGAGGGACTCCTCATCGAGCAGAGCTCGAGACTTCGCGCCGGGGTCACCAAAAAAGTTTGCTAGGTTATATATAATGGTTCTGAGTGGGCATTGAGAGGAAACTGGTTGATGTCGAGGCGGCAAAGAACGGATTCACGAGAGCACAGAGGAAGTGGGTCAAGGAAGCTTACGAAACTATTCTGGGGTCGGTTTTTTGCGTATTTCCTGTTTGGAACGGAGAGGAATATGTCTATTGCGGAGATGAGAACGTTGAAATCCACCATGTCCAGCCACGGGGCTGGTGCATTAGAGTTTTGAAGGTTGATCCGAATATCCCGGAAAACGCCGCCCCCCTATGCCCCGAGCATCACCGGATCGGCCAAAGAGACAGACCTCTAACTCGGGAAGAACAGGAAGTGATCCACCTTGATAGCGCTTATGCCAATCGAAACTACAGAAAGAATAGAAAACCGACGAGTTATGACCGGATGAAGGACCAAAGATACCGGTTGTGTAGCGATAACATTCCATATTGGTATGAACTTTGGGACATTTACTTGGCTGAGTTGGCAGAAGATGTTATCAGTGAATTCAAACAATCATTCCCGGACCACACTTGGCCGGGAAGACGGCGATAACGGATTTCGTTGTTATAATACCGCTGATGGCCAGGTATATCGAAGGTGAAAAACATTTGGAGGAAACGCTAGCCGAGTCGACGGCTAGAGCGGAAAAGTATTTCCCCGGGGCTCGATTCGTAAGCGTTTATTCCCACAAAGAGAGGCAGATGGTGATTGTTCCCATCGGATATGCTATGTCTCCGCGGTTTGGCCACGCGGTGGACTATGGTTCCGGCGTCTTTGAGGGTAGCAGTGCGGTGGTAAATGAACGGACCGGAAAACCGGGTATTATTTTGCTCTCGGAGAGGAATGCGAGGTTGTTTCGCCGGTCACTGCCGGCCCGGGGATACACGGCACCGATTCCGGAAGAGGAGTTTGGGCAGGCAATGATCGATTTGATCAAAGCAAACGGAATGGGTCTATTCCGGCATCCGGACAACAAAACACCGGGATTTGTCCGGGCGTATATCCGACCATCGATCCATCCGGCGTTTTTGTCCGGTTTTGGCATCAGTATGCGCCCGGACTATCCGATCGACGCGGCGATTATCGCCTGGGCTTGGCCGGATTATCTGAATCCGACCTTAATGCAAAGGGGCGGGGTCTGTGCCGTTACCGGCCTGACACGCTCATTCCCAATCACCGGAAAACATGCCAGCAACTACGGCGCGGCGGCCATGGATGGTGCGCTGGCGCGGAAAATTGGGGCAGACGAACTGCTTTATCTGGCGCCATACTTGATTGACAAAGATGGGCACCGCTACTTCCCCGACCCGAACGACCTGACCGCAAAACTGCGCGATGGCGTGATCGCCGATGGGCCGGGTGAAGAATGCGTGGCGCTAACCGCCGACCAGAAAACTCTTGTCTATGCCCCGATGAGGGTGAATAGACTGGGGGGAACGGTATTGCAATACATCATTGACCACTTGGCCAAAAACATCGGCCTGGACTGCGTGGAGGGAGACATCAGCCTGCATGATCTAACGGCGGGAAAATACGCCGGCCTGGCAATGGTCGGGAATGCGGTCAAAGTGACACCGATACGGAGGATCGATCTTTACAATGGCGGAGTTACCCAGCAGATCGAGCTATTTGCGGAAGGAAAAATACCGGAGAATCTCGAGTCGTTACGAGTACGCTGGGAACAGGAAACGCGGGGGTTAATTGACCCAAGTCATCCTTCGCTGCTGACAGAAGTTCCACGGGTGTAAAATTCATCTGTGAAAGACAAAAAAACTGTATTCATTTCTTTTTTGGGTTATACGCTAGCGCTTGCCGGGGAGTTTGAAGCCGGCGACGAGGAGATCAGCGTTTTGGCGGGGACTTTGATCCCCGGTGCGGTGGTTGTGGAAAGGGCTCCAAAAGTTGATTTTTCCCTGACACACTTTGAGTCTTCCGAAAGGAGACTGGAAAGAATTGGGAACGGAGTGGTGATATATGACAACTGGGGTGGAAAGCTTTCTCTCGATGCGTGGCACGCCCTCTACTCCGCCGCAAGAATTCTAATGTTGAAGAAGAAATATTATTGTGTCCATTCCGCGTGTGTGGGGGGAGAAAAGAATGTCTTGCTGGTGGGCCATACCGGTTGTGGAAAGTCCAATATTCTCCTTAAATTGGTTAATGATTATGACTGGAAGGTTTTCTCCGGAAACAAAACCGTTATCTCTTTTGAAAACGGTGGGGTAACGGCTTTGGACGGAACCAAAACAATGTCGATAAGTTCGACGGATGCAGACAAATTCCCCCAGCTGGTGGCAAAACGGGTTGATTACCAAAACAGGACAGCTTTTTTGCTGGATCAGAGCCACTACTTTGAAAATTCGCCGATAAAGATCGATGCCATTTACGTCGTTAGACTCAACGACGGTGTGGCAGAAAACAACGCTTTGGAATTCCCCAGCAGTATGCATACTCTATATCCTTTCTTTATGGATACGGTAAACGCGGACACAGTGCTCTGCGATGGGGAGGACGTCTTTGCCGGAACACCCCCGGAAGGGTCGCAAAAATATCTGTCTCAATCGCTCGCCAAGACACTTTCTTTTGTCAAAGCATCCCGGATTTCCGGCTCGATCGATTTCGTCACCAAAATCATCGCTGAAGACTTATGAAAAAAATACTATTCGGAGTCAGCGGTATCGGTAATGGTCATGCCAACCGGGAAACGCCGATCATCGAGGAACTGGCGAAAGAAAACAGGATAATGATTTTTGCTCACGATGATAGTCTCACAGTGCTGACAGACAGGTTTGGCGATAATAAGAACGTGACCCTGGTACCGGTGGGGCTGACCTTTGTGGTTGGGTCGCCGACCGGTTTGGATTTTGGAGCGACGGCCCACCTTCGGCAAAACCAAGATATCGAATCGTTCAGAAAATCGTTTGAGGCATTGGACAAAATCGTCCGCGACTGGGGAAAGGCCGACCTGGTAGTTACCGACTACGAGCCGATTTCGGCACAGTATGCATATGCCTACAAGGTCCCCCTGGTGACATCGGATCAGCAGAGTAAATTTCTTTTTGGAGACTTTCCGGTAACTTTGGGCGGTTTTACTTACGAGGACGAGGTGAAAAGGCTGTCGATGTTTTTCCCAAAGGCAGATAAAAGAATCGCCTGTTCTTTTTTCAGAGTTGCTCCCAAGAAAGGAGCAGATGATATTTTGGTTGTTCCTTCAACAATCAGAGAGGCCGTGAGAAGCCTTCGTAAAAACAGAGCGGGTAAAGAATTGGATATTCTGGTCTATATTTCTTCGGCCAGGGACTTTGTGCAAACTCCGGAAGAAATTGTTGAAGTCCTGGAAAACCAAGAAGCAGTTTTTCACATGTTCGTCCCGCCAAAAGAAATTGAAAGATACAAGAAGGTGTCCCCGGCCAACTGCCGGATCTACCAGCATGGAGATCCGAGATTCCTCACAATAATGGCGGGGGCGCGGGGCATCATCTCTACTGCCGGACACTCATTGCTCTCCGAAGCAATGTACTTGGGGATACCGGTCTATGCGGTGCCGGTAGCTCCATATGAGCAACATTTAAATGCCTGGGCAATTTCCGAAAATAATTTTGGGGTCTCAGAAACAAAAATCACCAAAGAAAAACTATCGGAGTTCATTGATAATCTGGAGAGATTTGAAAAAAATATCCAGGAGGATGAGAGTGTTCTACTCAGAGGCAACGGCCAAGAAGAAATAGTAAATTACTTGAAGAAAAATTTCCTGACTGATAAGAAAAAAATACTAGTGTTTTCTCCTCCATTTAGCGGACATTTGAATATTCTGAAAGAAATGATCCGGGATAACCAGAAGGATTTTGATTTTCGGTTGATCATTAACGGCTGGAAAAATATCAAGCCGGATCTCACCGGAGTCGAGGAATTTAAAACCGAAATAATTGAAAGGCGGGACTTGGCAGAAACCGACCCGGCGCTGTGGACCTTTCCTCGAGTAGCGGACCAGCTCGAAAGTTGCTTAACGATCGCCGAAGAATTCAAACCAGATCTGATCATCTATGATTTCTTTTCCGTCGAGGGATATCTGGCCGGAAAAAAACTGAACATCCCCTACTGGTGCTCAGTACCGGCGATGATCGGACCGTTTGATAACCAAGACTACAGGGACAGAAAGTTTTCCGACCCAATAAACGTCGAGGCGCTCAAAGAAA
>MFAI01000015.1 GCA_001774555.1 Candidatus Collierbacteria bacterium RIFCSPLOWO2_01_FULL_50_23
TGGACCGAGGCGGATGATAGCTCGTTTGAGGTCGTAATTGTAGGAATAACTAATGTGACCGCGGCGGCGCAAGAAACCGTTGACATAAGCGTAAATCAAATGGGTGGAAACCTTTTCGGTAAGTTTACTTTCGGCGTAGGCGATCGCCTCTTTGGCAATATCGTCGGGGACTCGAGCGAAGCGTAGCGACCGGGCTAGCTTTTCTTCGTCGAAATCTACGATATCTCCCGAGACTTTGGTGACCTTGATACCCATAACTAATATCATTCTACTGTAATATGGAATTGGTATTAGTAATTACTTAAAGACTATGTGGGGATATGGAGGATATGGGGGGATGATGGGTGGCTTTGGAACGTTGGGCCTTTTGGGCCTACTCACCTGGCTGGCCCTGATTACTTTCCTGGTTTTGGGGATCGCCTATTTCTGGAAAGAAATCCAAAAACCAAAGAGAAAGCGCTAGCAAAGGTCATTTGTTATTAAACAGATATCAGAAGGGGGTGATTTTTGATGAAACATGATCCAATGGCAACTGCGAATGCTTTAGCGACCATAACGGCTGGGATTTTTGTTGCCTGCCGTTTGCTGGTAGGGATATTTCCCGACTGGTTCTTTTCGGTGGCCCAGTCTTGGTTCCACGGTATCGAATTGACTAAACTCGGGACCTGGAATCTGACGACGGGAAATTTCGTGTTGGGACTAGTTACGGCAACGGTCGGTGCCTGGTTGGTCGGTTGGTGTTTTGCCCACTGCTACAACTTCTTTTTGAAGAAGAAGTAGAATGGAAGGGGTATGAAGTACACCTGTCCGATGCATCCCGAGGTCAGCAAGAATGAGCCGGGAAAGTGCCCCAAATGCGGGATGGATTTGGTGATGGCGCACGAAATGACGAAAATGGAAGAGCCGGTAGACCATACGGCCCACCATGCCCAGATGGGCCATAATTTCAAAACCCTCTTTTTTCAGACTTTGCCGGTTACCCTCCTGATCCTGCTCCTCTCCCCCAATATTCAGCGGTGGTTTGGTTTTACGTTCACTTTTGCTAGAGTTGACGTGGCGCTTTTTGTTCTTGGTTCCATAGTTGCTTTGTATGGTGGAAGGCCCTTTTTTAGCGCGGCGGTGGAGGAAATCAAAAATCGCAATTTCGGGATGATGACCCTGGTTAGCCTGGCCGTGCTTTCGGGGTATTCCTTTTCGGTGGCAGCCACTTTTCTTTTCCCAGGCGAGTCGCTTTGGTGGGAAATCTCAACCCTGGTTTCCGCGTTCTTATTTGGACACTGGATGGAGATGAGAGCGGTAATGGGAACGACCGGAGCGCTTCAGGAACTCGCCAAGCTGATACCGCCGACTGCTAATAAATTAGTCGAAGGTAAAGAAGTCCAAGTGCAAACAAGCGAGCTGGTCAAGGGAGACAAAGTCATCATTAAACCTGGAGAGAAAGTGCCTGTGGATGGAAAAATTATCGAAGGAGAAAGTTCGGTCAACGAAGCAATGATCACCGGTGAGTCAAAACCGGTTTTCAAAAAGATGGGTGACGAGGTGGTGGGCGGGACGATAAATAACGACGGCGCCCTGACGGTCGAGATCACCAAGGTCGGCGCCGAAAGCGCTCTGGCCCAAATTACGAACCTGATCAAACAAGCACAGACAACCAAGCCTTCGGTCCAGCGATTGGCAGACAAAGCCGCCAATGTCTTGACCTTGACGGCGATTACGGTAGGAACGGGAACTTTTTTGTATTGGTCACTAATCGATCCTCAGGGGGCCATTTTTGCCGCAACTCTGGCAATCACGGTCATTGTCATCGCCTGCCCACACGCGTTGGGCCTAGCCATTCCGACAGTAACGACTATTACCACCCAGGTGGCGGCCAGGGTCGGTATCCTAATCAAGGATATTAAAGCCCTGGAAATATCCCGCCGCCTCAATTGGGTGGTCTTTGATAAAACGGGCACCTTGACCAAGGGTGAATTTGGGGTCGATAAAATCATTCCGACAGCCGGACAAACCCCAGACGAGGTCCTGCGGGTGGCGGCATCGGTGGACACCCTTTCCCAACACTCGATCGCTAAGGCGGTGGTGGAGGAGGCCACCACGAAAAAGATTGGACTCTCGAAAGTGGAGGGCTTTAATTCGTTTCCGGGCAGAGGGGTCGAAGGGAAAATTGATGGGACAAAATATTTATTGGGCAATGAGGCCCTAATGAAAGAAAAAGAAATCAAATTGGATGAACTAAAAAATCAAATTGCCGCGGAAATTAACGAGGGCAAATCATTCATCTGGGTAGCAGAGGATGGGAAAACAGAGGCCCTTGGAGTGATTGTTTTATCGGATGTCATTCGAGAGGAATCCCGCCAGGCGATAGCAAAACTCCATGAGATGAAAATAAAGGTAGCGATGATCACCGGCGACAATGAGAGTATCGCCAAGAGCGTTGCGCACGAACTTTCGATTGACACTTATTTTGCCGGAGTATTGCCGGG
Organism: Candidatus Collierbacteria bacterium RIFCSPLOWO2_01_FULL_50_23; assembly: GCA_001774555.1. Classification (GTDB taxonomy): domain Bacteria; phylum Patescibacteriota; class Microgenomatia; order UBA1400; family MFAQ01; genus 2-01-FULL-50-23. The sequence goes on from MFAI01000015.1 coordinate 2,484, forward strand.
AGATAAAGTGAACAAGATTAAGGAACTGCAAAAAGACGGGTCAATCGTGGCGATGGTGGGAGATGGCGTGAACGACGCGCCGGCATTAACCCAGGCGAATGTGGGAATCGCGATCGGCGCCGGTACCGACGTGGCCGTAGAAGCGGGTCAGATCATTCTCATCAAGAACAATCCCCTCGACATCGTTAAGATCATCGAGCTTTCCCGAAAGACAAATACAAAGATGAAACAGAATCTGGCTTGGGCGGCGGGGTATAACATTTTGGCAATTCCGATCGCGGCCGGCGTGCTTTATCGATACGGAATACTTCTTCGCCCGGAGTGGGGCGCGCTACTCATGAGTGCTTCTTCCGTTATCGTGGTCTTTAATGCTTTGACCTTGAAGAGGGTGAAATTGGTGGCTTAATCGACTATTTTGGCGCTATAGCCGAGTTTACTAACTTCGGCGATGATTTTTTCGGGATCGATTTTGTCTGGTTCAAAATCGATGGTCGCCCGCGACCGGGCATAGTTGGTCTTCGAATCGGCCACGCCAAGTAGGTCTTCCAAAGTCAGGTCAATGTTGACAGCGCAACTGGTACAGTGCAGGCCGGACAGGGAAAGTACAAGAGTTTTCGTATTTCCCGTTGATTTTTTTTCGAAAAATCCGAACATGTTGGTAGTTAAATAATGTTGAATGTGCCGGTGTACATGCCCATACTACAAGAAAACACCATCGGACCGGTTTTGGTCGGAGTAAATTCGACGGTTTCAGTACCGGTCTCGGGAAGAATCTTGGAGAGCCTAAGAGAGGGAATCGTAAAAGACCGGGCGCAACCGCCGGTATTGTTGGTATTAAGAATAACCCGAGTTTTGACACCCTTCTTGAGGGTTATGTTCTTCGGAAAGTAACCACTGGATTTGACCTCGATAGATACTTCCTGGACGCCACCCCTGGTAGCGGCCATGGCTCCGGCGACGATTGGCTTCGAAGTTCCGAAACTAAACCCGGTTGCCTCGTAAAAGTTCTGTAAGGTGTAAATCGAACCAATCAGTCCGAGCCCGCCGTTAAAAGTGGTGATCGCCATAATGACGAGTAGGGTACCGGCAACACGACTAAACCAGCCCTGGAATAGTGAACCAACTTTGCTGAAAGCAACTCCGATGGCGAAGAAAGTAGGAGTGGTACCCAAGATGAAGGCGGCCATGATCGCGGCGCCATAAAGGGGGCTGGCGGATGACAGGGCGATGACTTCGGTCGCTTGAGTGACGGCACAAGGAATAAAGACGGTCATCGCCCCGAGAAGGGCCGGGGCAAAGATGGATTTGCTTTTACTTTGATCTTTGATTAAGCGGCTTAGAAATTTCGGTGGAGTAATGATGAAGTAGCGAAAGACAGGATGGACCTCCAGCATGGAAAGGGCAATGCCAAGAAGGTAGATGGCGATCGCGATTTGGAACCAACCCCGGGTGACGGGGGACAGATCAACGACTGTACCGAGGAGCCCCAATAGGGCGCCGAGAAGAGTATAGGCAATGAGCTTACTGACCAAAAAAGAGAGGATGGGCAAAATCCGGTTCTGAGACTGGAGTTTCTGATTAATTTTTTCTTCGGTTGGTGAGATGACAGAAGCGAGCAGTCCCCCCTGGACAGCCAGGCAAGAAAGTCCGCCGGTGGTAAGTCCGGTGATGAAAATTAAAAATAGATTTGTACTATCGGGCATCGTCGTTATATTGTACTAAATATAGTACGGGGAAATGGCGACGATTTTAGTTCATTTGCTTGACGACAAATCCATCTTTGACGAAACTGTAGTTATCTAAGACGGAGTTCGTCTTGGCCAGAACCCCAGAAACAATGACGTCGTTGCCGAAGAAGTCAGAAATAATGTCACCTTCTTTGACGAACAATTTCTCCTTTTTCATTGCTTCTGCCTCGTAATAACCGATGTAGACGGGAAGGTATTTTTTTCCACCGATATACACCGGACTGAAACCATCGGGCGGGAGTTTTCCAACCAGCTCCTTCGGCAAGTCGTTGCCAACCAAATAGAATTGCTTGATAACCCCATCTTCTGAGTTGACCTTGACGATGTTTTTGTCTCCTTTCACCACAGGCTCTGCTTGTGACTCCGTTTGACTCCCCGCGGCCATGGTCGAGCTAAAGCGCGCAAACTCAACGAAAAGGAAGGTGAAGGCGACCATCATAATAACCGGAGCGAACATTGATATGTAATTCTTCTTGCCGGGGCGGTATCGACGCAAAAGCAGGGAATTGCTGACAACAGAGACCGAACTTAAGGCCATGGCTAAGCCAGCTAATTCCGGCTTCAGGACCAAGCCAATGAAGCTAAAGACGCGGGCGGCAACCGGAATACCGATGACGTTGTAGAACAGGGCAAAAAACATATTCTGCTGAATTTTCTGGACGGTTGTTTTCGATAGCTCGATGGCATTAACAACATCACGCAAGTCGTTTTTGATGATGACGATACCACCGGCTTCCATGGCCACGTCGGTTCCCGATCCCATGGCGATACCCAGATTGGCCTGTGCCAGGGCTGGGGCATCGTTAATTCCATCACCGACCATGGCAACCCTCTTTCCTGCGTCCTGAAGCTTTTTCACCTCGTTGGCTTTGTCCTGGGGCAGCACTTCAGCGAGAACGTTTTCGATACCAACTTGGGAGGCGATTGCTTTGGCAGTTCGCGCGTTATCCCCGGTAATCATCCAGACCGCAAGCCCCATCTTTTTGAGCATCTCAACTGCTTCCCTCGAGGTTTCCTTGACGGTATCGGCGACGCCGATGATTCCCAAGACATTCTTCTTCGTGGCCAAGATCATGGCGGTTTTACCCTGCTCTTCCAGCCTACTTATCTTTCTTTCGTATTTATCGATATTTAGTCCGAGTGTTTGCCCGATGAGTTTTCTGTTACCAAAGTAATACTCTACTTTCTTGATAATTCCTTTCACGCCGTGTCCGGGTATGGCCGCAAATTTTTCGACGTCTTTCAGGACGACGCCCTCCTCCTGTGCATAGGAGTAGATTGCTTCGGCTAATGGGTGCTCAGATTGTTTTTCCAGACTGGCGGAGATTGCCAGGACGTCGTCTTCATCGATTTCTCCAAAGTCTTCAACGTCGGTGACTTCGGGTTTTCCTTTGGTGATAGTTCCGGTTTTGTCAAAAATGATGGTGTTAACCCTACTGGCGCCCTCAAGCGGTTCTCCGCCTTTGATCAAAATACCATGTTCGGCTCCGGCACCCGTACCGACCATAATAGCGGTGGGTGTGGCTAGTCCCAAGGCACAAGGACAGGCGATGACGATAACTGCAGTGAAGGCCATCAGGGCGAAGGAAAGAGTCGCTCCAAGGAAGAAGTACCAGACCACAAAAGTTAGAATGGCAACGCCGATCACAGCCGGAACAAACCAGGCGGAGATTTTATCGGCGACAGCCTGGATCGGGGCCTTCGATCCCTGGGCATCCTCAACTAGCCTGATTATCTGAGCCAAGGTAGTCTCGGCACCGATTCTCGTCGCTTTAAACTCAAAACTACCAACCTTGTTGATCGTGCCACCAATGACGGAGTCGTCGACGTGTTTTTCGACGGGCAAGCTTTCCCCGGTGATCATGGATTCGTCGACCGCGGACGATCCCTTCAGGATCACGCCGTCAACGGGAATTTTTTCGCCGGGCCTGACGACGACAATATCATCTTTGACGACCTGATCGGCGAGAATGTCGATGGTTTGTCCGTCTCTCACCACCCTGGCCGTCTTCGCGGCTAGCCCCATCAGCTTTTTGATCGCTTCCGAGGTTCTACCCTTGGCCTTGGCTTCCAGAAACTTGCCCAGGATAACAAAAGTGATCAGGAAAGCGGCGGTCTCGAAATATAATTCGGGAATTTTTGCCCCATTCAAACCCACAAGCGAGTCGGTGAGGGCAAAATATCTGATGAAGTTCACCAGACTATAAAAATAGGCAACCGAGGTACCGATGGCGATCAAACTGTCCATGTTGAAGGTGCGCATCTTCAGAGCGGATATCATGCCCTTGTAGAAACTATTACCGATAATAAATTGGACGGGGGTAGATAGAATCAGAGAGATTACGCCGACGAAGGGTAATAATAACCTGGCGCCGGGAATGAAACTGAAGAAGTCAAACAACATAAAATAGATCATCGGGGCAGAGAGAACGAAGCTGACAATGAACTTATTCCACTGATGCTTTATGTCTGCTTGTTGCCGCTCCGATTGAGATTGCCCTCCCTCGGCTGACTCCGGCGAACCTTTGTAACCAGCTTTTTCGACCGCCTCAATCAACCTTTCTACCGGCGATTGACTTGAATCAAGAATTATTGACGCTTTTTCAGCAGCGAAGTTGACCCTGGCCTCAGTTACCCCAGGAACTTTTTTCAATTGCCGTTCAATTATTGAGGCGCACGATGAACAATGCATGCCGGAAATCACCAGATTGACCCGCTCTGATTTATTTCCTAGGATTTCCTGACCGGGAACAATCTCCAAACTGCTCTGAACGTCCTTATCTTCGCTGGAACCGAAGCGCAACTTGCCCTTGATGATGAATTGACCATTTTCATTTTTATCGATCTTTCCTTCGATCTCGACTTCCGGGGGAAAGCGAAAACTAGCCTGCGTTTCCTCACCAATTGATGCCGAGTACCCAGCAGCTTTGATGGCTTCGATTATTTTTTCGTCCGTGATTTTCTTGCCGGTGACTACCAACGAACCCTTGCCCGTTTTGTGACTGATAACTACATCTTTGACTTTGCCAAGATCCGAGAGCTCGTCTTTGATAAGCGTCTCACAAGATTGGCAATGCATGCCTTTTACCTGAAAATCGATTTTTCTGTCCATTCTTTTCATCTATTTTATAACTTGATAAGGAGTGCCTTTCAGAACTTCTTTAATTTCTGATAATTGGATATCGCGATCGGAGTCGATGGTCGCTTCTCCGGAGACCACATCGACCTCAATTACGTTGACCCCTGAGATAGCGGCGACTCTTTTCTCGATTAGTTTTTTACAAGCGGGGCAAGTTAAGCCTGAAAGTTTGATAGTTTGCATAGGTTAAATAACTTGGATAATGCCCCTTGGTACTCCCATGGCACAAGTGATATTGTAGGCGCCGATGGTCGTAGGGGTAAATTCGAAGATGATGGGTTGGCCCTTGGTGAGTCCGTAGACCTGATTGGTCAGGCCTGGGAGAGTAATGCTGCCCATACAGCCTTGGCCATCCTCGTTGACGGCGATTTCGAAGCGGACCGGCTGGTTAACCTTGACGGTGAACTGATTGGGAACGATGTCCTTGTCCCGAGTATATGAGGCTTTGATGAGCTGGGCCTGGCCTTTTTTCTCGACAATGCCGCTGACTACCGGCTGGGGGGTTTTGGCCCCTCCGCCGCAACCACAACCGCCGCTACCGCAGGCTCCAGCCGTCGAGGGAGCGTTGGTTTGGGCGGCCCTTTGGTTGGTGGCTCCGAGGACGTTGGTTGAGTTTGCGTCGCTACCGTCGACGACCGTAAAAGAGCCGGTGTACATACCCATGGAACAAGAGAAGGGAATTGAACCGGTTTTGTCAGGAGTGAATTCGATTATATTTTCGCCGAGTTGAAGTGATTTGCGAACGCCGAGTTTCTGAGAAACGATGCTACTGGCGCAGGAGTACTGATCTTCGGAAATAATAATCCAACGGACCGGGATGCCTTTTTGAATGGTGAAGGAGTTTGGTGAATAGCCGCGAGAGGTTTGGCGCATGCGAACCTCTTGGATGCCTTTTACCAGCTTAACGTTCGGGTCGTCGGTTCCACTTTTGGCCAAAGCAGTTTTGGTGGTAAAGGCGCCGAGAACTTTGGGACTAATCCCCAACAAATTTAGACCGTTGGACAAATTGAAAAAGGCCAAGAGGACAACGATCACTCCGGCGGTTTTGAAAAAGAGACGGGAGCTTTCTTTCTTGACGATGGAGGTCAGGCCGCCAACTCCCAGAAGCCCCGGGGCAGTACCCAAAGCAAAGATGCCCATAGTCATCGCGCCCACAACCGGACTACCGCTTTTGATGGCAAATAGCTGCATCGCTTGGGTAAAGCCACAGGGGAGAAAGAAGGTCATGGCTCCCATAACGAAGGAGTTTTTGTGACTGTATTCTTGATCGGACCGGTCTTGGATTCCCAGAAAATCGGTCAGAAAAGTAGGAAGAGTGAAGGAGAAACGTTTTAGAATCGGAAAAATGTCGATAAGCTGACCCCCCAGCAGGAGCATCACCAGTCCGACTATTATGGTCATAAGCCCGAGGGTGGAACTGGATAATGAAAAGAATGAACCGGCGTAACCGATGACGCCGCCTAAAATGAAGTAAGAAACGATCCGACCTAAATTGAAGATAAGATGTGGTTTAAATTTTTCGATTCCGGTGGCGGTTGGATGATTCTCTGAAAAGCGGGCCGCTGCACCCAAGATCAAACCACCAACCAGGGCCATACAAGTAGAGATGCCGGCGGTCAGGCCGACGAGGAAAACTACCCCCAGACTTGAATAAGCGCCGGAAATGTTTTTGGAGAGATCAAATACGCCAAAGTTTTTGGCGATCGAATATAAAGCGATGACAATAAAGAAGGCAATCCCAAGTTCCCGATAATCGCCCAGATTCCTGGAGATAATAGGCCTTTCTTCTTTACCCAGTTCGTAGCCGGCATCCTCGATGGCTTTTTTGACGGCATGAAACTTTAGTTCGCCGTCGTATTTGATTTTCGCAGTTCCGGAGTTCTGGTAGACACTGACCTCCTCCACCCCCGGTACTTTTATGATTTCATCACAAAGCAATAATTCACAGGAACGGCAGTGCATGCCCTTGATATCGATTTGGCACTTATTCATGGAGGTTAGCTTACAGAACTTTGGATTAAGATTTTATGAAGATATCACCCCTCCTGTCCGAGGGGTGACAGTGTTCGCTTAATTGATAATAATTGAAGCTTATTAGATTTACGATTAAGTAACTGTGAGAGAGTAATTAAGTTTTGTTAATGTTTGTGACCACCGTTCCTCATCATCCAAATGTGCATCAGTGGACATAGAAGAAAAATACCCCAAGGAAGTAGGCTCTTAAAAGAGACCCCGAAAATAAATACCAATACCAGGACCATCGCAAGGAGGAATAGGCAGCCAATCACTAGAAACTTACTTTTCATGTTTGTATCTTACGAAAGCGAAGATTAAGAAATCATGAGAGATCAAGGAAGAATCAGGCCACCATCATACCCAGGAATCCACCAGGGAATAAAAACGTAGACGATAAAAACAAGACTCATCATCAAGTAAAAAGTCAAAAAGAAAAGGAAATTGACGACCCGATCCCCCCCAACGGAAATGACCTTCAAGATGACAAGCTTTTTTGTGGCTTCGGTGTAACCAGAAAAAAACGAGGCCGATAATAAATATGGGCAGAAAATAAACCCTACTTCTACCTTCCCGTGCTATTGAAATTAGTAGTCCGGTGCTCCATAAAAAATACAATAGTGCGCCACAACAAAGGACGTGTGTCGCTAAAAACGGAATTACTAACCCAACAATCTTCTTCATTAGCTTTTGTTCAGTGGTAAAAATATGGTTACTGTAGTTCCCCGACCAACCTCGCTGGTCACGGCAAGGCTTCCATGGTGGGCGACAATTATTCCTTTGGCGATGGCTAGTCCAAGCCCGGAACCAATAGTCTTGGCTACTTTTGAGCCTCGGTAGAAACGTTCAAAAATATGGGGGAGGTCTTTTTTTGGGATACCAATGCCGGTATCCTTTATTTGTAAGACGGCTTCGTCCCCTTTTTTGCGAAGACTTATTGTCACTGATTTGCCGCTGGGGGTGAATTTGATGGCGTTATCGATAACGTTAAGTATGGCTCTGGCGACTTTGTCTTCGGCCCCATTAACGACTATTGCCTGTTCTATTTCTGTTTTGATGACAATGTGTTTTCGTGCCCCCAACTTAACGGCTATTTCAAAAAGATCAGAAAGAACGGCAGATAGGTCAAAGTGGTTATCCAGGTGAGTCCCACTGTCTGCTCCCAGCCAAGCCAAATCAAGAATGTTCTTGATAGTGGTGGATAACCGGTTAACGTCGATGATTGTTTCTCCGAATGATTGTTTATATTCTTTGTTGGTCCTGGTTTTTGATAAGGTTAATTCGATACCACTTTTGAGTGTGGCGATGGGTGTTTTCAACTCGTGGGCAACATCGCCAATAAACTGGCGCTCCCGCTGGAACGATTCCCGCAAACGGTCCAACAGACTGTTAAAGGTGACTATTAGTTTTTCTATCTCATCACCACTCCTAGGATTATTCACCCTCTCATCCAAATGTTCGGAGGAGATTTCGACCATCTTTTCGCTGATCATTGATATGGGGCGCATGATTCTACCGGCAACTAGATGACCCCCAAGAATGGCGGGGAATATTAAAATGGCAAGAACAAAAACTAGGGTATCCAAGAGAGAATCGAGGGATTTTTGAATCGCTTCGATTGGATGAGCCACCAACATCACACCCAGGAGATCATTGCCGCTTTTTATCGGTTCAGCAGCAAATCTCATGGGGACATTACTGACATTTTGATTCAGGAAAATAATTTCTGAATTGCTTTTGGCCTGCTCAAATAAGAAGTTGAAAGAAACATAAGGAGTATCGGGACTGAGGGAACTGCGCAAGATACTGCCATTGTGATCAAGGAGAACAACCACCATTCCGGGGATATTAGAAAACTCGTTGTAAAGTTGTTGTTTGAACATTGCCCCGGGTGTGCTAGCGCCCTGTCGTGTCGCGATTTCGGAAAGCTTGGTGACATGGACTGAGAGCTCTTTGTCAACTTGTTGAAAAAGAATTTGTCGCGTCACCAAATAAAAGCTACCAAAGATAAATGAAGTCGCCAAAAATAGAGTTAGACTGTACCAAAATAAAATTCGGAAACGGATGCTTTTGGTATTCATAAATTAATTATCGACTTTATAACCTACTCCGTGGATTGTCTGGATAAGTTTTTTTGGAAACCCGCCATCAATTTTTTTCCGAAGCGAAACCACAAAAACATCGATGACGTTGCTCATGCCGTCAAAGTTATAATCCCAGACGTGTTCGACGATCATGGTGCGGCTGACAACTTCAGTTTTGTGGCGTAAGAGAAACTCCAGGACGGCGAATTCCTTTGGGGTCAAATTAATTGCTTTTCCGCCTCGTTTGACAGAATGTTTTAGCGGGTCGACCTCCAGATTGTCAACTTTTAATACCGGGGATATTTCCTGATGACTTCTCCTAATAAGAGCATGGACCCGAGACCGGAACTCAATGAATGAGAATGGTTTGGTCATATAGTCGTCGGCTCCACTATCCAAGCCGGCCACTTTGTCTTCGGTGGTAGATTTCGCCGTAACCATCAGAACCGGGGTTTTGACGTTTTCCCTCCTTAGTTCTTTGCAGAGTTGAAGCCCATCAAGTTTCGGCAGCATGATGTCGAGGACGATCAGATCATACTGCTCTGTCTCTGCAAGATACAGTCCCTCCTCGCCGTCAAAGGCTTGGTCTACAGCAAAACCATCTTCCACCAGCCCTTTTTTGATGATATTCGAGAGCCGATGCTCATCTTCGACAATTAAAATTCTCACTACTATATTATATTAGGAAATCATTAAATTTTCATTAAATGGGGTTCTGGGGCAGTTTAAACGCCGCAGCCCCCGGCCTGTTTCGGAGGTTGTTGAATAAGTCCCTTTTCGGCCAACCATTGTTTCGCTCCTTGCCAGCCTGAAGCAGACGAGTAATCTTTACTCAGCAGGGTCTTGGGGTCTAATTCTTGAAAAGATTTTCCTTCTTTGTTCTTGAAATACAAGGCCAAGTCATAATAATTTCCAGGAAACCAGAAGGCATTAAAGTATTTTCCGGCTTCGTACATTTGACTCTCGGTTGCGCCACTGCTTGCCATGAGTTGGAGTACAGCCAGAAGAGCCATGCCATGATTACAGTCCGGAAAAGCGGTGGAATTGTTGCAACACGGCCGGAAGATGTTTGAAGCAACTGATTCAACCAGAAGTTCTTGGTCCTTGGTCAGTTGAATTAGAGATGACTTTGAGTAGTAATTCATGGTGTTCCCTTTGGCCAAAGTCCAACCGCCAGTCGAGGCAAAATTGCCAGCACCTTGTTTTCCGCTATATTTCACCATATCTCCCTCGTTCAGGATTTTTGATTTGTTGGCAAGCCCTACTGCCCAGAAAAAATTGAGCAAGAAATAGGAATTGTCCCTGGTTATTTTTATTTTCGTATCAGATCCTTTTAACAAAATGTCTTTTTGTTCGGGGGTAAGTGACTGATTCGATTTTTCATAAATCTCAAGAAATTTTTTTGAATCGATAACTCCAAGGGCAACCATTCTTGGTCCTAAGTTTCCGTATTTAGCATCGATCTCATAGCCGACTGCCGGATTAACTTCGTCAAACAAATTGTCCTTGCTTGCCGCTGTCGCTTGGGTTGCGGAAGTTTGCGACTTGCCTGATTTAAATTTGACTATTTGAGATGATAAAAAAATCGCCAAAAAGACAGCATTAATTAACAGGCTGATTAAAAAAACCGGAAGGAAAAGATTATTTTTCTGCATTTCCTTTGTACATTAATAGTTTGAAAAAAATGAATAATACAATTGCGAAGATGAGTAAATCGAAGAGAGGATTTTGAAAATACTTGGCGATTTCAAAGACGAGGAGACGGATTTTCTGGCCATAAGATTCAGCTTGATCCATCTCAAGTTTTCCCTGAAAGTTAAATATCGCGATCAGAATCCCGGTAAGGAAAAAAATCCCGGAACCAACATACCTTAAGACATTGTAAATCTTTTGTCTGTTTTTTCCGGCGATCTTGGAGGCTGCTTTTTCATAGAACATCGACATCACAAATAGGGGCGTGACGATACCGATGACATAGGCAAAAGAGACGATAAGGGCCTGCAGGAGTGTGGGTGAAAGCGAGGTAAGGGTTACCGCTGCAAATAAGACCGGCGCACAGCAGGCAGAAGTCAGGCCGGACATAAGTCCAAGCCCAAAGATACTCACCGTACTGATCTTGTTATTTTGAATTCCGGAAACATGGAAAATTTGGGGCAGATGAAAGATCGGCTTTAGGGTCATGAAACCCATCAGGATCATGATTAGGGCACCAAGATAGTAGATCTGGAGGTGATAAGCATCGAGGAAAAAGATGGCGAAGCGGACCCCAAGTGCTATGGGAACGAGAACAAAGGCTAGCCCCAGGGCAAAAACGAGAGTGTAATACATTACCCGCTTGTTTTCTTTGAAGATCGTCCCGAGGTAGGATGGAAAAAGGAAGGTAATACAACAAGGGGCGAACAATGCCAGAACTCCGGCCAGGAATGACGCGGTCAGAGAAATTCCGAACAAGAAAGTTGAGTCCATATTATTTAACTCTCGCTTTTACACTAAATATTACTTTTTGTCTGGTTGGGTCGTTTGTGGTGATATAGACCTCACGCTCTACTATTCCGTAGACTGGCATCAAGGCGGGTTTGTAGATCACTCTGACGATGGCAGTGTCGCCCGGGGCGATCTCGGTCACGTAGCCACTCTGGTCGTGCATCCCGTATTCGTTAGTGGTCAGATCTTTGTAGATAACTTTCCCAAAGGTGCAGTTGCAACTGGAGTTTATGTTTAGAATCTGCAGAGGCTTCGCGCCGGTATTTTTTAGAGAAAAATCTTCCTGTTTGACGTCGGAGACCTTTATTTCCCCCATATCGAAAAAGATTCGAGCTGTTTCTGCCTGCGGCCGGTCAGGATCCTGAGCGGAAAAGGACGCAGCGACCGAGGAGGGTTTTTGCCCAGTGGAAAAGACAAAGACCAGTCCGGCGGTAACTACAATAAAACCAAAAACAACAATGATGAGCATCTTGGTTGACATAGCCAAATCCTACAACCATGTGTATTAGGATTTTATTAAGATATATTCCTGGTGGAAGTAGGGTAAAATCTAAAGAATGAGTTTGTTAACAAACATTATCATTTTCTCGCTCTTGGGCGGGGTGGCTTCGCTGGCCGGAGGAATTATTATCCTTTACTGGAGAAAGGCACTGACGAACCGGATCATGGAGCTGACCAGTTTCGCCGCCGGGGTGATGATTTCCGTTTCAGTCCTAGACCTTTTGCCGGAAAGCTTCCTCGGGGCAAAGGCTGAGACGGCCTCTTTGCTTCTTCTGTCCGGAATCCTATTTTTGTTTTTCCTGGAAAGGACCAGTATTTGGTTCCACCACCACCATGAACCACATGGTCATGGTCCAAACATGACCGGGGTATGGTTGGGAGACACTCTTCATAATATGATCGACGGAGCTGCTATTGCCGCAGCCTTCCTCGTGGAACCGGCTTTTGGCAAGGCAACAGCGCTGGCGGTGGCGGCGCACGAACTTCCACAGGAAATGGCGGATTTTACCCTGTATGTGAAGGCAGGTTTTTCGAGAAGAAAAACAATCACCTTGAACATCCTTTCAAGCCTGGCAACGGTGGTTGGCGGCGTGGGAATCTACTTGATGGGTAAGTTTCTCACGGGTATCGAGCCTTATATCCTCGCCTTTACCGCGGGGATGTTCCTTTACATTGCTTTGTCCGACCTCATTCCGGAGCTGCACCACACCACTGAAAAAAAAGAGACCGTCAGACAGCTTATTGGTTTCACCCTGGGAATATTGGTGGCCTATCTCTCTATTAAGCTCTTGGGGGTGTAGCCGTATGAAAAAATATGACAGGGGGAGGTTATACTAAAGAGTATGAAAATGAGCCAGCTGGCTTTCAGGCCGGAAAAAACACCACCCAAAGATGCCGAGACGGTTAACCACAAACTCTTGGTCCAGGCCGGTTTCGTCAGACAGTTGATGGCCGGTGTCTACACCTATCTGCCTTTTGGACTGCGAACCCTGAAAAAAATCGAGCAGATCGTCCGGGAAGAAATGGATGCTATTGGCGGCGAGGAGGTGCTGATGCCGCTCCTTCACCCGGCAGAGATCTGGAAAACTACCGGTGGTTGGGACAGTGTCGATGTTTTGTTCAAACTGAAAAGCAGGACGGATAAAGAATACGCCCTGGCACAAAGTGAGGAAGAGGTGGTGACTCCCCTAATGAAGGAGTTTATCCAGTCATACCGCGATCTTCCCCGGGCTGTTTATCATATCCAGTGGAAGTTCCGCGACGAACTAAGGTCCAAATCGGGCATTTTGCGCGGGAGAGAGTTTTATATGAAAGACATGTACTCCTGGCACGAAACGGAGGAAGACTTTGAAAGGTTTTACAACATCGTCAAAGAGGCCTACAAAAAAATCTTCTCTCGGTTGGGCCTGGACTCGAAAGTAACGGAGGCTTCCGGAGGAGCCTTCTCGGAAAAGATCTCCTATGAGTTTGAAGTATTAACCGATGCCGGTGAAGCCAATATTCTTTATTGCCAGACTTGTGACTTCTGCGTCAATGTTGACGACATCCAAACTTACAAAGAGGGGGACCCCTGCCCCCGATGCGGCAAAGATAAACTGAAATCCGCCCTGGCTTCCGAAGTGGGCAATGTCTTTGATCTGGGACAGAAATACACCAAGGCATTTGACCTTACCTATGTTGACCAAAAAGGAGAGAGGCACTATCCGGTCATGGGTTGCTATGGCATCGGCGTCAGCCGGACGATGGGGGTAATTGTGGAGAAATTCCACGACGAGCGGGGAATCATTTGGCCGGAAAACATTGCGCCTTTTAAGGTCAGTCTTGTTAGTATGAAGGAGACAGCGGAAAAGGCGGCAGAGATCTACAAAGCGCTCACCAGCGCGGGCGTCGAGGTACTTTGGGACGACCGCGATGTTGCCCCGGGAGTGAAGTTTGCCGACGCGGATTTGATCGGCAATCCCTACCGAATTGTCGTAGGGACCAAGAGCCTGTCAATGGGTGGGGTCGAACTGAAGAAAAGAGACGAGGAAAAAACCGAAATCATTCCGGTCGAGGAAGTTGCGACCAGATTGTCGAAATGAGTCTAAATATTTTTGGGATTGATTTTCATATTTATGGTTTGACTTTAGGGTTCGCGATTTTGGCGGCATTTCAGGGTTCTTCACGGCTTGCGGCCAAGAGGGGCGTTGATAAGAAAATAGTTGAATCACTTTTTTGGTGGGTAGTGATCGGCGGGATTTTGGGTGCCAGGATATACCACGTCATCGACAAGTGGCAAGAGATCTATATTCTCGATCCGCAAAGCGTTCTCTATCTTTGGAATGGGGGCTTGGGAATTTGGGGGGCGATCCTCGGAGGGATTGCCAGCCTATTAGTTTATTGGCAAGTCAAGTTGAAGAGGAGAATCGACATTTTGACCTTGATGGACATCGTACTTTTTGGGGTACCGCTCGGGCAGGCGATCGGCCGATGGGGAAATTTTTTCAACAACGAACTCATGGGAAAAAACGGCGAACCGCTTTTCTTCTACGAAAGCTCTCTCGATCTAATCCTATTTGTTTCGTTGGTTTGGCTTTCCAAAAAGAAGGTCCGGCCGGGGGTGATCGCCGGTGCGTATCTGCTTGGTTACGGACTGATCAGACTAAGTCTGGAGCAACTGCGTCCGGAAAATATTATCTGGAAAGTGGGAGGTATTCCAGCCGCAAGCCTAGTCTCAGTCCTGGCGGTAATCTGCGGAACTTTTCTTATTTGGCGAAGACGATCTTGACGACGTCGTCCATGTTTTCAACGAAGTGGAACTTCAAATCCTTTTGGACGTTCTTGGGGACTTCGATTAGGCTTTTTTCGTTGTCTTTGGGAAGAATGACCTCCTTGATGCCGGCGCGGTGAGCGGCGATCACTTTTTCCTTGACGCCCCCGATCTCCAGGGCGCGGCCGCGGAGAGTGACCTCACCGGTCATGGCTAGCTCCTTCCGGAATGGTTTGCCGCTAAAGGCGGAAATGATGGCAGTGGTAATGGCGAGTCCGGCGGACGGACCGTCTTTGGGAACGGCGCCTTCGGGGACGTGGATATGAATGTCTGAATGACTGAGTTTTTTATAGTCGAGCTCCAGTTGCTTAGCGTGGGATTTGACATAGGAAAGAGCGGCTTTGGCGGACTCTTTCATAACACTCCCGAGTTGGCCGGTAAGAGTAATATTCCCCTTGCCCGGCATAGTCGCCACTTCGATGAAGAGGATGTCGCCGCCCACTTGGGTATAAGCCAGACCGGTAGCAACACCAACCTGATCTGATTTCTCAGCAAGGCTATGGGTAAAGCGCTTCGGTCCGAGGATGTCAGTGAGCTGCTTATCGGAGAAGATGGCCTTCTTGAAGTGCTTGTCTTTGGCCTTCTTGATAGCGGCCTTACGCATCACGGTAGCGATCAAGCGATCCAGGTTTCGGACACCGGCTTCGCGGGTATAGTACTTGATGATCGCCTTGAGCGTCCCGGTAGGGATGGCGACGTCGTCGCTGCTTAGAGCGTTGTTTATTAATTCCTTGGAGATGAGGTACTTCTGACCGATGTTTAATTTTTCATCTTCGGTGTATCCTGAAAACTCGATGACCTCAAGACGGTCCCTGAGAGCGGGTGGAATGGTATCCAGGACGTTGGCGGTGGTGATAAAGACAACGTGGGAAAGGTCGAAAGGAACGTCGAGGTAATAATCCTGAAAAGTGGCGTTCTGTTCCGGATCCAGAACTTCGAGGAGAGCTGAGCTCGGGTCGCCCCGGAAGTCGTTGCCGACTTTGTCGATCTCGTCGAGCATGAAAACGGGGTTGTTCGTTCCGGCATCCTTGATCAGCTGAATGATGCGGCCGGGCATGGCACCGACGTAGGTGCGGCGGTGACCCCTGATCTCCGCTTCATCGCGCATGCCACCCAAGGACATCTTGACGAACTTTCGACCGAGAGACTTGGCGATCGACTTGCCGACGGAGGTTTTGCCAACTCCCGGAGGGCCGACGAAGCAAAGAATGGTGGGGATGGATTTCTCTTCGGTTTTCTTCAAGCCCGCCTTTAACTTCAGGACGGCGATGTACTCGAGAATTCTTTCCTTTACTTTTTCCAGACCATAGTGGTCCTGGTTCAATATCTTTTCGGCGTGGGTTAGGGAGAGGTTGCTCATCGTAGTCTTGGCCCAGGGAAGTTCGGCGATGGTTTCAATCCAGCTTCTGATGTAACCGGTTTCGGGGTTGTGAATGGAGAGCTTGGCCAAGCGATCGAGTTCCTTATTGGTTTTTTCCCAAACGTTATCGGGGAGTTTGGCTAGTTTTATTTTTTCGCGTAGTTCTTTGACCTCACTGTCTTCCTCGAGTTCACCCAATTCTTTCTGAATAGTCCGCATCCTTTCCCGAAGGACCGCTTCCTTCATGTTTTTGTCGAACTTCTTTTGAGTTTTGTCGGAAATTTTCTTTTCGATTTGAAGAATCTTAACTTCTTCGGCGAGAAGGTCGCTGATTTTGTTTAATCTTGTTTTGAGATTGATCTCCTCAAGAAGATTTTGCTTGTCGCCGTTTTTGATATTCAGGACGGAGGCGATCTGATGGCTGATCTCGACCGAGCTGGCAGTGGAAATGATCTTCATAAAGGTCGGCACTTCGATGTTGTTTTTCCCGAGATTGACAGCTTCTTTGATCTCGCCTGTGACATGGTTCACCAGGGCGGTCACTTCCTGGCTGCTTTCGACTACGTCTGGGAGGAGCGAGACGGCGGCGAGCAGTTTGCCGCTTTGCATTTCGATGGAATGAATTTTGACGCGGGAGATGCCTTTGACGATGGCATGAAGCTCGTCGTTTACGGGTAAGGTCTTGACGACCTGGCAGATGGTGCCGACGGAGTAGAGATTTTCCGGTTTGGGATCACTGATCTTACTGCTTTTCTGAGAGACGAAACAAACTTCGGAGTTATTTTGGGTCGCCTCGTTGACGCCATTAATTGAGGCGGGGCGGCCGAAAGTGAGAATGGCTTCGGTGTCCGGGAAAATTACGCCCTCTTTGAGGGTGATCAGGGGAAGGATGCGAATGTTGCCTTCCGGTTTTTTGGGTGGTGTTAGGACGATGGCCATGGTTTGGTTTCAAGGCTATATTAGCAGATATCGTAGCCGATTGCTAACGGAAAAGCAAGCTTTTGCCGAGGAGGAGGGTGACCAATATTACGAGGGTGGTCAGGATGAGAAAAAAGGTGAGTGAGAAGGAGTTTTTTCTCATTTTGCGGAAACCTGGATTTGTTTTTCTTGTGTCCAGAGATAGTCGTTGTCGATGATGGCAAAGGCGCGCAGGTAAACGACGCCGGCTTTGGGAAACTTCATAAAAAGGTCGAAGGTATCGGGGAGCCTGAAAAGGCCGGAGGCATAATCCTCGGTATAGTTGTGGTAACCTACTGCCAGTGGTGAGTCGAATTTGGTCAACGCCGAGGGTGAGCTTTCATAGTTCCAATAGATACCGGTAGATTTTGTATTAAATGACTCGGGGGCGGAAACACGCCAAGAAAACGAACCGTATTGGTTTGCCATGAGGCTATCGGGGATTTGACCGAATTCAATTGAAAACCGGGTCTGTTCCCCCCCCCTCAGGTTGGTCTGCTGTTTCTGATAGTTGTAATAGGTCAGCGAGATCACCACGGCAGCAAAAATAAGTGAGAAGGTGATGAATTTTTTGATCATGGTTTCATCAAATAAACGGAGGCCAACTTGCCGACTACAAAGCCCAAGCCGGCGGCAGTTAGGGAAATCGTGCTCATCTCCAAACCACTTTTGAAAGGATTAATGCGCGCCATCTTGCCTTTGGCAAAACCGACGTAAAAAAGGGTCAAAACAGAAATAAGAACAGATGGAATGATAGCGTCACGGGGTGAGAGGAAGAAGAATGGCAGGACGGAAGTCAGCCCGCCCAATATATACGAAACGGCCATGAAGACAGAGTCGGTGACTGATTTCGCCACAATTTTACGGTCGCGAAGAAAGCCGCTTTTCCCTTGCGCCCGCTCGATCTCCATCTGGGACTTGTTTGACAGATAAGTGCCCGCCCCCATAGATAGGCTTTCGACTACCACGACAACAATGGCGGAGAGGAGAACAATATAACGGCTGTCGGTACCGGCGGCAATGCCGACGACAACGCCGAGGGTGGAAACAATACTATCCTCAAGACCAAAAATTGTTTCCCGAACCGGAAATTGATTTCTCATACCTTGATTTTATCTTATTACTTGGCCAGATAGACTACTCCTTTGGTGGCACCGAGTTTCCTGATGAAACCTTTTTTTATCATTTGGGCCAGATCGTAGTGGAGCGTTTTGCTATTGATCGCGGAAAAGCGACGTTGGATGAAGTCAAAGTTGCAATGGGGATGATCACGAATAATCTCAAGAATCTCCCGGCGGCGGGGTAAGAGCGAGTCCTCGGGTACTTCCTGACGATTTTGGTCAAGTTTTCCTATATCTTTTTTCAGTTGAAACACAAGGGCCTCAAGAAAAAATTCAATAAAACCGGTGCAATCGGTGGCTGGTTCTAGGTGCGAGTAGTAGGAAGACCGATGTTCTTCGATGTACTCCTCAAAAGGTGCAAGGCCGCGAAAACCGTAGCCGCTTTTTTCCAACAAAAACGACGAAATCAAACGACCCACCCGTCCATTGCCGTCGGCAAAGGGATGGATTTTCTCGAAGACGAACTGGGCAAGGGCGGCAACCACAGCCTGGTGATCATCCCGCCGATCAAGATATTCAACATATTCGTCCATAAGTATGGGCACTTCTTGGGCGGGGGGGGCGAGGTAGATGACAGCCCCCGACTGGCTGAAGATTGCCCAGGGTTGACTACGCCAATTACCCGATGAGGAGTTTTTTTTAAAAACGAGCCGGTGGAGACGGCGAATAAAACTTAGTGAAAGTTTTTGAGGTGCTGTCGCGGAATGAAGATGGAGGTAGGCTGAAAGTAAATTCTGACTTTCCCTCTTGGGAGAGCTGACCGTATCTGTGAAACCTTCGACCCGGGCAGAAAAAACTGAGCTTTTCAACAGAGACTGGCGACGCAGATTCAGTTCGAACTCCGGCTTGTTGGGTAAGACATCAAAAACAAATTTCACGGCCTCAAGTTCGATCAGAAGCTGGTTGGTCCTGGGGGTTATCTCCCATTCATATTTCAGCATATCTTAGAAGATGTTAGAATATATTGGATAATATTGGAAGATATTAGAAAATATCAACTGCTGGGCGGGTTACCTGGATTTCGTGTTCGAGCAAAACTTGATTCTTGTTAAAGAGGAAGTCTGCTTCGACTGTTTCGCCACTGAGCACTTTTGGTAGCCAAAATCTATCGTCCTCCCACATCTCATCATAAGGAATTTCGTTTATTTTGAACCACCTCGGTGCCATTTCTTCGGACTCGGTCGGTTCGCCTTCCCACTTGCTCGTCAAGTAGACCGTTACTTGTTGGTTGTTATCCGTCTTACCAAGATGAAAGAAATTGAGAACTGCTACTTGTTTCAGAGATGTTGGGTTAACTTGGATTTCCTCATTTGTTTCTCTAATTGCAGTTTCTTCAATGTTCTTGTCTTTATCATCCATTTTTCCTCCAACCCCGTTCCATTTCCCCTGTGCGAAACCTCGCTTCTTCATCGCAAGTAAAACCTGCGTTTCTTTGACCAGAAAACAGAGGGTCGCCCGTTTTAAGGGAATATCCAGAGTCGATTTGATTTTGGCCAACTTGGTTCCAACTTTCATTTCTGTTTCTTGGCGGCGCGATATTTTTCCTTTTGGGCGTGATAAAACTTTGAGTTATGTTCCCCTTTGAACATACTTTCGGGATATTTCTCTTCGTTGTGCTTCATTTTCTTCTCCAAGGCCTTGACTAAGTCGATTTTCATTACCTTACAAAAAATAATTAGGTACCAAAAAATGTCCGCCACTTCGAATTCAATTTCTTGCATGTCTTTGGGCTTCTTTTTGGACTTGAGTTTTTTGGCACTGGCATCCCACTGAAAATGCTCGAGTAATTCCGCCGACTCCAAAACGATGGACTTACTTAAATCCTCCGGTTCTTGGACCCAACCCCTGACTGTGTTGTATCTGACGATTGCCTTAACTTTGTCTTGAAGTTTTTCGCCGTCTATTTTCATTGTTTCAAATTAAACTCTAATTAATTTTTCGAGCCAGGGAATATTCTCATTTTTTCTTTTCCACCACAAGTCTTCCCAGATGTAATGAACGGCGAGTTGTTTATATTGGCCGTATTTTTCGAAATGTTTTAGTAATTTTTCGACGGGTACGGGATCTTCCGGTTCGCGGTCGAAAAATACCTTGGAGTAGATTTTTTGTTCCCAAGGAGAGATGTGATTGAAAAAATCCCAATGATGAAAAACGTCGAACAATAGATACCAGACTGTCGCGGGTCCGACACCGTAGAGTTTTAGAAGTTCTTTCATTTGAGTCTCTCGATCTTTCTTTCTGAGGACTATCTCGTCGATAGTCCCATTGCTGAAAGAATCATCAATTTTCTTGATTGATTTGGCCCGGTAACCAACCTTAAGGTCGCGTAATTCCTGTTCAGAAACATTGGCCAGCCGGCCTGGCTGCCAAAAACACCATAGGCTCCGGCCATCAAACTCCAGGAGGTTGCCGTATTTTTCTAAGAGGGAGCGAAACATTTGGATAGAGCGGCGGACGGTCGCATTTTGAAGAACGATACCGATAATCAGGTATTCGTACATGGAGCTGGGGTGACCAGGCCGCATTCCCAACCATTTTTCGATGATTGGACCCAAAATTGCATCACTTCCGAACTGGTTATAGAAATCAGATAAATCGAGGTCGAGGTTATAGCGGTATTTAATCTCATCAATCAATGAACCGATAAGAGAGGCTGGTAGTATATTTGAGGCGTAGATGTCGAGGGTGATTTCCGGCTTTTCGACGCTGCCGATACTGGAAAACTTAAGACCAAGCGTTAAGCCCTGGTGCCGCCAGGTTTGCCACCGAGTGCCGGGCTCCCAATAATTATCGCCGGAGGTGAAGTGATCGGGCTTATGAAAAGTGGCATCGAAATTAAACGGTGGTTTGGGAAACAACTTAGTTGTTTTGACTTTCTTCAGTTTCATTTCAGGTATTTTTTACCCTTAAGCTGGTCGGGGAGCAAGCTTTTGTTGGTATACATTTCGTAACCTTTGCCATAGCCGAGTCCCTTCATAAGTTTGGTCGGGGCGTTTCTTAGTTCCAGCGGAATAGGCAAATTGCCAAAATCGCGAACGTCTTTTTGAGCCGAGCGCAGGCCGTCGTATGAGCCGCGGTCTTTTTTGGCGAGAGCCAGGTATGCCGCTCCATGAGCCAGATTGATAGCACACTCGGGATAGCCGATGGTGTTTGCCGCTTGGAAAACAGCGTTGGCAACAACGAGAGCGGTGGGCTGAGCCAAACCGATATCTTCGCTGGCGAAAATGACCATCCGGCGGGCAATGAAAAGGGGGTCCTCGCCGGAGTCGACGAGACGAGCGAGATAGTAAAGGGCGGCATCGGGGTTGCCGGCGCGCATGCTTTTGATAAAGGCACTAATGGTGTTGAAGTGCTCCTCCCCTTGCTTGTCGAAGCGTAAGAATCTGGACTGAAGGGTGTTCTTCAGATTGTCGAGGGTGAGCTTCTTGTAAAGACGGAAACAGTTGTCGAGCAGATTGATGATCTGACGGGCATCGCCGTTGGCGACGGCGATCAGCCAATCTCTCGTGGCGGTGTCCAGTTTGATTTTTGTTTTGGAAAGAGCGGTGAGGACGCGGTCGATGATCAGACTGATCTCGTCAGGCGTTAGTTCGGAGAGAACGAAGACGCGGCAGCGGGAAAGAAGGGGGGCGATGACTTCAAAGCTCGGATTCTCGGTAGTGGCCCCGATCAGAGTCAAGGTGCCCCTTTCGACAAAAGGCAGAAGAAAGTCCTGCTGGGCCTTGTTGAAGCGGTGGATTTCATCCAGGAAAAGGATCGTCGGTCGTTTGTCTTTTCCGGCCAGTTCGACCAGCTTCTTGATATCTGCTTTGCCGGCGGAGACGGCGGAGAGCTCGGCAAATTGGGCATCGAGAGCGTTGGCGTAAATCCTCGCCAAGGTGGTCTTGCCTACTCCCGGGGGACCCCAAAAAATCATGGAAAATAAATGCTTCTGCTTGATAGCGATGGCCAGGGGTTTGTTGCTGCCGACCAGGTGAGTCTGGCCAACAAAATCAGAAAGAGAATCGGGACGAAGACGGGTAGCTAGGGGGGTCGGGTCAATCACAACTCCATTTTCGTGTTTTATTCGGGAATGTCAAGCCCCGCCTGAGTCGGGCAGGCGTCAATTTGGCCGACGGCGACGATTGCTCGGGGGGGTGATGTAGCCTATTTCGACATTGACATAACGTCCGGCCATATCTAATAGAATATCTATCTCGGGATCGGACGATCGGCGCGCTATGTCCCAGTAATAAATCGCGTCCCCTTGGCGAAAAAAAAGTCGGATGAGCTCTTCATCAATAAGGGAGGCGGCGAGAAAATCCTTTCCGTCAATTTCACCCTCTTCCATGGCGCGTTCTCTCATGGCATGGGTCAGGTTGAGGACCTCCTCATGTCCGGTCAGGAATTGTTCCAAAAGCCGGGCGTCTTCGTTATAAAGCCCATAGGCTTCCTTGAAGTGTTCGATCGAACTCATAAGTTATTATAATCAGAATTTGCGTTTTGTTATACTTATACCCATGAAGTCAGAAAAAGGGAGGTCAATTCACCAGCAGGCGTTAGATGCCCAAGAGGAGGGAAAATTCCCGGAAGCACTGAAGCTCGAAGATGAAGCGATGATCGTCTACCAAGAGGAGGGAGACGAGGCGGGTTTTGCCGAAATTCAATCGATGAGAACCTTAACCTACCGCCACCTCTACGATAGTACCGGCTTTGCCGGCTACCTGATCAAAGCCAAGCACGAAGCGGAGGCGGGACTTGACCTGGCCGAGAGAAGCGGGAATGAATCGGCCATTGCTATTCCCTTGGTAGGAGTGGCCAGAATATTGTATGACTTGGGCGAGTATTCCCAGGCGGCAGAAAACTTCGGACGGGCAGTCAAGATCCTCGAGAGCCACCCCGAAGAGAGCCACAGCCGGAAAAGTGTCATCGCAGATTTTTCGGTTCACATGTTCGTCAGCCAGTACCGCGCCGGGGATAAATCAGCCTTGAGTGCGGCGGAGGAGGCCTTGGACGAACTGGCCAATACGGCCGATGCCTCTCCCTACGAGAAAGAAGTTTGGCTATCCGGGGGTCATATGAAGATCGCCGAAGCGGTCAACGAAGCCGATCACAACATGGCAATGGACCACATGAACCTTGCCAAAAAAATCATTGACGGTGACGAAAAACTCAAGCTGCGACTGGAACAGTGGAACAAATTGATGGCCAAGCTCAAGGGTTAGGATGAAAAAAATTTTGTATTTTTTGCCGTTGGTTTTCGCCGTTGCCGGGATATTCTTCGCCTTAAATGTTGCCAGGACTCAAAAAAACAATCCTATTGGCGTGCCGGTGGCCGAATCGGGCAAATCTCTAAAGCTGGAGGTCTTTGTCTCAAATCTTTATGTTCCCTGGAGTCTGGCCTTCACCGGCGAGAAGCGGCTCTTGGTCGCGGAGAGGAACGGGAAGATCAGGGTGATAGAAAATGGCCGGTTGCTTGAGATGCCGCTTTTTACTTTTGGCAATATCTACGACCAAGAGGAAGCCGGACTAATGGGACTCACGGTTGACCCCAAGTACCCCGAGAACAAATATATCTACGCTTCATATGCCTACAATAGCAATGGCAAACCGAGGATAAAGATAGTCCGTCTGGTGGACAACGGGACTACGGCGGTGGTCGATAAAGTCCTGATCGACAACATCCTGGCCGCTCCCTATCATGATGGCAGCCGGATCAAATTTGGTCCGGACGGAAAACTGTATGTGACCACGGGCGAGGCAACTCAGGCTGATTTGGCGGCGGACCTTCTGTCAAAAAATGGCAAGATCCTGCGTCTTAATTCCGACGGCACGATCCCCGATGACAACCCCTTTCCCAACTCGCCCATCTTCAGTTATGGCCACCGGAACCCACAAGGAATTGCCTGGAGTGATTCAGGACAGCTTTGGGAAACCGAACACGGGCCAAGCGGATTTGATGGCCCCGGTGGTGGTGACGAAATTAATCTGATCAAAGCGGGCAAAAACTATGGCTGGCCAAAGGCGCATCACGAGATAAAGCTGGCCGGAACGGAGTACCCGAAACTGCTGTTCACCCCGGCAATCGCACCGGCGGGAGCGATGTTTTATTCCGGGAAACTTTTTCCCGAATTCAAGAACAACTTATTTTTCACCGGTTTGCGGGGCGAGGGGGTTTGGCGGGCGGTAATTTCCGAAACCGATCCGGAAACGATCGCCTCGTTTGAAAAACTGGGTGCGATCACCGTCGGACGGGTAAGGGATATTATCGAAGGACCGGACGGGGCTATCTATTTTTCGACGAGTAATCGGGACGGGCGCGGATCACTCCGGGAGGGAGACGATAAAATATACAAAATCACAACTCAATAATGGCCAAAAAAATTCTGCTCACCCTGGCGCTATTGCTAATCCCACTAGTGGCAGTTAATTGGTCAAGATTAGTTGGCCTGATAAAGACACAGATCACCCGGATCGAAAAAATTACGCCCGTAACACTGACGGAGCAGGAAGTGTTTGACCGGATCAATGCTTACCGGACGGCAAATAAAATGATCGCCCTAAAAA
>MFAI01000016.1:0-7544 GCA_001774555.1 Candidatus Collierbacteria bacterium RIFCSPLOWO2_01_FULL_50_23
GCAAACGTTGCCTCATCCGTTACCGGAGAAACCGGTTCGGGGGCGCTCGTCTTTGATACTTCTCCAACATTTACCACCCAGGTCACCTTTCCGGGAACAGGAATTTGGAACTCTGTCGGCAACGTCGGTATAGGTACCACCGCACCTGGGGCGAAGTTGGAAGTAGTCGGCGACATCAGGTCGTCAGGAGGAAGTAACAAATTCTATGCCTTAAATGGTGGAGGTGGGGCTGGCGGTTGGCTGCGTTCCCACCCTACGTTGAACATTCTCGAACTAGGTACTAACAGTAACTCCGACCTAACAATTATGACCAATTCGACTGAAAAAGTGCGTGTAACAGCTACCGGCAACGTCGGCATCGGGACGTCATCTCCCGATTCGAAGCTAGAAGTAGTCGGTCATGTCACCATCCAAAATGCCAATTACTATCAAGGTAAGGACCAAAATGGCAATATCTACGGTATGCTAGGTTATACCTCTACCAGCAACATGCAGCTTTTCAACCGCTCTGCCTCTGGTGCTCTCCAAATTGGTTTATCTAATGCCAGCAACACCAATGACATTATCTTTTACGTCTTAGGTACAAGTGAGGCCGCACGAATCACCGATGGTGGTCGCCTCGGCATCGGAACGGCATCTCCAGGATATGATCTGACGGTCTCTGGCACGGCGTGGGTTACCTCCGGTGCCTGGAGCGGCTCCGACCTTCGCTGGAAAAAAGATATTAGTCCTCTTCCCAGCTCACTGACAAAATTGGGGCAATTGACCCCCGTCGAATTCAATTGGCGCCAGGACGAATTCCCCGATAACAATTTTCCTGACGGACGTCAAATCGGCTTCATTGCTCAGGACGTCGAAAAAATCTATCCGGAGATCGTCACCACCGATAACAATGGCTACAAGGGAATCTCTTACGAGAGGCTCGTTCCCGTTCTTACCAAAGCCATCCAAGAACAGCAAAATGAAATCGACTTACTAAGAAAAGAGCTAGAGGGTATCAAGAGAAACCAAACCCTGGATCTCCTCAGATGGTATTAACACCATGCCCACAAAAAAACTCGACCTACTATCTATCATTCTGATCGGCGCCTTCACCGCCACGATTTTCTTGCTCAGTTACCTCATCTACATCTACTTTTTTGTCTATCGGGCCAGCCCGCCCAGACCCGCCACCCCACAAACAACCCTATCCATCAGAGTCATCATCACCAATATTTCGGCAGACACCGTCACCATCCAACCAAATTCCACCCTCCCCCAAATCACAACAATAAAGATCACCAATCAAACCAACCTTAGTCGCTCCACCCCAACCGTCCCCTATGCTTTTCCAGACAGATATCCCCCACTCCCAGATCAACCCAAATTGGCCTTAAAAGATTTGAGGCCTGGAGAGCTCATCATTGTCCTCTTAAACCTGCCCCCTGCCGACGAAAAAGAAGCCATCGCCATTGACGTCAGCCTTCCCATCGAGGACAGCGCCTTCAATGGAACTGTGATCGCCATCGATGAAAATATTTTTTCAGTAAAAAGGTCAACCACCGAAAAAGTTTACGCCGTCGCCACAACCAGAGACACCGAATTCACCAAACCAGTTCAAGCCCAACCTACGATTATCGATCCGACGGAGATAAGGGTGGGTGATACGGTTATTGTTTTCACCGACGCCAACGTCGCCGATCAAACCAAAGTCAACGCTCTCAAGCTCGATTTGGTTGAATAAAGAGGCTATACTACTAATAGTATGCCCGCTACCCAAAAGGTCCCCGCCCTGAGCCAGCCGAAGGGATTTACCCTGACCGAACTCCTCATCGTTATCACTCTGATCGCCATCCTGACCATCGCCGGCCTGGCGATGTACCAACTTCAGATCGCCAAAAGCTATGATGCCATCAGGAAGCGCGATCTCAATAATCTGAAGATCGCCTTCGAACACTACTACTCCGACCATGCCTGCTACCCCGATGATAACATCCTCGACAACTGCGGCGGAGCGGATCTGGCACCCTACCTCCCCAAGATCCCCTGCGATCCGGAAACCGGTCTTCCCTACACTCTCAACCTGGATCTTCCCGCCGGCTGTGCCCAGGAGTTTGCCATTTACGCCGAACTGACCAATGAGTCCGACCCCCAGATCTTATGTAATGGTCAATACGTCGTCTTCTCTCCCAATGCCAACCAAAACGAGATCGAACTGGCCTGCGAGGGAGAAACTTTCTGTACCGGGGGTTATTATGGCTGCGTTCAGGGAAGTTGTATCCTCGTCAACGCCGTCGAGAAACCATCCTGCAGTCCCTGGTTCTGTTCCACGAACTGTCAAAGTGCCTGCGGGTTTCCCACCAACGAGTTTCCCCAACCCTGCCCGTAAATAAATACTTCCTTATCCCTCTCTCCGTATCCCAGGAGAGAGATGTCTGTACTCAGACAGAGTGAGGTAGATAGACTATAATAAATCGCAGTGCTCATCGAACAATCGTCAATTTCAGTCATAGAGCCAAAAGTCTGCCGGACTTTATCCGCCGCGGCGGAGGCAGGCAGGCGTCAAAATTATCTCTGGCCACTCATCTTGGGGACTATCATCACTCTTACCGCCGCAACTCTTCCCATTCTCCTCGTCGTCGTCAAAAGTGACCAACCTACGGGTACCCTGCTTTCACCCATCCCCAAAGGTGTCATCACGGAGAATCGAAGCGCACCAATCCCCTTATCTTCACAACAAGCCCTGATCCTCGCCCGAAACTATCTAAGTAAGGCATATGACCTTTTGCGTAATCCAAATCAAACCGAACATGATAAGGCCGCAATTAGGATTAGCCTCGAGAAAGGTCTGCGCCAGGTTCCCGAAATCGCCGAAGGTCAAGGTTTACGCAGGGAGATCCTTGCCGAAATCAGAAAACTCTCGCCCACAGAACAAAATCTAGTTGTTGCCGCTCCCGGGCAAGACTCTACCTCGAGCAGCCAGACAAACTTGGAGTCAAGCGCCAATCAAAAAAGCTTTATCCTACCAGCAGGTCTTACAGAGTTGACCATAAAAGATACTCAGGTCAAAACCGGCTCCTACATCTACCTTCTCCCTGTGGAGAACTCAAGTAATATCATCTCACTGAAATCTAAGACCGTCGGCAGTTTCACCATCAGCGCCGATTCCCTCCAGTCGATCGACATCCCCGTCGACTATTACATCATTAATGAATGATGTCTTGACGCGATGAACGGTCTTGTCCATAATGGTCGCCATGCGCCAAACACTCGATAGACTTTCCACCTCATTACTTCGTTACCTTCTTCCTGCAACCGCCCTCCTCCTTCCCATCTTCTTTCTTCCTATCACCACCGACTTCTTCCTCACTAACAAGAATCTTCTTCTTTTGATCGTCGGCAGTCTTTCGCTTCTTGCCTGGTCAGTCAGGAACATTACTAGGCGGCGCATTCTCGTTTCGGCCACCCCCGCCACTCTTTCTCTTCTCTTCCTTGCCATCGTTTACGTTCTTTCTGCGCTCCTCCAATCCGGCAACTCCTATATGAGCCTCATGGGCCGCACCGCCCTCGTTGTTGCCCTGACTGCACTATATACAGGAGTGACTTCTTCCCAGAAGAATCAGGTTGTCATCAATCTTACTTTCGGCGCCTTGATCCTATCCGCAGTCTTGGCTTCATTCTTTTCGCTCTATTCCTACTTGGGTCTTTCTGCCTCGCTCGACGCCCCTGCCTGGCTCACCAACAAGGCCTTCAATCCCACCGGCGGCCCGGTTCCTTTCCTGACCTTCATCTTCCCCCTGCTTCCGGTCACCCTCTATCTCGCCTTCAAGTCAAACAGGTGGCAGCTCAAAGCGGTCCTGCTTCTTTCTACTGCTCTCCTGGCCGGGGCGTCCCTTTCCCAGATCAGCCTCATCTTGCCCGGAAGCGGCAATACCATCTTTGTTTTGCCTTTTACTGCCGGCTGGTCCATCGCTTTGGATATTTTCAAGAATTGGCGGACCGCCGCACTCGGCGTCGGTCCGGAGAACTTTCTCGCCGCCTTCACCCGTCTCAAACCAGCCTATCTGAATCTAACCCCACTCTGGGACTCCCGTTTCAGCAGCAGTAGCAACGAACTTTTTTCCGTCTTGACCACTACTGGTGTTCTCGGAGCAGCCCTCTGGCTCTCACTTTTTCTCAAGACAGGCAATCTCGCTCTCAAACAAATTACCGGGAAAAAAAGTACCACCAATGTTATCGCTTCGTTTTTACTCCTCTTGGGCTTCTTTATCGCCAACCTCATCGTGCCGGCCAACCCAGTCTTGTTGGGACTTTCCGTCGTCGGTCTCGCCCTGGTGAACCTCTCCCTGAAACTTGATACCAACGAGGTCAAGGATGTGGCCATCAGTCTCGCGGCCACTTCGGGTGTCGGCGGCGCCTACGACCAGCTATCTGAATCAAAAAGTAGTCAAAACGCCCTCCTTCCTTGGTTCTCAGCTCTTGTTTTTGTTCTCCTCCTGGCTTTCTTCTGGTACTTCGAGGGGCGCGCCTACATCGCAAATTTGGCTACCTTCAAAGCCTTAAGCAGTCTGAAAACCAATGCCACCGAGAGCTATAACCAGCAGATTCTCGCCTACAACCTTGAGCCAAACAACCCCTACTATCGCCTGAACTTCTCCCAAACCTCGTTGGCACTGGCCAACTCCATCGCTACCAAGAAGGATATCACCGATCAGGACAAGAGCAATGTCACGGCACTGGTCCAACAAGCGATCCGTGAAGCCAAAAAAGCCAGTGAGCTCGACCCCGATAACGTCCTGACTTGGGAAAACCTCGGTAGTACCTACCGCCAACTCATCAACTTTGCCCAAGGGGCACAAGACTGGGCAGTCGCCAGCTACGGTCAAGCCATGGTGATCGATCCAAACAACGCCCGCCTTCGTCTCGAACTGGGCGGCATTTTCTTTACCGTCAAAGACTACGACTCCGCCCAAAAGCTCTACGAACAAGCCGTCAACCTGAAGCCAAATTGGGCAAACGCCCACTACAACCTCTCGGTGCTCTTCAAGACCAAGAAGGAATACGCCAAGGCGCTGGCTGAGATAAGGGTGGTCGTCCAACTACTTGACCCGAATGGCAAGGACTACCAGCAGGCCCAAAATGAGCTCAAAGAACTGGAAAAACTGGCTCCGGCCGCAACCCAGACAGACAATAAGCAAGGAGGCGAGCTGACTACCCCCACCCCACCCCCATCTTCAAATACCAAGGTCGCCCTCCCAACCGACTCCGCCCCCAGCCTCCCCAAATAGTATTTCTTAGCTACACTCTGATAAAATATGAGCTGCCGGGCCCGTAGTTCACCGGTAGAATAATTCCATGGCATGGAATAGAAAAGGGTTCAATTCCCTTCGGGTCCACATGACACAATACTTCCGCGTTTTTCAAGTTGCACCTTAACCCTCAAAACAATTTTGTCCATATCTCGCTTCCTAAGGAGAAGCACATGAATATCCCACCCATAACTCGACGCGTATTACTGGTCATCTATAATCCCAGGATCAAAGGAAACGGCAATCGCCGGCTCATCGAAGTGACCGGCTGGAACGATCCCGATCTCTTGACCGCAAGTTACATCAAGGACCTGCGCGACGCGAGCCACGGCTACGCCAACTTCGAGATAGTCGAACGACTCGAAGTAGACCGGTTTCCGGTCAACGCCGACGGCTTCGTCTACGACGGTGACGAGTACATCCATTGCCTCCGCAGTCGCGGCGGATTCCACAAACCGGATGGCACGGACTATCACCGCATCTTGGCAGACTTTGACGTCATCAACAGGATCAACCGCAGGCAGATCGACGAGGTCTGGCTGTTCGCCTTCCCATACGCGGGCTTTTGGGAGTCCACCATGGCCGGACCGGGAGCCTTCTGGTGCAACTCGCCGGCACTGACCAATACTGCGCGTGCCCAACGTCGGTTTGTCATCATGGGCTTCAGCTTTGAGCGCGGCGTCGGGGAAATGCTGGAGAACATGGGCCACCGGGCGGAGTCCATGATCGAACCCCTCTTCCGCAACCTGAGAGGCGAGGCCAACCTCTGGGAAAGATTTACGCGTTACGACAAGACGCATCCTGGCCGGGCCGAGGTGGGCAACATCCACTTCGCCCCCAACAGCCTCCGCGATTACGACTGGGGCAACAAGGGCGAGGTCAGAAGCCGGTATCACACCTGGAAGAACTTTCCCTTTCTCGACGGGGAAGCTCAGATCGTGGACGCCAGCCACTGGGGGCAGGGCGATACCCGCGCCCATCACCTCTGGTGGTTCGACCTTCTGCCCCACATCGAGGGTTCCGCCAATGGGATCTCGTACAACTGGTGGCAGTACGTCATCGATCCGAACACTGCCCCGTGACCCCATTGATCCCTCACCGCGGGACCGCCATTCGTCTCCCGGTTTTCATTGATTTGGAAGCCGGGAGATTTTTTTTGGAATCAAGTCCACTATCCGCCAAAGTAGCCCCCAAGCATATCCACCCACTCGGCCATATCACCACCCTCAAGTTCCGCTTCGGTGAAAAGAAAATGGGACAAGTCATAAGCAATCCTGGCTCGGTCTTTGCCATCCCGCCTCTCCGGCCAAAATCCGGTCGTATCAAAAACTGCCAGAGTCCTGTCTTCGGTCACAAAAAAATCAAAATCAGGTAGGTCCGGATAGATACCCTCGACTAACTGCGCCGTTTCTGCCAAAAATATCAATCTCCCGGAAAGCTCAGGCAGTTGTCGCCGAACCAATTTTCTATGAGTCATTATTGCCTCCTTATATTGAACCGCCGCCCTGACCCAAGGCTGCAAAATCCGATAAGAAACTACGCCATCAACCTTCTCGACGTAAAACATGGTCGGAATACAGAACTCTCCCATAAAGGAAAGGGTGGTCTGGTGTTCGCGAAAATGCCTCTCAAAAACCTTTAAGAGTCCAGCGCTATTTTGATAAAAACGAGTCAAGACGTCACCTCGAAGCGTCTTTCGAAGCCAGAGATTTTCCCCGTCGTTTACCAAATCAACCCCGTACATTCTGCCCTCCAAAGGAACCGAAACCGCCCATTCTTCCACCCCAAATAGTTTCTCTTCACCGGGAAGCATTGCTAATTCATTTCCTCCCAAAATTTCAATCTTCATAAATTTTTTCTAAGTATATCGCATCCACATCAAGCCAGCTGATAAAATAGAGCCGCAGGGCCCGTAGTTCAACGGTAGAACGGCGCATTCGCATTGCACAAATGGGGGTTCAATTCCCCCCGGGTCCACAAAAGTCTTATGAAACGGAGATTTTCAAATGCGCCTCAATTCTTTCAACCCGTTTTCTTAAATCCAGATATTCTCTATCAAAGAAACTAACCATGGTCTTAATGTCCTTACGGATCTGGAAAACATCATCCTTAAGTGGCTTTAATCTTTTTTCAATCTTCTCATCAATGACTTGACCAATCGCCGCCACGTCATCTTTGACAGAGGCCACGTCATCTTTGACAGAGGCCACGTCATCTTTGACAGAGGCCACGTCATCTTTGACAGAGGCCACGTCA
>MFAI01000016.1:7556-15435 GCA_001774555.1 Candidatus Collierbacteria bacterium RIFCSPLOWO2_01_FULL_50_23
GAGGCCACGTCATCTTTGACAGAGGCCACGTCATCTTTGATAGGCCTTAACCTCTTCTCAATCTTCTCATCTACCACCCCACCGAACTTTTCCAGTCTTTTTTCGATCAAGCCATCAATCTTCTTTAAGTCACTGTCGGTCAACATATCTATCACCATCCTAACACCAATAAGTTAAAATAAACAATATGCCAGACATCACTCTAAATTGCGAAAACTGCGGTAACGAATTCGTTTTTTCTGAAGGCGAACGGGCTTTCTATGCATCTAAGGGATTATCTATTCCAAAATGTTGCCCCATCTGCCGCTCCATCAAAGCCCAGGAAAAAAGAATTCCCCCCAAACCTACTTCACCGACCGGGACAACGCCTTCTTCAGGTCCGGCAGTCCCGCCAGAGTTCCCGAAGAAAGCTTAATCACTTTGATTTTATTTTTGAGCAAACCCGCCACAATCCCATCGACGTTTTTAGCCGGCAGCAGATCGATCTTGTTTATCACCACAATTTCCTTTTTCTTCGTCAATTCTTTGGCGTAGGCTGACAACTCTTTTCTTATCGTCTTGTAATTTGCCGTGAGCTTCTCTATCGCCTCGTCTACCGACAAATCTTCTTCCCCGTTCTTCAAAGCCAGAAGGTGTACGATCAGTTTCGTTCGCTCTACATGGCGCAAGAAACGGATTCCAAGCCCCTTGCCCTCACTCGCTCCCTCGATCAGCCCCGGGATATCCGCGATCACTATAGATTTGTCAGAAGGTAATCGAAGCACCCCCAGGTTCGGTTCCAAAGTGGTGAACTCATAGTCCGCAACCTTTGGTCGGGCGTTAGAAAGAATCGAAAGCAAAGTCGACTTACCTACATTGGGTAGACCCACTAACCCTACATCGGCCAAAAGCTTCAGGTCCATTTCCACCTGCCACCCCTCCCCGGCCTCACCCGTTTCCGCCTCAATGGGCGTGGTATTCCGAGAGCTACGAAAGCGCCAATTCCCCCGGCCACCTCTACCCGCCTTTGCCACCAGCTCCCCCATACCCTCTTTGTCAAAATCAATTACCTTTTCCTCCCCGGTTGGTTTCGTAAACGTAACTACTGTCCCGAGGGGAACTTTGATATGTAGATCGTCTCCGGCGGCCCCAGAGCTCTTACTCTTCCCTCCGGGGTGGCCATTCTTTGCTTCAAGACTCTGCCGAAAGGCAAAGTGATCCAAAGTCGACAAGTTAGTGTCGGTTTCGATATAAACATTGCCGCCCTTTCCACCGTCGCCACCGTCGGGTCCACCCTTGGGCACAAAGCGGCCACGATAAAAATGGACGACCCCATCGCCCCCATTTCCCGCCTTGATCGCGATCTTCGCACTATCCACCATAGGCTTATTTTATCTCCAAGCAAAAAATTAAGCGAATATTTACTTCAACAGTGTCAGCGGGTCAACGATCCCATTCGTTGTTCTGATCTCAAAGTGAAGGTGAGTTCCTGTCGATCTTCCTGTCGATCCCATCATCCCGATCTGATTACCGCGCTTGACGCTTTGTCCGTTAACCACATCAATTCTTGATAGGTGAGCATAGAGGGTTATAAAGCCGTTTCCGTGATTTATTACCACCTTATTGCCGTAACCAGTGGGGTCCCATCCGGTAATGATTACCGCCCCGGAATCGGCTGCCAAAATCGGCCCGCCGTCATGGTTGGCGATATCTGTACCCTTGTGCCACGAACGGAATGGTTGGGTGATCCGTCCAGTCGCCGGCCAGATCCAAACTCCGGTCGCCGAAACCGAACCGGCATCGGGAGTTCTTGCAATCGGGGTCACCGCTTGAGGAGAGATCAGACTTTCCGCTGGCATGATGCCATCAGGCACCACCAACCGCTGTCCGACTGCCAAAGCAAAGGTCTCATCATTCGTAAAGGCATTAAAGGGAAAATCAACGATAGACTGAGCGTCAGCATTGTATTTTTTCGCGATGGAATAAATGTTTTCTCCACTCTTAACTGTGTGGACCACCCCCGTAACCGGAGGCACCAGGATCTTACCCGCCACCTTTAGGGTTTTCCATTCTTTAATATTTAGGTTCTCCCACTTGATCGTGTCCTGGCTGACACCAAACTTTTCCGCGATCGAACCCAATGTGTCTCCACTCTGTATCTCGTACTCCACGTCATCTGATCGTGGCTTATCAGAAATCTGGGTTAGTGTCATCACATCCTGTGCCGTCACCGTCTCGCCAAGGACTTTCGCCTCATCTTGGCCTTCTGCAAAGACGATTCGATTCCCCAAAGCAGAAGAGATCACCGCCCGGGACTGATTGGTATCGACGATCAGAGTCGGACCCAGAGCCACACCAAGCGCCATCACACTGACCACTCCGGCATGAACAAAGATGGTCGCATACTTTCCTCTCTGCTGATACATCTTCACCACTGCGGCACCCTTCACCCCCTCGAAGCCATTAAAAATCCTGGCCAAATAGGCTTTCAGGAAGTAGACGGTAAACAAGCGGATAAATCGGTAAAAACCCAAAAACCAGGAATCAATAAACTGCCCTATCTTTTTCATCTTCAGCGTGAACAATTTTAGCACACCCGCCTGCAACGCTTGGTGCGTAGCAACTGCGGGCAGGCTGATATACTCGCCTCATGCGTCGCATGGTACTAATTACCCTTCTGGCGGGAGCCCTTTCCTTTTTGGTTTACCCCCACGCTCTGCTCTCCTCCAAGAACACTCTTCCCGATGACAATGACACCCGCCTGATCGCCTATATCATCGGACAGGTCCAGGACAACTTGCTTCATTTCAGAAATCCCTACTTCGGCCGTTTTTTTGCCCCTTACGAGAATACACTGACTTATTCCGATCTTTTTTTGACTACTGCTGTTATCACCATTCCTCTCCGCTTGATTTCTTCTTCCCCGGTCGTAATTTTTAATCTGGCCTATTCAATCAACTTTATTCTCACTTTCGTGACTTTTTTTATCCTGATCCGTTACCTCGTGGCGGATAGTTTCACCGCCCTCACAGGAACATTGCTCTTCAATTTATCCGGTGTCCATTTGGCTTACTTGCCCCATCTTCAGATATTTTCTCTTTGGACTCTCTTTGCCTGCCTACTTTTTTTCCTGAAGCGGCGCTATTTCTTTTTCTTTCTCATCCTCACTTTAGCTTTGGCAGAATCGGTTTTCGCAGGCTACCTCATCTTCTTTGCCGTTTTCATTTTCACTCTGGGGAGACCCAAAGACCGGAAAAAACTTTTTTTTCAATTGCTGGTTTTCTTCCCTCTCTGGCTAATCTTGCTCTTCCCTTATCTTTCTCTGCACTTCTCTTTTCCTGAAGCCACTCGTCCCATCCGCGACGCCGCCCACTTCTCCCTCGGCCTCGAGGAGATTTTCATCAAATACCACAGTTGGACACTGATAACATTGCTGATTCTTTCCAATCTAGAATCCTTGGCTGTGTCCTTTGCAGCGATATTTTGCAAAGTGCGTAGAGCATGGTCTCCTGCGAAGACAGGAGTCTACGCACTGCAAACAAGAAATTTTCCACGCAGGGGAAAACTGTCGGTCGCTGACAAACGGATACAGTCAAGATTCGCATACTGGAATGTTATTTTTCTTTTTTCACTTCTTTTATCCCTCGGTCCGGTTCTGAAAGTCCTCGGCCAAAACTTAAGAATTTTTGGTTTGCCCATTCCTTTGCCTTACTCTCTTTTTTATTATCTTTTTCCCGGCTTCAATGGCTTTCGAACTCCCAGCCGCTTTATTATTCTGGCCGCGATTTCTGCCGCCGTCATTATTTCTCAAAAATTGGCTCCGTGGGCGAGAAAATTATTACCCCAGACCAAATTTTTTCTCACCGTTTCTCTTATTTTTCTTCTTTTTTGGGAAAGCGGTTTTCCCCTGAAAACTCATCCGGTGAACATCACACCTCCCGCGGTTTACCAACACGTGAAGGACCTCCCGGATGCTGCCATCATCCTCGAGCTCCCCATCAAACTCTGGACCTATCCCGATCACGAGATCGAGTCGGTCCGTTCCCTCTATTCCCTTGAACACAAGAAGCGACGCATCAATGGTTTCTCCGGTTTCTCTCCCAAAAGCTGGATCGACCTCGTCGAATCTATCAACCGCTTTGGACTGAATGCTGAGAATAGGAATCGCCTTCACGCCCTCGGTGTCACTCACGTGGTCGAGGATAATCTGCTTTATCCCCTGCCTTAACCAGGAGAAAAAACAAGATGACAGCACCAACCGCGGCGTGAGAATAGATAGGGGCAAAATTGATCCAAATCGCCGGATTTACCAAATTAAGACCGGATAATTAAATTTATCTGCCCCATTCCCAAAGAAAATTTCACCGAAAACCAACTCAAAAAAAATAACCAAGAAAAGGGGATAAACTTCAGCCAGGAAAACAAGAATAAAAATCCATAAAGTCGTTTGGCGGCGGTATACTTGAGCCATGAGAAAAGCTATTACTCCAGGTGCCGATCAAGTCCAGAAATTTCAGCATTATCAAAGTCTTGATTTAACGAACAAAGTCTACCAGAAAAAAGCCCTTCGTTTGGCCAAAAAATTTTGTCGGATAAATCGGCCCCTTATTGTCGAGCTCGGTTCCGCCGATGATAGTTTTACAAAACTAATAGGCGAAACTCTCGGGGGCACCGGGAGAGGCCTTGATATCACCAAGGGAGACGACTTCGGGAAACCACTCCAAGTCAAGTCCGCTACTGCCGATCTGGTCATTGCTCTCGAAGTTATCGAGCACCTCTACGACACCGATTTTTTCCTCGGCGAAATCCGGCGCATCCTCAAGCCGGGCGGACTCCTGATTCTTTCTACCCCCAACCTCGCCTCTCTGACCAACCGCCTCAAACTGCTCTTCGGGAGCTATCCCCATTATCTGGAATATAGCCTTACTGGCGCCGGCCACATCCATCTCTATACCCTTCCCGTCCTAAAGTCCCAACTACACGCCACCAACTTTCGTCTGCGAGCCGCCGTTTCAGCCAATTTCCTTTGTCCCTTCATCACCAAAAAGTGGTTTCCGGAAATTCTGAAAGAATTTTGCATGTTCCTGGGTGACCGGCTACCCCAGTTTGGCAGCCACCTCTTAGTCGTTGCCGAAAAAAAATGAACCGGATTATCGTTTTTCTAATCGGTCTTCTCATTCCCGCTTCCAAACCATGCCTGCCCGCCTGGCCAACAATACTGCCCTCAGACTTACCCCTGTGTCTCCAGGCCATTCCCGTCCTCGAACCAAAAATAAAATTTGTCAATTTCTTTCTTCGTAAACCGGAGATCGCTGATGTCATCAAGTTGATCGATCAGACCAAACCGTTACTGCCCCATCTCGACTACTTCCTTGGCAACAATCAGAAAACGACCTATCTTATTCTGCTCCAGAATAACTACGAAATGCGCGCCAATGGTGGTTTTTTCGGTTCATATGCCGTGGCGAACGTAGACAAAGGCGAAGTGGCAATTCGCTTCCAGGATATCTATGTTCCCGACGGCGCCCTTCCCGGCCACGTCGAACCACCCTCACCCATCCAAACCGCTTTCAAACAGGGCTGGTTCAAACTCCGCGACTCCGACTGGGAGCCGGACTTCACCAAAGCCGCCGGAACCATTCGCTGGTTTTTTGAAAAAGGCAACGAGGTCAACCCCGATCTGCTGATCACCCTGAACCTGACGACGATCGAAAAAATGATCAAGATCCTGGGTGGGGTCGCTGTTCCAGAATACGACCTCACGCTCACTTCCGATAACCTATACACTCTTCTCCAAAATCAAGCAGAAATGCGCGCCTTTCAGGGTTCGACTCAAAAAAAGGACGTCATCTCCGCCGCCGGCAAGGCCGTTACCAAAAAGTTATCTCTTCTCGAATTTGACCAATATGTCCAATTGGTCGAAATCCTTTTGGATCAACTCAATCACGGGAACCTCCTGATCAACAGCCAAAGTGAATCAGTCCAAAAAGTCCTGGAAGAAAAAGGCTGGGCCGGAAAAATCAGTGTACCCGCTTGCGGTACAAATTGTATCAGCGATACCGTTATGCTGGTCGAAACAAACATGGGTGCCAACAAAGCCAACTGTTGTATCGAAAGAAAAACGCTCCATACCATCACCAAAGGAGAGACCGAAATCACCCATCTGATCAATTTAACTTTTATCAACAAGTCCGTCCTGGAAAATCCGGCTCCGCCTCGTTTTTACGGCGGAAACTACATCAGTTATCTTCGTTTTTATTTGCCCGAAAATGCCATTCACATTCGTCTCACTGCCCAACCAACCCTTCCCAAAACTCTCCTGCAGTATCCCGCTCCCTTCGATGGTATCTCCCAGAAAACTTTCGACCTCTCCGATAACTATGGCTTACGTGAGGTGGGGTTTTTTCACACCACCCAAGCCGGAACCAGCTCTCAGATCCAGCTAAGCTACGATCTTCCCCTCGACGAGGTTTCTCCTGGGACGGTAGCCCCGCTTAGCGGGGATTCCTCCCAGGTGAAACCGACTTACCAACTCAATCTTCTCAAACAACACGGTATGGAAAGCTCTCCCCAGGATATCAGTCTCTTCGGCAAATCTTATTCCACCGATCTTACTTCAGACCACACGGAAGTTAGCCCTCTTTAAGTGAAGCCAGGAACTCTTTGTTAGTCTTAGTCTTCTTTAGTCTCTCCACGATCACCTCGGTTCTTTCGCCGTCATTGAGCATATCCAGCATCCGACGCATCAGGATAATGCTCTGATACTCAATCGGGTCAAACAAAAGATCCTCGCGGCGGGTGCCGGAACTCATCACGTTGACCGCCGGGTAGATCCGTCTCTCGGCCAACTTTCTGTCCAAATTGAGCTCCATGTTACCGGTACCCTTGAACTCTTCGAAAATAAGCTCATCCATTCTCGAACCGGTGTCAACTAGAGCCGTCCCGATGATCGTCAAACTACCACCATTCTCGATCTTACGGGCCGCCCCGAAAAATCTCTTCGGGGGATACAAGGCTGCCGGGTCAAAACCACCGGAAAGAGTTCTTCCTGAAGTCGGGATGGCCAGGTTGTATGCCCGCGCCAAACGGGTAATCGAGTCAAGCAGGATGACCACATCATGACCCATTTCCACCAATCTCTTGGCGCGCTCGAGGGCGACCTCGGAAACAAGGGTTTGATCCTCCGCTTTCTCATCGAAGTTACTGGCAGCAACTTCACCGGGCATTTTGGAATTCTTGGTGATCGTGGCAATGTGGCGGGCAATATCGGTGACTTCCTCCGGGCGCTCGCCCACGAGCACCGCCATAATGTGAATGTCAGGGTAGTTGGCAGCCACTCCGGAAGCGATCTCCTTGATCACGGTCGTCTTTCCCGCTTTCGGAGGGGAAACGATCAAACCGCGTTGGCCTCGGCCGATTGGGGCGACCAGGTCGATCAAACGGGTGGATAAGGGCTCCTTACCGCTTTCGAGCTTAATTTTTTCAAAAGGATAGATCGGCGTACCGCGTTCAAACTTCGGCCGGCCCACCAATTCTGCCGGAGTGACTCCATTGACCGTATCGATCGAGACAAAACCCCAATAGCGTTCGTTCTCACGGGGCTTTCTCGCTTTTCCGGTGATGTAGTCACCCGGACGCAGTCCGTTGGCCCGGACAACAGAGCTCATCATATAGACATCATTATCGGAAGGGCGGAACTCCGGTCGGACCACACCATGACCATCGGCTCCGGCAATTTCCAAAATCCCGGCATAATCTTCGATCGGCATCGGTTCCGACGGCCCGCCTGCAACAGCTGTGCTGTAAGCACTGTGGGCAGGAACCACCGGCATTATTTGAGCGGGACGGCCATTGATCATTTTTACGTAAGGGGCACTACTGGTAGTAGCCATAAACTAAA
>MFAI01000017.1 GCA_001774555.1 Candidatus Collierbacteria bacterium RIFCSPLOWO2_01_FULL_50_23
GGTTTACCAGATCATAAACTCTCTCCACAAATCTGCGGCAGCCAATTAATGACCTC
The DNA here is from genome assembly GCA_001774555.1 of Candidatus Collierbacteria bacterium RIFCSPLOWO2_01_FULL_50_23. Taxonomy (GTDB): domain Bacteria; phylum Patescibacteriota; class Microgenomatia; order UBA1400; family MFAQ01; genus 2-01-FULL-50-23. The sequence continues at coordinate 57 of MFAI01000017.1, forward strand.
GGACTCCAAGAAATGGTCTGCTCCCACGGACCCATAAACAACTCGTAGATCCGCACCGCATCGGCACCATACTCGGCCACCACATCATCGGGGTTGATCACATTACCGAGACTCTTGCTCATTTTCTTACCGTCAGATGCGAGAACCATCCCCACGGATCGCAGCCGCAAAAACGGTTCGGTGAAGTCAAGAAGTCCCAGGTCGTTAAACGCCTTGGTCCAGAACCGGGCATAGAGAAGATGTAAAACAGCGTGCTCGGCACCCCCGAAGTACCAGTCCACCGGCATCCAGTCAGCCATCGCCTTCTTACTCCAAGCCTCCTTTTCGTTATTCGGATCGGCAAACCGGAGGAAGTACCAGCAGCTCCCCGCCCAGTTGGGCATCGTATCCGTTTCCCGCCTGACCGGACCGCCGCAGTTGGGGCAGGTTGTCTCCACCCATTCTTTTACCCGGGAAAGTGGCGATTGGCCTGTTTCCGTCGGTTCGTAACTTTGCAAATATGGCAGTTTCAAGGGTAACTGATCATCCGCTAGCGGCACCACTCCATTCTCATCGCCGCATTTTGGGCAATAGACCAGCGGGAACGGTTCGCCCCAGTACCTTTGGCGCGAGAATACCCAGTCGCGCAAGTGATAATTAATCTTCCACGAGGCATATCCCTCCTTAATCATCCAAGTAGCCATCTCTTCCTTGCCCTTCCCCCAGGCGTCCATCCCGTCAAATTTTCCCGAATTGACCAGCTTTCCCTCCCCTTCGTGGCTCTTTTTACCTTTGGCCACCGCTTCATTGATCGTCTCATCTTCGTACTCCACCACCTGAAGTAGCGGTATTCCGTACTTGATCGCAAAATCAAAATCGCGCTTGTCATGAGCCGGCACTCCCATCACCACACCAGTTCCAACGTTAGCCAATACATAATCGGCCACATAAACGGGCACCTCTTTTCCGTTTGCCGGATTGACCGCCACCAGTCCCGTGTTCACTCCAGTTTTCTCTTTTTCACCTTCCAATCTTGTCTGCTCGCTCTTGTTGACCGCTTCGTTGACGTAACTTCTCACCTCCATAAAGAATTGTTTTCCCCTACCAATCGATTCCAGCACTTTCTCGGGTGAGATTACGATAAAAGTTGTTCCGAAAATTGTTTCCCAAAACTTCGTCCAGACCGGCAAATTTTCTCCATCGGTGGTTTTGAAATTAATCATCAGGCCACGATCTTTCCCGATCCAGTTTCGCTGTTGTGCCAAGATTCCTTCCGGCCAATCGAGTCCATTTAGATCCTTCAACAATCTGTCCGCATAGTCGGTGATCCGCATGCACCACTGGGGTAAGAGTTTTTGAGTTACCTTCGTTCCACATCTTTCATGAGTTCCGTCGGCCTGGACCTCTTCATTCGCCAGTCCCGTCTTACAAAATGGACACCAGTTGATCGACACTTCCTTGCGATAAACCAGCCTCTCGCCTTTATCATTCTTAATCGAATAAAGTTTCAAAAAAAGCCACTGCGTCCATTTATAGTAGGCCGGATCGGCAGTCGAGAAAGCTCGGTCCCAGTCGTATGACAGTCCCAGGTTCATCATCTGCCGCTTGAAGTTTACCTCGTTGTGAGGCACCATATCGATCGGGTTCTTATGCGCTTTGATGGCCGCGTTCTCCGCCGGCAGACCAAAAGCGTCCCAACCCATTGGCATCAGGACGTCATAGCCCTTCATTCGTTGATAACGGCCGATCACATCCACTGCCGTAAAGATTCGTCCGTGACCAGTGTGCAATCCTTCCCCAGACGGATAAGGAAACATCCCCAAAACATAAGACTTGGGTTTACTACTTCTCTCGGGTGTGGCATAGGTCTGTTTTTCCTCCCAACGGCTGATCCATTTTTTCTCGATTTCTGCTGGATTATATTTTTCACCAACTTTCGGCTCGTTCATGGGCTAATTTTACATTATCTCGCTTGCGTGGTCTGGTATCATGCTATAGATCATGCTGACTTTCCCCAAGGCAGTCATTAACCTCAGATATCTCACCCACAATCTCAGGCAGATAAAAAAAGCAATTTCCCAACAAACCAAGATCATGGCGGTGGTCAAGGCCAATGCCTACGGTCATGGTCTGCTACCGATCACTCGTCACCTCCATCATCAAGGGATCAATTACTTCGGTGTTGCCCGACTGGAAGAAGCTCTCGCAATTCGTCGCCTCATCAAAGATGCAACCATCCTCGTCCTTAGCCCCATTCCGGAGGAAAACTTCCCCGACGCGGTCAAAGAAAGGATTTCTCTGACGGTGAGCGATCAGCTCGCACTAAAACAATTAAACAACATTGCCCGCCGAGCGAAAACGAAGGCCCTGGTTCACCTAAAAATCGATACCGGTTTGCATCGTTCCGGTTTGGCACCAGACGAGGTAACCGGCTTCATCAAAGTCATCACCAATCAAAAAAATGTCATCCTCGAAGGCGTCTTTACCCACTTCGCCAATGCTGATAGCGATAATCGATTTACCCAAAAACAACTTGGTCTCTTTAGAGAAATCGCCCTCCCAATCAAAAGGCTCTTCCCTCATACCCTTCTCCACACCGCCGCTTCCTCCGCAATTTTCAGATTCAAGGAATCCCATTTCGACCTGGTCCGACCCGGCCTGGCCCTATACGGCCACATCTCCTTTACTTCTCCGAAAATCAATCTCAAACCAATTCTGGCCCTCACCACCAGGATCAGCCGCATCCACCGAGTTCAAAAGAACGAAACCATCGGCTACGACCGAACCTATACTACGAAGAGAAAGCTAACTGTCGCGACTCTGATGATGGGCTATGCCGACGGCCTGCGCCGCGCCCCGCTATCCTGGCCCCAAGTCCTGATCCGCAATAAGTCTGCCCCGATCGTCGGCCGTATCTCCATGGACCAGTCCGTGGTTGACGTCAGTCGAATCAAACCGACGCCCTCAGCAAAATCTACCGTCTTGTTGCTCGATGACCGAAGTGACAGTCTCTGTTCCCTTGAGGCGATCGCCAAAAAAATCGGCACCAGTCCATACGAGGTGTTGGTTGACCTCTCTGAAAACCGCGTTCATCGTATTTACATCCATGGTAAGGTTAATTAATGCCCGAATTTTCCGGTAAGGTCGTCAGCAACAACCTTATTTCACTCCGTTTCCCCGAAGGTGGTAAGTTAATTTCACTCTCGTGCCATTCGGGCCAAATAGTGAAAAAAGGTGACCCCTTGGCTGCGCTCGATCCAAAACCGATCCAAACTCAACTCGAAATCGAACTGGCAGATTTCCGCCGTACGCGGGCGGAGTTCGACCAACTAACCCGTCAGCTCCCTGTCCCCAAAACGGAAGACGAAAAAACCAAAAAAGAAATTGCTCAAAGCAAGCTCGATGTTTCGGTGAAAAGTGTCGAAAAAATCAAGGGACAGCTTGACGGTCTAAATCTCTACTCGCCAACCGACGCCGTCATCGTTTCTGCCGAGGGCCTCATTGTGGGGATCAACATCACCCCCTCAGGTTTTCCCATCATCCTCGCGCCGCTCACCTCAGCCGTTTTTGAGACCCCCGTTCCGGAAGAGAACTTTTATCAGCTCCACCCGGGGCAAGGCGCACGGGTGACCCTGAAAAGCGGCTTCGCCTCCGAATCCGAAGTCACCCTCCTCTCACCTCAAAGCATCGGTAGCAATGGTTTTTTCAATGTTCACTTCAGATTGCCGGGGATGGACCTGACGAACTTTCGTCTTGGTACTTCCGGAAAAGTCTCCTTCTAACTGCCCAGTCTTTTTTGATACTTTAGTTCTCCCCTGTCTTTATAAAACAGGCTCTTAGCAAATCCCTTCCGTCTGATTACCTCATTGACCAGTCTCCCTTGACTACACCCTTGGGGGTTATCCAACAAGCCATCTTTACTCTGTTTATTGGATAAATGCATATAATCAAAGGGGGGAAATTCCGGCTTCCCTTCGCACTCTATCCATACCCAAGCCAAGAGCCTGCCGTACTTGTCATCCTGATACCGATCGTATTCCAACCAAACCGGTTTCCCCTCAACCAATCTAGTCAGATACTTGGTCGCAGTATCAAATCCCTTACTACCCCGATCCGGCGCATTGATTCCCAACAGCCGCACCAGTCTGCCGTCATCCAGTTCAAAAGTGTCTCCGTCAATGACCGCCCCGGCGATGGCAAAGAAAGGGTGCGTCGCTTCATAGCCGGAAAACTCAGCTTTCGACGTAACGCTGGCTACCCGGAAAACCCCCCAGAGTCCGGCTGCACCCAACACTACCCCCAATGTCATCCAAAAAGACTTCGGTCGGGAGGCCAGAAAAGATTCCAGTCTTTTAACGTTGGGCATTATCTTCACTTTATCAGAATTGTGCCCCCTGTGAGCTACAATTAGACGCAGTGCAAACAGTTATCAACGGGGTTCTCACCAATTACGAGGTGGTGAATCCGAAGGCCGAAAAAGATATTCTCCTCCTTCATGGCTGGGCATCAAACGCCGCCTACTGGCTTCCGGAAATGAAACTTCTCGATAGTTCCTTTTGTTATTATCTTCTCGACCTACCGGGTTTCGGCGGAACCCAGAATATGGGGGCACACTCCGGTGTTCCGGAGTATCGGGAGTTTGTCAAAAACTTCATCGATAAGCTGAAACTAAAAGAGGTAATCATCATCGGCCATTCCTTTGGCGGTCAAATAGCCGCCGACCTTGCCATCAAGTATCCCCATCTTCCTCGTCTACTTATCTTTATCTCTCCGGCTATTGTTCGAGTCAGAGGACCGAAGATTTGGTTGAAAATCGGCGTCACCAAAGTCGTCAAACCAATTATCCGTTTTTTTCCCACCCACGTCATGAACTTTATTCTCGGTCTCTATGCACCCAAAGATTACATCAAGGCAAACGACTATCAGAAAACAGTCCTCCACCAAATTCTGAAATACAATCTTGGCGTTAACCTTCACTCAATCAAAGTGCCGACCGAAATAGTCTGGGGCAGTGAGGATAAGGTCATCCCTTACGTCGGAAAATATTTGATCGAAAGCATCCCGCAGGCCAGACTCCACGTCGTCTATGGCACCGGCCATCTACCCCACCTAACCCATCCGGCCAAATTAGCCGCTGTTCTAAATCAAATACTACTCAAGCAATGATCAATCCAGTTAAAACCCAACTCCACATTCTCCAGCTCGAAGGATATGACTGGCAGCGTTTCATGAAGTGGTGGTTCAAACATCCACTGACTTTTTCGACCAGTCAAAAAAAACCTCTGGCCTACACTTTCAAAACCAAACTCATATTGGCGACTGCTTTTATCCTGCTCATACTCATCGTCTTTTTGTCGCGTTTCCCTTTTAATCTCATCGCCGCGATCTCCCTTGCTCTCGAACCCTTTCCTCTTCTTCTCCTGTCCTTTCTCCTCATCAAGCCGTATGAAATCATCCGCCGTTTCGTTACCATCGAGCTCTCCCGTCGCCGCATTCTGAACCACGCACACCTGACAATCATTGGCATCGTCGGCTCTTATGGCAAGACCAGCACCAAAGATTTTCTCGCCGGAATTTTGGATACAGAAAAACAAACACTGAAGACGCCCGAAAGTTACAACACCGTTTTCGGCATCGCCAAAGTCATCGACTTGGAATTACACAAGAAGCTCAACTTTTTTGTTTGCGAAATGGGTGCTTTTGTTCGGGGCGAAGTCAAAGAGCTCACCCACATGGTTCCTCCGAAATACTCTATTCTGACTGCCATCGGCACCCAACACCTGGAGCGCTTCGGCTCACTCACCAATACCACCCTGGCAAAGTTCGAGATTGTCGACGTGGTTGGACCCGAAAACGCCCTGGTTAATCTGGACAACAAATACATCCGTGAGCACCTAGATCTGCCACCCTACCAAAAAGTAAAAACCTATTCTCTCGAAAATCCAGAAGCGGACTTTTTTGTCAAAGCCATAACGATAAACAAGGACGGTACGGTTTTCTCTCTCGTCCATCGGGGGAAGACGTATCCGTTCAAAACCAAACTTTTCGGCACCAGCAACCTGATGAACCTATCCGCCGCCATTGGTATGTCCTTCATGCTTGGTGTCGATCCAAAAGCAATCCAAGAAGCGGTCGAAAAAATTGTCTCCTCACCTCACCGTCTGGAGTTGATCAAAGTAGGTAACGCCACCTTGATTGATAATGCTTACAGTAGCAACGAAGAAGGTTTCACCCGAATCATTCTCGATCTAAAATCATTACCTGGGAAGAAAGCCCTTATCACTCCGGGTATCATCGAGCTGGGCAAAGAAACATCCTCAACTCACGAAAAAATTGGCTCGTTGGTTGCTGAAGTCTTTGATCAAGTTATTTTAGTTGGCCGCTCCGAAAGAACAGAAAATCTTTCCAAAGGCATTGCCGGTAAAGTCCCGGTTGTCTATCTGGATAACAACTCCTCCGTCTGGCCCACGATTGATAGTCTCTCCCGCAAATTCGATTGGATTCTTCTCGAAAACGACCTCCCCGACAACTTCTGAATAACATTCACCTTCCCCTCTCTGTACCCACGGAGAGGGATGTCAGTATTCTGACTAGGTGAGGTTTTTCCACAACATTTCCAAAAGACGACACCACCCCAGAAAGTGGTGTCTTTTACCATAAACATTCGCAGTCGCGCCCCCTATCCTAGTTATGGGTAAACGGGAGAAACGGGGGGCGGCCTCGTCGTATCGGTTGGTGTGGGCGTGGGCTCCGGTCTTTTGGCTTCAGCTTTCCCAAAAAAACCGCCTAGCACCACCACCGCAAACACGAACACTAAAGCGATAACAAGCATTTTTAACATTGTCTCACCTCCTTTCCTATATCTTCATTATTAGCTCATGTTTCTAATAGTGTCAAGTCGTCGCTGTATTCCAATATGGTATTCAGGTTTCCGTCAGTGACAAGGCCTCTCCGTGGCAGAATGGCTACAAGGAATCTTTCTTTGGCCGATTCAAGGACGAGTTTGGCGACTTTAACCGTTTCGATACAGTCGGCGAGTTAATTGAAGAAGTTTACTCCCAAATCCGTTATTACAACCAGGAGCGAATCCACATCGCCCCTAGAATGCCACCCGCCGTTTATGCACAGTTAGTCCCAGACAACTCTCTCCTCAAATGGGGTACTTGACACCCCCCCCGCCTTGGCAACCTGGGACGTTGCCAAACCAGAACTCACCCAGGAAGATTATTTCGGGGACGAGGTCGATGTCTAGCTTTTTTTTGGTCTCTTTTTGAATTAATT
>MFAI01000018.1:0-849 GCA_001774555.1 Candidatus Collierbacteria bacterium RIFCSPLOWO2_01_FULL_50_23
GTCAATAGCGCCGGAATTCTCGCCACTATTGGCTTTTTCATTCTCTTGATGGCCAGCAAATATGTGGACATGGTCAAGGATGCCCTCAAGGTTCCTCCCTTCAAGTACGGTGGCGCCTTGGGTGAAGCTCTCCAATATGGCTTGGGGCAATACACAAACCCAAGAAGCATGTATAACAAAACTTTGGGTACCGATGCGGCCGGCAACAGGGGAAGGGGTACAGAGGCAATCAACTGGGTTATTGGCCAAACCGAAAATGTTGCTGGAGCACTCCGTGGTAGACCAGTCAACCTACCGGAGTCGGATGCCTACCGAAGCAGAATCAGAGAAGCAGAAAGTCAGCTCAAAGCAAAATAGATGTATCCCTTACCTCTCAGTGGGTTTATATCTCTCCCCATGCAGAGCTCTACCCAGTGCGTTTGTGATCCTTGCAGAATCTCTTAAGCTTCGCTCTGCTGCAGCAGCAAAACCAGCCATCGCCACGCCACCTCTAATCGAAGGTAACTTTAATTTGGTCGCCTTTTCTTCCGCCGAGAGCAAAGCCAGGACGTCCGTATTGTCAGTTGGTTCGGGAAGTTTTTTACTCTTCAAAATAACCATTGTTGCTTCCTTTGTTGCCTGAGCAATGGAACCGAATCTTTGATAAGCAACGTCCGTTGCCAAATAATAAACACCCTGGATTCTTCCCCCTAAGCCTTCAAACAAAGTGTTGATCTTAGAAGGAGGTAAAAATGATGTTTTTGCTTTTGTCTGATGCCCCAAATCCGCTACATTCTCAGGGTTCTGAATAGACAAAGCCCAAAGAGAGTTTAACGACTCGGTCTCCATTTGTGAGTCAGCATCGGCTTG
>MFAI01000018.1:872-60953 GCA_001774555.1 Candidatus Collierbacteria bacterium RIFCSPLOWO2_01_FULL_50_23
CTGTCTCAATTCGCGATACTTTTTCACCCGTTTTGCCAAGTTCTCCAATCGCGATAATGCTCTTTCTTACATCTTCACCATCCTTAAGAACGGTGAGAGAAACCGCCTGGGGCATCTTATTATCTGCAACATAGTCAGTATCCTCAAAAGGTGTATCTGCTAAAAATCTACCCCGCAAGGCACGTTCGTGATAAAGGCCTTGTTTCAGCTTGTCCACTTGGTCACCTGTCAGAGGATCGTCGATTTTTGCTTCGACTCCCTTTACCGTTAAAGGAGATAAGGCAAGCCCCTTCAACTCACCAATATATCCCTTGATCTTTGCCAACCTCGGTTTCGATTCACCCTCAAGCGTAATGTAGATGCGTTTTACAGTTACCCCACCACTCAAAGTCTCTTCCCTTTCGACAGCTCTCAAGTTTCCCTTAGTCTCATCATACTCAACCTCAGTTCCATCGTCTTTCTTGTAGATAATGGTACGGAAACCTTCGGTAAATACCCTAGAGCAACCAACATAAATCCTTTTTGCCAAATTTGCAGCAGCATTTCTGGAGCCATCAAAAGAAAAATATCTATTCAAGTAATGGGTCCATGTAAATCTCGCCTCCTCTTTGTAAGCTGCAAAAATTTGGTGAGCAATTGTATAAGCATCGTTTCCAAAACGTGTTCTAAGGTCATCTTCGACTAAGGTTCTGTTCACTTCCGGGTAACCTGTATCGTAATAGTTTTTCTTCAAGCTTTGATTATTTTCTGGTCTTCTCGTATTTGGATTTATCTTAAACAACCGATATTTCTCAAATTCCTTTTGCCAAGGCTGATCAAACTTTGGATCTTTTTCTCCCATTAATAATAAAATCGAGAACACCCTATCAATCTTTTGTGTAGTGAGTGCCTCCGCCCCCTCTTCACCCAAACTATCGATTCCTCTAGCGACACCTCGAGCATCTACCCCTCTTAGCCATTTGTAGTGCGATCTTTCCAAGACGGGAACATTATTTGCCTTCATGTCATTTACGAAAGTCTCTGCCGCACTACTTCGATCCATGCCCTTCAGAGCACCTTCTTTTATTTCCGCCGCCCTCAACAAACACCGTAGCTCTATCTCAGCTTCTACGGCCGTTTTGACTTCATCCAATTTCGACCCCAGTTCCCGCGGAAAAAGATCTCTTGCAGCAAAACCCTTTTTGGGATCAAACCCCAACGAGGCTCCAACCTTATCGTAAACAGCCTTCAGGGTAAGATCGCCGGGACTGCTGGCAATACGAACTATCTCCCTAGCCCTCTTTCGGAAAAATAAACGGGCCTCTTTTTCACTTATTGGAACAGTCTCGGGTCCAGATGCCATTTCCGGCTCAGTAGTTATTTTTGCAAGGATAGAGTCTCTGGCCGCTTTTATCCTTCTATATTCTTCGATTTCACCAGTGTCCATCGCTACCCTCAAGGCTGCTTCCGTTGCCTCCAATGCAAGCTTGTAAGCCTCCGGATCGTTCAGCTGTCCTGCCATCTGAACCCTTGTTTCCCACTTTACACCGCCTCCGCCCGTCAAATCAGTTGGTGGCGCATATTCTATCCGCGGCTGAAAACCTCTTTGTTCTGGTCTCAATTCAGGCATGTTTTAGGCAGGAAAATAATAACCCATATTCTACGGCTAATTTTAGCACACCCCGACACCCGTCCGATTATTCCTGCAAATCTTTCAAGGCCGCCGGTCTGATCGTCAGGCTTTTTACCCTCAATAACTCCTCATCGTAAGTAACCAGTTTGCAGCCTAGTTGTTTGGCTAAAAGTATATATTGGGCGTCGTAAGCCGTTAGGTCATATTTATTAACCAAAATCCCCAGTCGTTTCAAATCTGCTTTTTTCAAATCAACAAAAATAATCTTCGAATCCGCCAGCCTCCCTAAAATTTTTCTGAACACCACCATCTCTACTTTCTTTTTTCTCGCCAAAACATTGGCTATCTCCACTAGCATGAACAAAGGCGCATAGGCCTTAATTTCCCCCAGCTGAATTGCCTCCCAAACACCTTGAGACTCGGATACGGCCGTCTCGTCTTTCAATGGGAACCATTTGAGGGCAACACTGGCATCAACAATTAATTCAAGCATTATCTCTGTCCCTATCCTCCCTAAGTGCCTTAACTAAATCAATTTGCAACCCAGATTTACCAACTTTGTCAAACAAAGCGAAGTCTCTCTTTATTTGTTCTTCGACCGAAAGATGTTTTTTGATAGGCTTGATTTTTTCCACGACCACCCTGCTCAAAGACTTTCGTTGTCTAAAAGCTTCGGCCCTCAACTCCTCGTGTAAGTCATAGGGAAAGGTAATTGTGGCTCTGACTGTTTGCATATATTCATATATTATCACCATGGTGCACTGGTGTCAATTAAGAACAACTTGGGACTCCTGTAAAACAGAGGTCTAATTAGCTATACTTAAATCAGGACCCGCCTGCAAAAGCTGTAGCTTTAGCTACTGCGGGCAGGCCAATTACTCGGGTCTTACTGCTATGGCAATCGAACAGCACCCCATCCCCCAAGACGTCGCCGGCTACAAATTCCGTCTCATCGGCGAAATGACCGTCAAACAATTTATCTGGCTCGCCGGAGGTATCATTTTGGGCCTCATTACCTTCAGTCTCCCCCTACCTTTCTTCTTCAAATACCCGCTTACCGGTATCTTCGTCGCTCTGGGAGCCGGTATCGCCTTCCTCCCCGTCGAAGGCCGCCCCATGGACAAATGGCTCATTGCCTTCATCAAATCTGTTTACTCACCCACCGAATATACCTGGCAAAAAAGCGAGGGGGTGCAAGGCCAACCTAGTGTCACCACCGCCAAAATTACGCCTCACGTCGTCGTTCCGGCGCCCGCAACTAGACCGGCGGCACCTGCTCCGGTAGTCACCGTCGCTACTCCAACACCAATCGCTCCAACTCCGGTAGCTCCAACTCCACCGGTAGTCACCCCTGCAATTCCAACAGCTCCAAAACCCGTTGCCCCGACTCCAGCCGCCCCCGCTCCCTCCGGTAATCTTCCTATTCCCTTTACCCCCACGACCCCCAATACGCTGGTCGGGATGACCCTCACCGCCGAGAGCAAGATTCTCGACGGTTGCCTTGTCGAGATCAAAAGCAACGGTGTCAGCATTCGCGCCACCAAAAGTAATCAGTTGGGCCAATTCCTCTTTGCCAAACCACTCGAAAACGGGAACTTTCAGATCTTCACCGAGAAGACTGGCTATACTTTCGATACCTACTCGTTAACTCTTACCGGTCAGATCGTCAAACCATTACGACTCCAAGCCAAACCATGAACAACAAAAAACAACAAAAAATCACTGTAAAGGGTGTAGAGATCGTAACTTTTAAGAAAAATGAGTCCGATTTTATTTCTCTGACGGATATCGCTAAATACAAGGGTGCCGCGGAAACAGACGATGTAATTAAAAACTGGATGAGAAATCGAAGCACTATCGAATTCCTAGGCCTGTGGGAAAAATTGAACAATCCCAAATTTAAACCCGTCGAATTCGACGGGTTAAACGTTGCCTTACTCGGCATGACCGCCAAAGACTGGCGAGATAAAAACCCGAGCCCACAATCAATGCGTTTAGTCCAACTCAACCAAGTTGCCATAATCCAAATGCAATCTTTACTAGACAGTAGTAGCGTGAAAAAATTGAAATGAGTAACGTCAAGGCCAGCACCCAAGAACAGCTCGATATCTATACCATCAAGGACCATCTGGTCTATCTCAAGGACGGCTCGGTCGCCCTGGTGCTCCAAACCACCGCCATCAACTTTGGTCTCCTGTCTGACGAAGAACAGGATGCCACCATTTACTCCTACGCCGCCCTGATCAACTCCCTTTCCTTCCCTATTCAGATCCTTATCCGTTCCCAGAGAAAAGACGTTTCGGAGTATATCGAGCTCCTCGACGACCGGATTCAAAACGTCGCCTCCCAAAAGATCAAGGAAACCATCATCAGATACCGTCAGTTCATCAAGAGTTTGGTAAAAGAAAACCGCGTTCTCGAAAAGCGTTTCTATGTCGTTGTTCCCTTTTCGACGATTGACCTTGGCATTACCACCGGCGCCTTCAACCCCTTCGCCGTCGCGCCCCAGAAGCCTCCTTTCGATCTTAGCTACGTCGGGGAAAAAGCCATGCTCGCCCTCTATCCAAAGCGTGACCATCTCATCCGTCAATTCGCCCGCATCGGCCTGAAGGCCCGTCAACTGACCACCGCCGAATTGATCAGCCTCTTCTATAGCACCTACAACCCTGAGGCCAGCACTTACGCTTTTCAGCAGGCTCAGGAAAAAGAAGGTCAGGGAAAAACGATCGTCCAACCAAAACCGGAAATTAATTTACCAAAAAAATAATATGGCATTACCTTTTTTCAACAAAAAATCAGCTGCGGCTCCTACCCCCCCCGCAGGCCACAATCCGCTTCCCACTTCTCCCGCCGGACAGATAGCTTCACCTATCCCCACCGGCCCTCTGACCAACCACCCAACACCCTCCGGCAACTCAACTCCTGCTGAAATTACCAACATCCAAGATACTATCGCTCCTCCGGCAATTGAAGTCGACTTTTCAAGTCTGAAGATCGGCGACACTTATCTTCGCACTCTTTTTATCGTCGGTTATCCCCGCTATGTTTCCGCTAATTGGCTTTCTCCCCTCATCAACTTCAATCACTCCCTTGATATTGCTATGTACATTTATCCTACCGAAAGCAAGGGCACTCTCGACCAACTTCGTCGCAAAATTGCTGAAATGGAAGCTGAGATTAGCTCCGATATCCAACGGGGCCGTCTCCCTCAAGCGGCTACCCAGGCGGCTCTCGAAGACGCCAAATCACTACAAGAACAGCTCGTCAAAGGCATCGAGCGTTTCTTCCAATTCTCGCTTTACGTCACTATCGCCGCCGAGTCCATCAAGGAGTTAAATACCATCACCCAGCAAGTTCAAAGCACCCTCGGTTCGCTCCTCATCGTCGCCAAGGTCGCTTCCCTTTCCATGGAAGACGCTTTCAAGACCACGCTCCCTTACTGCAAGGACAAGCTCCTGATTACAAGAAATATGGATACCACTGCTCTCTCAACGACCTTTCCCTTTACTTCATCCGAGCTTTCCGATAACAAAGGCATTCTCTATGGCATCAACGCCCACAACGAATCTCTGGTTATTTTTGACCGTTTTTCACTAGAGAATGCGAATATGTTGGTTCTCGCAACTAGCGGAGCCGGGAAGTCTCTGGCCTATAGTGATGAAGTGTTTATCAAGAATGCGGCAAACGAGGTCAAGAGAGCCAAAATCGGTCCCCTAGTCGAAAAAATAATCCAACGAAAAGGTTCAATCAAACTGGAAAAAGATATTGAAGGTAATCTCTGTCCGGGAATAAAGGTTTATTCGTTTGACCCAAAAACACTCAAGGGAGGTTGGTCTGCCGTTACGGTCGCCGCCCGCAAGAAATCACCCAAGAATCTATATCACTTCACCACCAAGTCCGGCCGAGAAATTACCACCACTGCTGATCACAATCTTCTTACCCTCAAAGACACCAAAATCAATGTCTCAAAAGGGTCAGCGGCCAAAGTCGGCGATTATCTCCCCCTTCCCCGCCAGATTCTTGAATCAACCTCCTCTACTTCCAAACATTCGCTAGAATACTATTCTTTGCTTGGCTACTATACAGCAGAGGGTTGTCATACAACTAATAGTGTTCGTATTTCAGCCATGAATCCACAAATTATCAATCATGTTAAAAACCTCTGCGGTAAGCTGGATTATAATTTCTCTCTGTTATCAAACCATGGTCAAATTAAGGGGGTTTCGATCAGATCAAAATCTCTGATCAGGAAACTAAAGCTTGAAAAATGTGCCGGTAAAGCGGGAACGAAGAGAGTACCCTCAATTCTATTTGCCGAAAAAAACGAGCTGAAAGCCGCCTACTTACGCTCATATTTTAGTGGTGATGGTTGCGTCGAACAACACGAAGTTACTTGCGTTACCAAATCAAAGGGTCTAGCCTCCGATCTCTCCTACCTCCTCTATAACTTTGGCATCATTGTTCGAATCCACCCCAAATTCAAAAAAGCCACCAACACTAAACACATTGGCGACATCTACTGCCAACTCACAATATCCGGCCAAGACAACCTCAAGAAATTTGCCAAACAAATTGGTTTCAACCTTGATTACAAAAACCAGAAGCTCCAAAAACTACTCGGAAAAATTGGCAATCCCAATGCTGATATCATCCCAAACCTCCAAAAGTCCTTCAAAAAAATCTATTCGACCCTCTATAACTCAAACAACAAGGCTCCCCAACGGCTGATTAACATCAAGGACGGTTTCTATAATCCCACTCCAAAGGAGCTCCTCAAGGTAATTGATGAGGTCAAACCGAGACTAAAAGAAATTGAGAACGAAGCTGAAAATATCTTTACTTTGCTCAAACTTCCTCAATGGCAAGACCTGGCTCTGGAAGGATCAGTCAAAAAATCACTAAACAAAAAGCTTTGGCAAAACCTTGGTCAAACCTGGCGCATTATGAAAAAACGCCAGGTCGCCCCCCAAATAAATACGGTTCTAAAAGTCTATGAAACTCTCCATGGGCCAGTATTTACAAAAGAACAAATATATGGAGCCATTAACCACTCTTTCAAGACCCTTGGTCTATCGCTTGGCGATTTTGACAATACACTCTGGAACGCCGTCACCCAAACCAATGCCAACACTATTTATGATCGTGTCTACAAGGCAAGCCAGTATCTTTTAAGACAATATCTAAAATTGCAGGATAAAATTAAAAAAATAGAGGACATTCTTTCAGACATCTCCACACTTGCTAATTCAGACCTCTTCTGGGATCCAATCGAGAAAATCGAAAAAATCAAATCCCGTCATCCCCACGTATATGATCTGACCGTCAATAATCAGGTCTTTCTGACTGGTCATGGTGGAATGTTCGTTCACAACTCCTATTTTGTGAAGTTGGAGATCATGCGCGCATTGATGTTTGATACCGAAGCGATCGTCCTCGACCCCGAGAACGAGTACGAAATGATTGCAAAGGCTATTGGCGGTAATTACATCAATTTTTCATCTTCTTCCCAGAATAAAGTTAATCCTTTCCAGATCGCCAACGTCAGCGACAGCACCGAGGATGAGATGGGCTACAAGTATCTCTTCCTCCAATCGCTCCTGAAGATTATGTTGGGTCAGATGTCTCCAACCGAGGATGCGACCCTAAATCGCGCCTTGGTCCTCACCTACCGCCAGAAAGGTATCACCGAAGATCCCTCAACCCATACCCTCGAGGCTCCCCGTATGGAAGATCTCTATCGCTCCCTCATTGGCATGGAAGATGAAAGCGCCAAAAATCTTTCCGCCCGCCTCGAAAAATATGTCATGGGTGCCGTCAAAGGCATCTTCGACCAACAAAGCAACATCTCCCTCGATAGCAAGGTCACCGTCTTCACCCTCCGCGAGCTCGCCGATGAGATCCGCCCTATTGTCATGTTCATCATTCTTGATTACGTCTGGACCAAGGTCAGAAAAGATCTCAAACGCCGGCTCCTCATTGTCGACGAGGCTTGGTATCTCATGCGCTACGAAGACTCAGCCAAGATCCTCCAGGGTTTTGTCAAGCGCGCCCGCAAGTATTATCTCGGCGTCACCGTCATTTCCCAAAACGCCGACGATTTTCTGACATCTCCATATGGCAAAGCTATCGTCACCAATAGCGCCCTGCAGATGCTCTTCAAACAGTCTCCTGCTGCTGTTGATCAGGTGGCCGACGTCTTCTATCTTTCCCAGGGCGAAAAACACATGCTTCTCTCTGCCGGCGTCGGCGAGGGACTTTTCTTTGCCGGTCAAAACCACGTCGCTGTTCGAGTCATTTCTTCCCCCGATGAGCACGCACTCGCGACCAGCAAACCCACCGAAGTCATCGAACGTCAGAGACAGGCTTCCCCTGATAAACTATAGCTATGGCGCTTTCCTACGAAGATGTTGATCTAGTTCTTGCCACGGGCACAATTCTTGCCAACTTTCAGTCAGGCCACAAAGATCTCAGCCAAGCAGACCAAGAAACTGCCCTCGCCTGCCAAAAATTAATTCTGGCCCTCATCGACGACCCCCGACTTATTAGTTTCAAGGATCTTTTCGAATTTACCAAAGGCGATCTTACCGCCTTTCTCTCCGAAATACCACCCTCCATCATGGGTGATGTAGCCGGAATCATTGAAAAAATCATTGCCAATGAACGCCTCCAAAAACAAATTAAAGAACTCCATGACTTTCTTATTGATTATCTGCTCAGAAGATACAGTGCCGATGAAAAGTTTTCCTGGAAGGATGTTATCCAAAAAGAGCGGGTACCTTTCGCAGAATATGCCCATTATGTCAATCTGGCAAGCGATTATGCCGCCTACCTCGCCCTCCGGGAAGAAGCCCGCCTACCTACCGAAGAGAGGTTGGAAGAAGAAAAAACCAAGGAAGTCGAGGCCGCGGAACCAGAAGCGGAAATAGAGGAAACCAAAGAAATCCCAACTGCCGCTACTGCTGCCGTTCCAACCGCAGTTATCGCCGCCAACGTCAAACTGCTTCTCGCGGACAAAGAAGCCCAAGATGAAATCAACCGCCGGATTGATGAAAAACTCGCCAAAGAAAATATAGATACCAGAAATCTGATCAAACGTCTGGTGGCCCTCCAGATCGTCCGCCGTACTGTCCTCGAAATTGCCAAAAACGCCAGTCAGAAAGACAACGCCGCTCTCGCCGAAATTAACCAGGAGGTAAATTCAAAACCGAAAGACGCACCCGAACCTCTAATTGCTGCCATCAGTCGGGATCTCATCAACTTCGTCCTTCCCCAGGTCGAAAAAGAGCAAAAAATTCAGATCACCGTAGAACAAAGGGGGGAAACCGTCAAAAATCTGGCTGATATTATTGTTGCTTCCGCCGCCATCGGCGAAATCGACGTCAAGGATGATGTTCCCCTCCGTCTGGATATCAAAGATCCCGTCATCCGAGACCAAATAGTCCAGATTGCTCTCGCCGAAGCCGTTCCAGAGTTTAGTTCCCCCGTTGCTGATCTCCACCGTCAAGTCGAAGAAAAAGTCGTTCTGATCACCCCCACCCCCCGCTACGATCTCCCCGCTATGGTCCAAATCACACCGCAGATTGCCATTGCCAATCTTGAGACCATCATTCTGCCTCCTGTCACTCTCCCTCCGGTCACTTTTAACCTTCCCGCTCCCATCGAAGACAAGATCGAACAGGCTCAAATCATTTCCGAAAAGTTTGTCACCGCCGTTATTCTTAATTCCAAAACCGAACAAGTGATGGATTCGCTTACCGGCAGCATTACTCAAACCCAGGGAAACCAACTCACCCAGATTCTTATTGGCGCCAATTTGCTCACCCGCGTTGCCTCGACACAAAAGGCCGAAACCGTAGCCACTGTCTACGAAAAACTAGCTCCCGTCAACCCACTCGTCGCCCCTATCGCCATTCGCCTCCTCTCCATGGGCTACGATCAGAAAAAAGTCGATCAGGAAATTACCGTTCATCCTACCTCAAAACTGGCTCAGTTTTTCAGGGAACGTCCAAAAATCAAAGAACAGCTCGACCGAAGCCTTCATCATCTCGAAAATCCGAAAAATGAACTTGGACTGGAGATCTCTCCGCGACTCCGTCAACAAGCTGCCCAGGCCGGAACTCCTCCGCCTCATCTCCCCGCCCCTACTCCTCCGGGAGCACTTTCAAACATTGGTAGACAAATTCAATCTGCCTCAAATCAGATATCCGGCTTTCTCCCGGGCCGCGCCGGCCGGATCTTCAACTTCATTACCCATCCATTTCAATCCATCCAGAGCTACATTGGCAGACAGTTCGGAAACCGTATTGCCGCTCAATTTACCAATTTGATCGCTCAAAAATTTGTCAGCCGAATTGCTAATGAAACTCTCAAAAAAGGAGCCGAGTTTCTCCTCAAAGAAGGATTACAAAAAGGAGTTCAAAAATTAGGAGCCCTTGCCCTAGAAAAAATTGGTGCCACTGCCGTCGTTGCCGGTCTTTCTGCCGCTCTTGGCGTCAGCACTGCTGGCATTTCTCTCATCATTCAAGCCGCTTTGATGGTTGGCGCAGAAGTCGCTAAAAAAGTTTTTGGGCTCGTCAATGACATGGTTACCAGTATCTATGGCAAACCTCTTGAGGCCCGTGACTTGCTGGCCGTGCCCCTACTTGCAGTCGCGGGAATTGGGGGGGTCCTGGGTAGCCTTGCCACCGTTACTGCCGTCGCCGCTTCTTCCGCCGCTATTATCATCATGGGTTCCACATTTGTTGGTTTTATTCTCTACATCACCGTGATCGGGATTGCTCCCGTCATCGCCGGTATTGCCCACCTCGAATCCGCCCAAGGCGCTCCCTATTCTGTCGTTTCCGGCGGAGTTGTCCCCGAAGGCTGTCCTTCCGGCTGGCCCCTGGCTTCAGGTTACGTTACCCAAGGTCCTCGCACTACCTCGACCCACCGAAATGTTGAGGCTATTGATGTTGGTGTTGGCCTCGGCACTCCCATCATCGCCACTCATAATGGCCTGGGCCGCTACGATCCCAGTCTCGGCCCTTATGGAAACTTCGTCGACGTCTCCGGCACCTGTAATGGAATCGCTTTCACTACCCGCTACGCCCACATGGTTACCGGCGCCTTCTCTGGTGAAAAATTAGTCCAGAAAGGCGAGATCATCGGCTACGTCAATAGCACTGGCAACTCTACCGGCAACCATTTACACTATGAAATCAGAGGGGGAAATCTGGGAGATATCAACCAATTCCTCCCCAAACGCGTCGCTCCGGGCTGTATTGACTATGGCAACTGTCAAGTTAATCTACCGTAAACTATGAAAATTAAAACTCTCCTTTCGAAATACTGGCTCTTTATAATTCTTTTTCTACTCGCGCTAATTGGTGCCTATTTCTATTTCGCGGCTCCATCCGTAAAAGTTCCGGAAATAACCATCCCCAGGCCCACACCTGTGCCCACTAGCCCGGTTACTGCACTTCCCCCTATTAATACTGGTTTCAAGCCTGCTTCTCGTATCATTTGGCGTCTCGACACGCTTCCAATCCCGGAAACATTGTCTGTCATTCATGTCGCCGGGCCACTTGCAGATCCAAATACCTATTCTCCTCTCGCCAAGATGCTTGGAATCACTACTCAACCCGTAAAGCTCCCCAACCAACCGCTCTACACCTGGGTTTCCACAGATAACGCCGGTAGCTTCTACGTCAATCTCAGAGACAAAATAGCCTCCTACTCTCTTAATCAGGATCTCAAACCCATACCGACTACCGGTCAAAAAATTAATTCCGATATTCTAATTACCAATCTGATTAACCTGCTTACTCCCGTTCTCAATTTGTCGGAGAACTTTTCTCTTGTTCCGGGAGAAGTAAAATATCTCATTGTTGCGGATGAACGCTACGTTCCATCAGTTCAAAGCCAAGCTACCTTTGCCGAAGTTAACCTCAACTACTCCTTCCGCAACTTCGCCCTCACCTATCGCGGTGTCCCCGCCGTCACTGCCCGCTACAGTCTCTATGGTCCGCTTGTCAGTTTGCGCCTTTTACTTCCCTTTTCTCAAATCAGTCTCAGCCCGGACTACGATCTCAAATCCTTAAGTCAGATCAAAGAAACACCCGCCGAAAATTTCGAAATAATTGCCGAGAGCGGCAGTCGTGCCTTTGAACTCTCGGACAAAGAAGAGGTGATGAATTCCATCACCATCACTGGAGGCTACGTCGGCTATCTCACCAATCCTACCTCCTCCGCCGTTACTCCTTACGTTTTTCTCACCGGCACTAGCCAGTCAAAGACCTACGGCACTCTAAACATCACCCTCGCCACCCCCGCCCTCAAGCTCCAGTAGCCAATAGTGCCTCATGTTCTTGTGAAGCGACCTCTTCATCCATCTTGTTTGTCACTTTTACCGCCACAAATACTTCAAACCCTGATAATGCTCCAAATCTGTTTGATCCATTAATAAACTCTGTTAGCTCAACATCATCAACTCCGGGTCTTCCGTTTCGACTTCTATCCAAAGGGTCGACGATCTGGAAGACGATTTGCCCCGCCGCATCAACGTTGTATCCGATAATTGATTTTGCATGCTGGTTTCGAGAGAACACAACCTTCTGGCCCTCAAAAATGGCGTTAAGCAACTCAACCACCGTTGGACGAAGAATCGCCGCCTCATATCTATACTTACCGAACTGCGGTTCAGTGTTCAGAATTTGGCATATTGTTACTGGTGTATGTGCACCAAAATACCCATCTTCGCTAATCGTCACTGGATTTCCTTCTCTCAAGAGAAGCTTTTTGATAATCCCGTCCTCCGTTGTGGCAGGGTTCTTTATTTTTAGACCGCAAGCGGTTAAACAATTAACGGTTGAGGCTACAATACAGGTCGAGAGCCTCCTTCCAAAAGTGACTGCTCGTTCTCCAACATAGTTTTGGGCATGCGAGTATTTGGTTTCCCCCTCCAACATTTGAAAGGCCGCTCTTTCGTATATCTTCTCCACCTGTTTTTTCCAGCCTTCCCTTCTTATTCTGGCGGCTTGATCCACTCCGTCCGCACCCGACTCCGACCTGAACATCTCAACGGCGAGTACCGTCATTTCAGCCTCAAACTCATCCTGAGTATCTGCCAATTCATTCCGCACCTTCTTAGCTAGCCTATGTGCAGATTCTCTTGCTCTCTCCTCCATCTCACTATGATCCTCCGGTTTCCCGATAATCACCTTATCCAGCGTATCGTCCGGTTTCAGCTCATTCTTATCCTTATCTTCAAGTCTGGTCATATCTACTAGTTCTGCGTTCTCACCGGCATGATCACGTGCAGGAATTCACTTTTTGGGATCCGAAATACCGCCGGCTTTAACTCCCCTTCGGTTTCCATCGTCACTTTTTCACCTTTCACTACTCCCAGGTAATCCAATAAGTAACGGGCATTAAAAGCAATTTTAACCTCTTCTCCCTCCACCTCCGCTTCCAAAGAAGACTGACTCCCTCCAACCTGATCACTTTGAGCCGTCACGCTGATCCCATCCTGCTTGACCAGCAGCTTCACCACGTTTGCACTATCACGGGCAAACAAAGACGCTCGCTTCACCGCCTCCACCAAAGCTTCTTTCTCCAAAGTC
The DNA here is from genome assembly GCA_001774555.1 of Candidatus Collierbacteria bacterium RIFCSPLOWO2_01_FULL_50_23. Classification (GTDB taxonomy): domain Bacteria; phylum Patescibacteriota; class Microgenomatia; order UBA1400; family MFAQ01; genus 2-01-FULL-50-23. The sequence goes on from MFAI01000018.1 coordinate 14,085, forward strand.
ACCGTTATTTTCTTTTCCGTCGGGATCACCTTACTGTAAGGCGGGAACTCCCCCGCGATCAACCGACTACTCATCTCCAGATCGTCGGCCGAAAAGACTACCTGCTGCTTATCTTTATCAAACTCGACAATCACCGACTTCATTGAGGGCGTGAGAACCCGCGTTAGCTCCATCAGCGCTCTCACCGGCAGGACAAACTTCTCGCCGGCTTCCACGCCCCCTGAGACCCCATTTTTCAGAGTATCTACCCCCACCCGATAACCGTCGGTTGCGACCAAGGTTGCTTTCTTCTCCGAAAAAACCCACAGTACTCCGGCCAGGATCGGTCGGGAGTCATCTTTGGCTGCCGCAATGCCGACCCTCTCCACTTTCTCCTGCAATTCTTCGATTGATAGTTCCAGTCCCTTGCCGCGGGCTTTGGGCAAACTGGGAAACTCCTCGCTTCCCTGCCCGACCACCTCCGCTTTTACTTTTTCGCCCTTGATTATCAAAGTTTGTTTTTCGCCCGTTAGTTCGATTACACCCACCGGCAGTGTCGCCACCAGATCAGAAAACAACTTTGCCGGAATCGCCATCTCACCTTCCTCCTCCACTTTTGCCCGCACTTTGACTTTGAATGATAGTTCCAAGTCTGTCGCTGAAATGACGAGCCCCTCCTTGCCCGCCTTAAGAAGAACCGTTGAGAGAATCGGTAACTGCACCCGCGTGGATACTCCCCTCATCGCGATCGACAATCCTTTCTTTAAGTTTTCCGTCAAAATACTGACTTTCATGCTCTTTCTTCTATTACTTTATTCTTAATATTTAGTACTTAGTATTAATAGAGTCTGTAGATATGTTAACAACACGGCTGGTTCTTGCCTACCACCAATGTGTTTAAGTGATTATTAATTGATTCTTCCATCTTTTATTACTGATTTCTGGGTTCCGGGCTTTCCAATTTTGTGCATTTCTAGACTATTATGTGGATTCTCTTGTGAATAATTATTGCTAACTTTTCTGTTTCTTTGCTTTTTGTCCCCATTAATTAACATTTTTACAAATACATATCCTGACGCAGTTTCATGATCTTTTCGCGGACAGTCTGGTTTGATTCAAATTCACGTTTCATTTTTTCTTCCGCATGCATGATCGTCGTATGGTCGCGGCCGCCCATCAGCTCCCCTATCTTCGTCAGCTGCAGGCCGAGCTCGTCACGTAGTAGATAAATCGCCACGTGCCTTGCCTCGACCAGTTCGGCCTTTCGGCTTTTACCTACAATATCCTTATTCTTAAAGTCAAAGTGTTTTGCTACCAGGCTGATCAACTGAATTGGTCTGAGTTTCCTATTTTCCCTTTCGTGTTTTACTCCGACGATTTTTTCAACTAAAGCTTGATTTACCGCTCCCCCGGATAGACTCGCCTCATTAATAATTCGGACAAAAACGCCCTCCAGCTCGCGGGCATTGGTCATGACGTTGCTCGCGATCAGATTGATGATCTCGGGAGAGGCGTTCGCATGTAGTTCCACTGCCTTTTGTCGCAGGATCGCCACCCTCATCTCATAATCAGGCAGACCAATGTCTACCGGCAGCCCCCCCAAGAATCGGGAAGTCAACCTCTCTTCCAATTTCTCGATCTCCTGCGGCTTCCGGTCGGAGGTCATAATGATCGGCACGCCGTTGGAATAAAGTTGATTGAATGTATGAAAGAACTCCTCCTGACTCGCCTCCTTACCGGAGAAGAACTGGACGTCGTCGATCAGCAAAGCCCCCACTTCCCGATATTGTTTCTTGAAGGCGCCAACCGTTTTGGACCGGAGTGAATTGACGAGGTCGTTGGTAAATTGTTCGCTGGTGACACAGGTTACTTTTTTAAAGCCTTTTGAAACTAGAGCATGGCCGACCGCCTGCATCAGGTGAGTCTTCCCTACCCCCACCCCACCCCAAATAAATAATGGGTTATAGCGCACTCCCGGGTACTCAACCACTGCCTTGGCTGCGGCATAGGCTAGGTTGTTCGACCGGCCAACTACAAAGGAATCAAAGTTAAAACGTGGGAAAAGTCCTTTCGTTTCCGGCTGTTCGATTTTTCTTTCCTCGAACAAACCAGTCTTGATTGTCTCGTTTTCTTCTTGCCTGCCGCCGCCTTGTCCTTCCGTAACACGGGCGGAGGAGGATCCGACGACCAAGGCGAGCTCCACTCTCTTCCCCAGCTGTTTTTCCAGAGCTTGTTTGATCTGACCGTAGTAGCGGGCATCAATTTGCTGTAAATGGAAAGCAGATGGGCTGGCGACCTCGACGATGACTCTTTCACTATCTATTTCGGTGATACCCTTGATAAAGCAGGGTCGGATCCAGTAGCTAAAAGTCGCGTTGCTCATCGCCACTTCCAGGTCGCCACAAACACTTGTCCAGATTGCCGCTTCGTTGACTTGCATAACTACCCACGGTTTTACAAGTTTTCCACATTTTGTCCACCCCCAATATACCCGAACAAAAAGAAAGTTTTGCGCCGTCAAGTCTATTTAAAATCTGCGATTGGATACAAAAAACCATCTCCATTGCCATTATGCTTTACCTTATGCCGGTTCGCGTGTAAAATATGAGGTTGTGCCAAAGAGAACTTATCAACCAAAAAAACTAAAACGTGCCCGAAAACATGGCTTCCGTGAGCGCATGGCTACCAAAACCGGCCGTCAGGTCCTGCAGCGCCGTCGTCTTCGTGGTCGCCACAAACTCGCCGCTTAAGCCGGATAATAGCATCATCGATGTTAAGTAAAGCGAATCGACTTAGTCTCAAAACTGATCGCTTTCGGATTGAAAGTGAGGGCGGAACCCTTTCCTCTTCGTTCTTTACCTTTCTGATCGCCCCTCGTGCTGACATTTCATCTCCTATCAGACTTACCGTTCTCGTAAGTAAAAAATTCTTGGTCAAAAGCAGCGATCGCCACCAGCTCAAGCGTCGTCTGACCGAAATTCTCCGTCTTAATCTTAGTAAGCTCCCGGGAGGCATAGATGTAATCCTTATTCCCAAAAGGAGTCTCCTGGGCGCGACGACTGACCAGATCCTGGCTGATCTTATCAAGATACTAAATACTCACTAAGTCTATGTTTTTTCGCCTCTACCGGCGCTTTATCTCCCCCATTCAACACATTTTTGGACGGTCTTTGTTTGGTTCGTACTATGCCTGCCTTTTTTCCCCGACTTGCTCGGTCTACTTTGCTACAGCGGTGCGTAAGTATGGTATCATTCACGGAGGTTTACTGGGTTTTCGACGGCTTCTTCGCTGTCATCCTTTCTCGCACTCACCTCACCTCGACCCCGTACCCCTGCCTGCAAAAGCTTCCCGCCTAGCGGGATGCGGGCAGGTGAAATATCAAATCATAAATATTAACTTGAAATGTTGAACTTTCTCACCGGCCCAATTACTTCTCTTCTGGTTTTTCTTTATGGCATCTCGGGGGAGAATCTCGGTCTTGCCATTATTCTTCTCACCGTCGTTATCCGCGGTGTTCTCGTCCCGGTTACTATCCCCTCACTTCGTTCAGCTAAAAAGATGCAGGAACTCAAACCTCATCTTGACAAACTCAAAGAAAAACACAAAGACAAACAAAAACTTCAGCTCGCCCAGCTGGATCTCTACAAACAGCACGGCGTCAATCCTGCTGCCGGTTGTCTTCCTCAGGTTGCCCAACTTCTCGTTCTAATTGCCCTCTATCAGGTATTTATCGATTTCATCAATACTGGCCAGTTCAACGGTCACTCCCTGAACCTAAATTTCTTTTGGCTCAACCTCGGCAAGCCAGATCAATACTACATCTTGCCCATCCTCGCCGGACTGACTCAGTTGATCTTCTCATTCATGATGACCTCCGGTCTTGAGGGTCATCTCAAAGCACCAAAAAATAAAAAAGAGAAACAAAAAGAAGAAGATAGTCTCGAGATGGCCCAGAGCATGTCCCAACAGATGCTTTACATCATGCCGGCCATGACTGTTATTATTGCCCTCAATTTTCCTTCCGGTCTTGCCCTCTACTGGGTCATTACCACTCTCTTTTCACTCGTTCAGCAGTATATAATCAGCGGACTAGGCGGCCTCAAACCGGTCCTGGCCAGACTACGCATTATCAAGTCAATATAAATTATGGCGGAACTAAAAGCCCAAAAACTAGTCGAGAATGTTCTCTCTTTACTAGATCTCTCACCAGACCAATATACCGTTGAAATAGAACCTGCCCGCAGTGCTTCCAGCTCAGCTGATGCAGGCGGGGTCGAGGATGCAGTCAAAGTTGGCATTCAGCTTCCCGAAGACCAAACCGGCATTTACATCGGCCATCATGGCGAGGGTCTCACCGCTCTTCAGCTGCTTCTGTCTCTTATGATCAGCCAGCGCACCGGCGTCTGGTACCGCGTCTCCGTCAATATCAATGACTATCAAGAACGCCGTGAGGACTCGCTCCGTCACCTAGCCGAAACCGCCGCCGAAAAAGCCTTGTCTCTGAACGAGGAAGTCGTTCTGGGAAATCTTTCCTCATATGAGCGACGAATCGTCCATCTACATTTGGAAAACCACCCCGATGTTACCACCGAATCTCGCGGCAACGCTCCCTTACGTCAGCTTCTCGTCATCCCCAAACTCAAATAGTCGGGGTACAATCTTCTGTAGTGCTCAAACGTCTGACCCTATTTTTGGTGATCTTTTCACTTCCCTTCCAGCTCGGCTATCATCTTTGGCTACCCGAAACATACGTCAAAAGCTTCAAGATTGACTATCTTGCTCCAACTCTTTATCTAACTGATATTTTTATCTTGCTCTTTCTGGTTCTAAACTATCGTTTGATTATTTCAACCATCCGGAATTTCATCATCTCCTTTCCCGGCCGCTTGCTCATCGTCCTGATTATCTTGAATCTGTGGACTGCCTCGTTCAGCTTGATCACCGTTTTTGCATGGCTGAAACTGCTCGAATACCTTCTGCTGTTTATCGCTCTAAAAGGAACCAAAGATCTAAAACGAATGGTCGTTCGCCCGTTTAGCATTTCCCTAGGCATTGTCATTCTTCTTGCGCTTACCCAATTCCTTTCCCAATCGTCTCTTGGGGGTATCTTTTATTATCTTGGCGAGCGGGAGATCACCCCACTGCTTTCCAATGTAGCCAAGATCAACCATACCATTCCCTTTCTGCCCTCACCAATAATGCGACCCTACTCTACCTTTTCTCACCCAAACTCTCTGGCGGGTTATCTTCTAGTTTCTTTTGTTATTCTCTCCCTAACAATAAAAAAGAAATCTACCAAGTTTCTTCTCGCCCTGGTACTTATGCTCACATTTTCAAAAGCGGCGATTCTTTCCTTTGTCATCATTCAGGTTGTTAAAGTCAGTTTCGCCCGAAGCCTCATCATTAGTATCCTCTTGTCTTTGGCGCCATTGGCCAAAGATATTATTGCTCTTCCTGCCTGGTTAGCTCAATCATTTACCGCCCGCCACTATTTACTTCTGCCCTCTCTGAATATGATCTCCGATCGTTGGATCATGGGAGTTGGACTCAGGCGTTTCATTCCCGCCTTCTCCGAAATCCTGCCTGCAAACCAGATTTCCTACACTACTCTCCAGCCCGTCCACAACACATTCCTACTAATGCTGACAGAGCTGGGAGCCTTGGGGGTTATTATGGTCGTGCTAGTCTTTCGAACCCCCATTGCAAATTTAATCAAAAGAAAAGAAACCCGCTCCTATCTGCTAGATCTTGCCGGAATAATCCTAATGACTGGATCTCTCGACCACTACTGGTGGACGTTACCCCAAAACCAGCTTATAATCGTTCTCGCCTTCGCCCTAATAGCAAGACATCGAAATGAACTATCAAGAAATCATCATTAACACAGACGGTGGTGCCCGGGGGAATCCTGGTCCGGCCGCCGTCGGAATTGTTATTTCGGGAAAGAAAGAAGACTCCGACTATCTATTTGAACACTCCGAAACTATCGGTGACCAAACAAACAATACCGCCGAGTATAAGGCTGTCATCATTGCCCTTCAGCTCATTGGCAAAAAAGACCTCACTACCGAAACCCTAACTTTTATTCTCGACTCGGAGCTGATCGTCCGCCAGATACTAGGCAAATACCGGGTCAAGGAGACACATCTTCAATCTCTCGTCAAAGAAGTCCATCTTCTCATCAAAGAACTGAAGGATAAAAACTTGCTAAAAGCTATCAACTTTAGACACGTCAGACGTCACGAGAATAAACGGGCTGACCAATTGGTCAACCAAGCGCTGGACTCCCTCAAATAAATTTTCAACCTGTCTCAACGCATTAGTCTAATCGCTGTGGATAACAGTGTTAAGGGATACGCATCAGATTTTCATGTGAGCCAGTAAGAACAAAAACATAAAAAATAAAATGTAAAACGAAGCTGGAATAGAAAGAAAACAAGAAAGAAAAAAAGTAATAACAATGATAATGAGAAAACTATCAAAGATAACAGCTCATGTGATTGGTATACTGAAATAAGAATGCCTGCTTCAATTGCCACGATTTACCTTGCTGGAAACAACGAACCGCTGACGCAGGAAATTGATAAGTGTTTGGAAAAAAGTAACCTCAGGACGGAAAAAAATAAAACCAAAGATACCGACTATCGTCTTTTGGTCTACGATACTGACGCCTCTGTAGAAAACCTTGGGAAAATTATTCTCAACGATCTGGACAGCCTGTCCGGATATACCGGCAAAGTATGTCTTGTCCTTGCTAGTTGTAGCGAAGAAGGGGATGGCGCTTCGGAAAAGCATCGCTCATTAGTTCAACCATACCTAAACGATAGAAAAAACAACCTTCGTCTGATCATCACCCGGGATTTGTACCAAACAAAAGAAGGGGAAGCTGTTGATTCGTTCGAAAACTGGCTCTGCCAGATTGGTAGTGAGGGAGAGGTTGAAGTTACTCCGGATGGCTCGGTCAAATTCCACCCCACCTCAACAGATGATCTCTGCGAATTGATTGTAAAAAGTCTCTTTATTACCAACACATCAGGAAAAGTCTTTGTCGGTGTGACGGAGGAAATAACCGACCTCGAAATCGCCTACCTTTTGAAACGGAGTCTTGAAAAGAAAAATAGCCAGCTTGAGATAAATCTAAGCAGTCGTGAAAAAAGAGAGTCGAATGGACTCATGGACGAGTCTATTCAAACTCAGGCATTAATGAACTGGATCCCCAAGAATAGCTTTTCCGAAAATATTTCGAAAATACTTAGCCAGTGTTCTTTTCCGATAGATAAGGAAACCATCCCGGTTCCCAAAACTACCCTCAACAGATTAGAACCGCTTAAACCGCAGAAAAAAGAAAATCAGAAAAAAATGTTCGGGAAGATATTCGTGCTGCATGAGGTTCCAAGTCTACATGTCAAAGAAAAAAGAGCCCTTGCCAAAACTATCTTTATCGCGGCTTTGGCCGTGGCCGGCCTGGCAATTCTTCCATTTGTAATCAGCTTTATTGGCCTCTATTTTTCGACCACGGACACCTATCGTGCCTATCAGGAAATCAGAAACGGCAATGAAAAGAAAGCCAGGTCGACTTTGTCGCAAGCGGCATTTTATAATCGGCTGGCTACGGCCGGCTTTCGGTCGGTCATTCCGTTGGGAAACATCTTTGCCAAAGAGGCAATCAACTCGACAAACAATTATCTTCTAATACTCGGTCACGGGCAATCATTTCTCAACTCGGTTCTTGAAACTTACTCGTTGGGGGATCAGATCTACCGCGGCCTTCTTGGTAAACAAAGTGTGGATGCAAAGGCTACCACCGCGGCACTCAGGGTAAATCTGATCTCTATTTCAGAACGCCTCTCTCAAATTCAACTCCTTCTTGATCAAGTTAGACTGCCGTTCGGTTACGAAGAGCGTCTGAGCGGATCTGATATCAACCAGTCAATCAGTCTATTAAAGTCACAGGCGGTTTTGGCGCTTCCGATCTTGGATCTCGTCGAAAAAGTAGCCTCCAATCAAGCTCTGCAACGTTACCTAATTATCGTTCAGGATACCAATGAGCTTAGGCCAACAGGGGGATTTATCAGTACTTATGGAGTTCTCACTCTAGATCAAGGGAGGGTGATTGATTTTAAGGTCGATTCATCGCTTTCGCTCGACCGCCTTATCGAGGGAAAGATAGAGCCGCCGAGTATTGTCAAACAGCTTCTCGGGCAAACGAATTGGAGTTTTCATGATAGCAACCTGGATGCTGATTTTGGCAAGAGCGCCGAGCAAATGGCCTGGTTTTATCAAAGGTTTAAAAGCGTGACGGTCGACGGCGTTTTTGGTCTAAACTTGAATCTGCTTCGTTTTATACTTGGAGAGATCGGTTCCACGAAACTGGCTGACGGGCAAGACGTTTCAGCTGACAATATTTTTGTCTTAGCCAGCAATCCGACCGCCAGCAAGGGACTTGATGTTGTCACCGCCCTAACTCAAACTTTGGGCCAAAAATTGCTTGCCGGTGAAATCAACTTGGCCGCCCTTAGTCGAGCATTACTCAAAACAGTCGCCGCGAATGAGATCAATCTTTGGTTTAGCTCACCGTCCTTGGAGGCACTGGCTATAGCGGGGAATCTCGGCGGAGTTATAAACGGTGCAAACTGTCACCCCCAGCTTGCTTCGCTGGCGTGTCAGGCGGATACGATTTACTTCAATGAAAGTAATATGAGTGTTAATAAGCTCAATTATTATCTCAAAAGGGCCCAAAACCTTGTGGCAGAGATTGGGGAAAACGGCCAGGTCAGTTACACCCTAAACTACGACTATTCCTATCCGGTCCCGGTGCCGACCAACTTCGGTCTGTTTTACAAAACCTATTATCAGTTGTATTTACCCCCATCCTCACAAAAAGTCAGTCTTACGCTCGATGGTCAGGTGTTGGATTCGGCGTCACTGATTCAGACAGCCACATCCAGCTTGACCAAAATAGAGTTCTCGGCCAGCCTCTCGACCAATCAGGCTCACCACCTCGAGGTCAAATTTATTTCCCCTTATCTTCTTGATCTCACGAAACAGTTCATCCCATATACCCTTGCCGTTCTCAAACAACCGGGGACGCTAAACAACCCCCTGACCATTAAAATTCACTACCCAAAAAGTCTCGTTACTCGGAATATGACGGTGCCCCTCAAACAAACTTCGGCCCAAGAACTCGTTTTTCAAACCAATCAGACGAGCCAGGAAAACCTTGGCATCATTTTCAAAAATCAGGCATTATAGCCTCAATATCTCTTTCATGATAAAATAGCAGCCATGGCGAAAATCACTTTATCGCTCGAACCACGGAAAATAACCGGCAAGAAGGTCAAAACTCTGAGAAAACAAGGGATCATCCCTGCCAATATTTTTGGTAACAAAGTAAAAAGCACGGCCGTCCAGGTCAGGGGGACTGTCTTTCGCCCCGTCTATGAACATGCCGGCGAAACCCAAGTTGTTTATATCAAGGTTGAGGGGGAGACCGAGGAACGCCCCGTCATGTTCACCAATGTCCAGAAGGACCCAATAACCGATGAGGTCATCCATATCGATTTGCGTCAGGTCAACCTCAAGGAAAAGATCACCGCCAACGTCCCCGTTGAGATTATCGGTGAATCTCCGGCAGTTTCTGATTTTCAAGCTTCTCTTATTACCACTCTCGACGAGATCGAGGTCGAAGCCCTCCCCGCCGACCTGCCAGAAAATATAACCGTTGACGTCAGCAGCCTAAGGAATATCGGTGACGTCATCAAGGTCTCCGACCTTAAACTGGATCGTACGAAAATTGAGGTTCTCGATGATCCGGACGCAGTTGTCATTTCAGTAGCACAGCAGCAAAAAGAGGAAGTTATTCCCGTCGAGCCCGTTGTTACCGAAATCATCGGCGAAGCCCCAGCTGAAGGGGGAGAGGTCAAGACTGAAGAAAGTAAAAAAGAAGAGGCTCCTGCAAAAGCACCGGCCAAAGCCCCTGTCAAATAATCAGTTCCGTAATTCCATTTCCGCCTGTTCGACCGCCTCGGACTTCACCGTCCTGGCTACCTCCATCAATTTTCCAAGTCTGTCTTCGACAGTTTCTGTTTTGATCTGGGGGAGTGTTGTTTGAGATCCTAGCACCGCACCTTGCTCTCCCGTTTTCAGGCTCATAATTCCGATTGCGACCAAGCCAAGAAGCAAAAGCGACGGCAGGAAATGGAGGAGCGATAAATAGATCGGGGAAGTATATTTTTTCTGTCTGGCGCGCATCACTTCATCTTAAGCATCAGGCCAGGTGCTTGCAAGCAGTAACCCATCTTTGATCATATTCTGCCAGATCGCCTCAGTTACGAAAGGAGTGAAAGGATGAAGTAGCTTCAAGAAGACTACAAACCCCCGCCTCAGTGCGTCACTTGAGAGCTCACACGACTTGTTGTCTTCAATTGCTTTATCGCAAAACCAGTGCCAGAACTCATTGTAAACGGTCTCGGCGGCGAGGCCGATCTTCAAATTCTCTAGCTGGTCGGTAACGTCATGAATAACCTGCTTTAACTTCTGGTTGAACTCCTCGTCCATGGGTCCTGGTTTTTGATCTTGATTTACGGGTTCCATTACATATCTGGCCGCATTCCAGATTTTGTTGGCCAGATTTCTCATCCCGCGAACCTTGCTTTCTCCTACGTTGCTATCACTACCCGGAGTGGTGCTCATCACCAACGCCATCCGCAGAGCATCGGCGCCGTATTTTTCTACCAAATCCAATGGGTTAACCACGTTCCCGATACTCTTACTCATCTTCCGTCCCTGTTCGTCCCGAATCAGGCCATGAAGATAAACCCACTTGAAGGGCGTTTCTCCGGTCAGGTAGATCGACAGGAGCATCATTCTCATTATCCAGATGGTCAGAATGTCATAACCGCTTTCAATCACGTTAGTAGGGTAGTAGTAGGAAAGATCGTCCGGCCTGTTTGTCGCCAGAGTTGCGACCGGCCACTGCCCCGAGGAGAACCAGGTATCAAAAGTATCGGTTTCCTGCAGGTAGTTGTCTCCCGGTTTGGTCTTTGACACGACAAACTCGGCCCCGATCGCGGGTCTGAGCGTTTGTAAACCCGCTTCAATTTCGGCGAGGCTATGTCCGCGTTCCATCATTTCTATGAGTGTACCCCTCACGAACTCGGAGGCTGTATTCAAAAAGCCTACCTCCATCGTTGGGTTCGCGGTCACGTCATACCAGACCGGGATCCGGATGCCCCAAACGATCTGCCGGCTAATATTCCAATCTCTAATGTTCGTCAGCCAGTCGAGTAATATCTTATCGCGCCCTGCTCCCAACACGACAGTTTCGCCGGAATCTAGCGCTTTAATTGCTTTCGCGGCCAAAGTCTTGGTCTTTATGAAGAACTGAGCCAGGGGTAAGGGCTCAATGATACTGTGACAGCGATAACAGGTGCCGACGTTATGAATATGTTCTTTGGTCTGTTCAACCAACCCAAGTGCGTCTAATTTCTCGATCACGGCTGTTCGTGCCGGCTCGACCTTCATTCCGGCAAACTCTCCGGCCGCCCCCGCCATCCGACCGGAAAAATCGATCGCCTGGATCAAAGGCAGGTTGTGACGCATTCCGGTTTCGTAGTCTGCCATGTCATGGGCTGGGGTAATTTTAACCGCGCCCGTACCGAACTCTTTTTCTACCATTGGGTCAGCGATGATCGGGATCAGCCTATTGGCCAGTGGTAAAATCACCATTTTGCCAACCAAGTGCTTGTAGCGCCCGTCCTCCGGATTCACTGCCACCGCCGTATCGCCGGGCATTGTTTCGGGTCGGGTTGTCGCGACTACGATCTCCCCGCCATCGGCCAGAGGATACTTGATGAAATACAATTTTCCGTTTTTTTCTTCGTGAATTACTTCTAGTTCGGAATAACTGGTGCCACACTTGACGCAGTAGTTCACCAAGCGCTCACCTCGGTAAACCAGGCCGTCACGGTGTAGCTTTTCGAAAGTCGTCAAGACGAACCCGACAATATCACCGTCCAAAGTGAACTTGAACCGTCCCCAGTCCGCGCTTGCTCCAAGTCTCTTCATTTGTTGGACGGATACCCCGGAAAATTCGTTAACGTAATCAGAAATCATTTGATAAAGTGTTTTCCGGTCAAAGTCGTACCGGCTCTTGCCTTGTTTTGCCAATTTCTTTTCAAATACGAACTGGGTTTCGATGCCGGCGTGGTCTGTTCCCGGTAGCCAGAGAGTGGCGTCACCCTTCATTCGGTGGTAGCGGATTAGGATATCTTCGATGGTCACGAACATCGCGTGTCCAACGTGGAGCGGATCGCTGGCATTTGGCGGCGGCATGATAAGAGTGAACGGCCGTTTCCCGTCAGCCTTTGCGCGAGATGCCTCCGGTGCCGCAAAAGCACCACTCTTTTCCCAAGCGGAAATTATCTTATCCTCGTGCAGTTTGTGATCGTAGTTCTTATCCATTCTGCCTAATTTTACCCTACTTCCAATCCAGGATTAGGTCGCAGTTTCAGGGGGTCGATGTATGTGGGCCGCATCAAAGCACAGGCGGCGATCATGGCCGCGTTATCGGTGCAGTATTTCAAGTCCGGCAAATAAAACTCCAGACCAACCTTTTTCACCCCCGCAGCCAGTCCTTCTCTCAAGGTCGTGTTCGCGGCCACCCCTCCGGCCAGTAGTACCGCTTTTGGCGAAAAACGCTCGATTGCCAACATTGTTTTCTTGATCAAGACCTCTGCCACGGCCTGATTAAACTCGCGCGCCAAGGACTTGATCAATCCTGGCTCCCTACCCAACTTCTCTTTGTTTTCCTTCATCACGTCGATCAAGGCCGTCTTCAGTCCCGAAAAACTCATCTCCAAGTTATTCTCATGGATCATCGGTCTGGGCAATTTTAATTCCACTGGCAGTTCTAGTTCCGCCTCGGCGGCTGCCTTCGCCACCATTGGTCCTCCCGGGTAGGGGAAATCCATCGCTCGCGCCGCCTTGTCAAAGGCCTCACCGGCGGCGTCGTCACGGGTTCCGCCGACCCACTCCCAATCGGTCAGTGAACGCAACAAAATTAGATCAGTGTGTCCTCCGGAAACGATCAGCGCTACTGCAGGCAACTCAGGCGTGCTATTAGACACCCCCGAGATGGCCCGAAGGGATTCCTCGGGGGCGGTATCGTCCTTTCTCACAATCCAGTTCGCAAATAAGTGGGCGGCCATATGGTTCACGCGAATCAATGGTTTCTTCCAAGCCAAAGCCAGTGCCTTTGCTGTCTCCACTCCGATCAAGAGACTGCCGATCAGCCCAGGTCCCTCTGTCACGGCGATGGCATCGATTTGATTAATCGCTATTTGAGATTTCTCAATTGCCTCCTCGATCACCGGAATGATCGCGGCGACCTGCTCCCGGGCTGCCACTTCCGGCACAATTCCGCCATATTTTGAAAGAATTTCGGCTGAACTCGCCTTCACGTCCGAAAGTATTTCAACACCTGCCTGGATAACGTCACCCTCGACCATTGGGGATCTTCTCGCCACACTGGCACCCGTTTCGTCACACGTGGACTCGATAGCAAGAACGATCATTCTCTAATTGTACCTGAGGCTGTTGAATAACTACCAAGACTGTCATCCTGAATTTGCTTGATGACCCCATAGGAGTTATAATTTGTTTCAAGCAGATTGAAATTTACATAGTGCCGAAAAAAAGGAGGTCCCTATGGACATCGGCATGATCTTGTACGACGACGACCCGAAAATGTTGTTTGACCAAAAGGTTACCCGCGCCGCAGATTACTACAAAAGCAAATACGGCGTAGTGCCCAATGTTTGTTTCGTTCACCCCAGCCTGTTGGGGTGCCCAGAAAAAATCATTGGGGAAGTCACGGTGCGTCGGTCTCGGATTGTGATGCCCAACCACTTCTGGCTAGGCGTCGAAGAGATGGCTAAGCCCCTCAAGGCTCCGCCCCTTCGCCGCCCCAATCACAAATGATCTGCACAAAACCTCCCCGCCCTTCGGGGCGGGGAGGCCCACTCCCTAGTTGCTGGCCAACTGTCCCGTTCCAACCAGGTAGATCGCCGCCCATGGCTGGTAGGTAGAGTAAAACGTTCGGTCCTGTAGCACCTCGCTTCCTCTGGCAACTTTGTAGTCAAATGAAACCCTTGCTCCGGGAGCACTCCAATCAACTTGTTGTTTCGTTCCCAACGGCAAGCTTGGGTCATCTTGGTAGATCGTAGCTAGCGCCGGAGTTTGCGAATAGATCTTTGCCGGAGATATTGTCGTCACTCGGCCATCGCTAGTGCCGTAGATTTCGTATCGCATCGAAAGATTTTTCGCGTCCACTTTAGTTTGGATCAGCAGATAACCGGGCGTATCGTTGATGAATTTCAAATCGGTACTTGGGAAGAACACGGTCGCGTCATAGCCAGGTCCCATATCCTGCTCGTAGTAACCCACCCTGTAAGCGTGGGCTTTTCTTTCGACGACTGGCAGTCCTGCGTTTAGGATAGCCCGGAAAAGCGTCGTCGACACTTGGCAAACCCCGCCGCCGTCCCCCAAAACAGTCCTTCCTTCTGAGATCACGTAAGCCTCACGGTAACCGGTTGATCGTGAGATATCGCCGATAGTTTGGCCCAGGGAAAATGTTTCTCCCGGAGCGACCAGTGCTCCGTTCAGCCTCGACGAAGCTAGTGTCAGGTTGTGAATCCGGTTCGGAATTGAATGGGCAAACTTGGAAGTACCGACTCCGACCAATATCTTTATACCCAGGTTGTTGATGTCTCCGGCCTTGATCTTCGGTTCGGTTGTTACTGTCGGTATTTCTAGGTCAGTCACATTTCCCGCCTGGACCGTTTGGGCTAGTTTCAAAGCAAAGGTACCTTCGTCGAGCTTGATGCCGATGACCTCGGGAGAGAATTCAACCACCCTGCCCTCAGCAAAGTTAAAGACGGCATTCTTTGCCTCAACTTCCACATTCGGCTTGACCAGTTTGGTGAGTCTATCGACTTCGTTACCGTTTATCGAGGTCCTTGCCAGCCCGATCAGTTTGAAGATATCCTCAGGTGCCAGAACCAGAGCGTAGTCGCGATAAAATATCCGCAAATTCCTACCCTTCCATTTGCTTGCCGTTTCCAGAGCCTGGTTAACCATCGCGTTGTCGATCGCCGAGGACTCAACGCGCGTCAAGATCTCGATCTCGTGGTTCCCTGGCATCGTCAACTTGCTGACGATGTCAGCAAGAAGCAGCTCCTCATCCACAGAAAGACCGTCGACCCCTGGCTCGATTCTGATTTCACCGCTCCAGTCAATCTTAATCTTTGGTGAGATGCTGTCTTGGTTGATACTGCCTGCCGCCCTTGCGATCATTCCGGAAAGTGCATCCGCATCGTAACTGATCGGCAGGTCAACCTGTTTCGGCTTGAAAAACATTCGCGTCCTCTCGTTTATTTTGTTTACCACGTTACCGCTTCTGCCGAGTCCCCAGGCCTGCTCCACCGCCCAGTCGAACTCGTACTTTTTTGAGACCGAGTTTGCGTCCGCGATGTCCTGACCCCGATAAAAAAGCTGCACACTGCTTGGATTGGCCAAAAACTCCATCTCTAGCCTTTTTTCGGCTGAAGCCTTGTCCATATTCGAAATGTCTACTCCGGAGACCAATACCCGCGGCAATATCACTGTCCGGTAGGCAAACTCATAAGCGACCACGATCACACTCGAAACAAGAAAAAGAAAAGAAAAAAGTACACCTACCGTCAGTGCAAAATGATGGCCGACCTTGACGAGGGGATGGTGTTGCCTCATGAACTCCATCTTATCCTATTGCTACGTATCCTTGGTATACTTAAATGAGCTATGGCCAATGAATTTCCTCTACCCAGTCCATTTCCCGGTACCCAAATGCCGACCGACTCGGGAACCTTGCCCCCTCCAGAAGAAAACCCAGCTGTTCCACCGGCCTATCAGCCTCCCCAGCCCGCCGTTGCCCCCCAAATCAAAGGTTTTCACTTCAAGTTCATTGTTCCGGTAGCCATCGGCCTCGCGGTCATTGGTGTGATCATTTTTGTTGTCAGCCGTTTCCTGGCCGGTATAAAACCCACTTCCAAAAGCACCGACAAAGCTCAGGCAATCACCATCAACTACTGGGGACTATGGGAGACTTCGGCGATTATGAAACCGGTCATAGATGCCTTTGAGGCCGCCAACCCGGGCATCAAAGTCAATTACCAGCTCCAGTCCCAACAGGACTATCAGGACCGGCTTCAAACCGCCATCGCCGGCACTACCGCCCCGGACGTTGCTCGGATTCATAGCACCTGGCTTCCTCTGTTTATCAAGAATCTACTGCCGGCCCCGGCCAATACCGTCTCCGCTACCGAAATCCAAACCAATTTCTACCCTGTCGTCGGCAACACCGTTCTGGTCAACGGCCAGGTCTTCGGCGTTCCAATGAACCTCGATGGTTTGGTGTTATTTATCAACACGAACATCCTTAGGCAAGCCAATTTATCAGCGCCGACCAACTGGGTCGAGCTGTCCACTATCGCCAAAACACTCACCCTTCGGGATCAGGTCACCGGCAAGATCACCCGCGCCGGCGTCGCACTCGGAAATACGGTCAACATCCGTTTCTGGCCGGACATCGTTACCCTCATGATTCTTCAACGCGGACTTAATCCTCTCCAGCCCGACGACAGATTGATTGGTACAGATGTTTTACCTTTCTATGCTTCTTTTGCCCTCCCCGGCCAATACTGGGACGAAACCATGCCGGATTCTGTTGTTGCCTTTGCCAACGAAAAGGTTGCCGTCATTATTGCTCCGCTCTGGGTCGTTCCCGAAATTTCCGCCATCAACCCCGCACTTATCTGGCAAACCGCCCCAATTCCCCAGCTTCCAGACGTCGAGCCGGTCAACTGGGCCACCATGTGGACTGAAATTGTCCCCAAGAACACACCCCATCCACAAGAGGCTTGGAAATTCGTTAGCTACTTAGCCTCCGCCAAGGCCCAACAGCTTCTTTTTGAATCCGCCATTAAAGAAAGAAACCTGGCCCAGATCCCGGCGAATAAGGCCGTCGCTCAAATCGCTTCCCAAAATCCCGTCAACGCCGCCCTGGTTCCAGGTCTGGCCAATGCCAAGACTTTTTATACGGCCACCCTCACCCACGACAACGAAACTGCCCTGAACTCTCGCCTGATCAAGTATCTTGAGGACGCCGTCAACTCCACCATCAAGAGACAAGACCCGGTAAAAATCGTCGAAACTCTCAATCTCGGTTTCAACCAGGTTCTTTCCCAATATCGTCTCGTTAACCCACTGCCGACCCCCACCGGTCAGTAGTATGAGAAAACTGAAAGAGGCCGTAGTCCTCACCCAAAAGTACGCCGCCTATTTTCATGGCCATCTCACTGATGCAGATCTTCATCGCTGGTTGATTTCTGACAAAACTTATTCAACAGAAATCACCAAAAGGCTCTTTCCTCAAAAACCATCAAATCGCCCAAATTTCTCCGTGGCAAAATTATCCCTGGCCAAAAAAGTTGTCAGACTCTTAACCTTGGTACCAACCGTGTCAACAATCGCCATTACCGGTTCACTAGCCGTTGGTAATGCCAAAGTCGACGATGATATTGACCTTATGGTTATCACCCGCCCTGATGCACTCTGGCTGACCCGACTCGTCGTCATCCCACTTCTTGGCCTTTTTTTCAAACGACGCCTGCCCGCCAAAATCGGGAAGTTTCAAGTGGGTCCAAATCAAATTAAGGACTCGGTCTGCATGAACCTTTGGCTGGATGAATCCGCCCTTCCTGTTCCTCCTGACAAGAGAAATCTCTACACTGCTCACGAAGTCCTCCAGGCCCTACCCCTCTTCGATCGGGGAGGTATCTATCGGAGGTTTATTCAGGCCAACACCTGGACAAAAAAATACCTCGCCAACGCCTACCAAATTGCCCTCAAAAACGAGGGTGAAGATCGGTGGAGCAACGTAATTTTAGCGCCCACAGGGGTGCCGCCCCGTAACCGGGGAAGGCGTCGAGGACGCATAAAATTCATGTTGCGAACCGTAACAGCCTTGTTAAATATTGCAGCCTTCAAGCTTCAGTATCTCTACATGAAAAAACGCATTACCCACGAAACCATCTCTCTTCACGCTGCCTACTTCCACCCCCGCGATCTCTCGGTAAAACTTAGAGAACACCTTGGGATATACTAGTATCGATGCAGCCTTCGCTTTTTATTACCTATATTTATCAGCCATTCTTTAATATTCTTGTTTTTATCTACTGGGCCCTCGGCCAAGCCGGTATTTCTGATATGGGCATCGCCGTTATCATTTTCGCCGTCGTTGTCCAGATCATCCTGCTACCCCTAAACCTCTCCGCTGACCGCTCCGAGAAGGAAAAGGCAGCTATCGCCGCCAAAATCAAAGAGATCGAGCGGAAACATCGTTTTGATCCGGTTAAACTGCGCTCGGAAAGCAAGGAAGTTATGCGTAGCAACCCCGGTGCTGTGGTTGGCGAAACTATCAACATCATAATCCAGGTCATCATCGTTCTCATGCTCTATCGCATCTTCAAAACCGGGCTTGAGGGCGAGGATCTCCACCTGCTCTATTCCTTCATGCCCGAAATCAAGACCCCGATCAATTTGGTTTTCTTGGGTAAATTTGATCTTTCCCAAACCAATGGCACGCTCAACCTGATCCAATCCCTGTTGATTTTTGCCATCGAGGCCCTTCACATGCTTTTCTCGCCCGATGCCACCAGTCGGCGTCAGTTCCTCCAACTGGCTATCTTCTTGCCCATTACCGCCTTTCTCGTCTTCATCTTTCTCCCCGCCGGCAAGAAGCTTTTCATTATCACCTCGCTTCTCTTCTCTATCTTTGTTTTGTTGATTAAGCAAGCCCTATTTTGGTATCATACTCTTACAGGAGAGATCTCACCTCATTTAGAAGAGCAAAAGACCCCTACCTCCTAAAATATGGCTGATTTTGATAAACTAGTGGTTGGTTTTCTCGTGGACGAGGTTGTCGGAGGTTTCTTCATTTCCGTGCCCCCGGGGCACATCGCCTGTGTTTACGATCGAGGCTACGGCGTCTTGAAAAAAGTCTGGGGTCCCGGTCTCCATCTCAAGATCCCGTTCTGGCAGGTAGCCAAGCTCTTCAATGCCCAAATTCTCGAGTACACCATCCGCCACGGTTTCGATATCAACAACAAAGAGTCTTTGGGAGATGAGCCAATTTTAACCACGACCAAGGATGGTAAAAGCATCAGCATCGAGGGTTCGATTCTTCTCCGCATCGACAAAGCCAACGCTCCGGAGCTCTGGGAGAACATCGGCGACAACTTTATCAGCAAGGTCGTCCGTCCCTACAGCCGTTCCCGCATCAGCCATGTTCTTTCCGAAGTGAACAGCAAAGATATTCCTCACTCTCGTTCCGGCATCGAGGAGACCCTGAAGAACGAGCTCAACCAGCTCTTCGCAGACAAGGGAATTGTCGTCGAAGGCGTCCTTCTTTCCGAAGTCAAGATCCTCGAAAACACTGCTCAGACCGAACGCATCGTTTTTGCCGCTCCCGCCAAGGCATAATCCTTTATACTTAACTCATGCCCGAAATCACCTCTCGTGCCGTCCTCGAAATTCGCCCCGCCAAGGACTCCCTCGTCACTTATGAGAATTTTGTCCACGTTTTGGCGTCCCTAAGGAATACTCTGAAAACCTCCCTCCTTCTTCGGCTCTTTGGCAAGCTCGATACTATTACTCTCGAGATGGCCAGCCTGAACCAGACGATCTACTTCGTCGTCACTTGTCCGGAAAAAATCGCCCCCCTGGTCAAAGCTCAGATTGCCGCTCAGTATCCTGACGCCATCATTACCCACATGAATGACTATATGGAGCCCTGGCTGACCCACGGTGCCCAGACCTTGACCCAGCTTTCTCTTGCCGCCCCCTATTATCTGCCCTTGAATACGATTGCCGGCAAGGCTCCGGACCCACTCTCGTCCATCCTCGGGGTCTTGGGAAAATTACCGGCCAATCAGGGTGGAATCATCCAGTTTTGTCTTTCGGCTGCTCCCGGTGGCTGGGCCAATTATGCCCGCGCCTTAGCCCACGAGGGCATCCAAACTGCCCCCGAGAAAAAAGAGGCTCACCCCCAAAAAGCGCTGATCGAGGGGAAGATCGCCTTGCCTGGGTTTAACGTCGACATCCGGGTCGCAGGTGTGGCCCCCGATCAGGCTCAAGCTGACCTGATCGTCATCCAAATAGCGACTTCCTTTGGTGTCTATTCTCTGGCCGAAGGCAACTCTCTTAAATCAAGAAAGAAGAAACTAAGTCTTGCCTCCAAAAACAAATTGACCAAAGCCATGATCAGCCGCTCCGCCGACTATACCCCGGCGCACCAGCATCTCAATCTCTTGGAAATTGCCTCTCTCTATCATTTCCCCAACGTTGATCTCATTGGACTTCGAAATATAGCCTGGGGGAAAACCTTAAAAGGGGAACCTCCTGGTAATCTCCCCGTCGCTGAAGGACTCACCGATGAAGAGAAATCCAAGATCAATTTCTTTGCCCGCACCGAGTACAAAAACCGGATGGCTATTTTCGGCATCAAGAACGGAGAAGATCGCCGTCGTCACGTCTATATTCTTGGCAAATCCGGTACCGGAAAGTCTACCCTCATCGCCAATATGGCGATCGCGGACATCAGGAATCGAGCCGGCGTCGCCGTTATCGACCCTCATGGTGACCTCTCCGATATTCTGCTTGACTTCATCCCTAGTTACCGCGTCAACGATGTGGCCTATCTCGATCCGAGCACCAAAGATACTTCTTTCCACCTGAACCCACTGTTCGTCAAAAACCCCGAGCACCGTGAGCTGGTCGCCTCAGGTATCGTTGGTATCTTCTACAAACTTTATGGCAATTCCTGGGGCCCCCGTCTCGAATACTTACTGCGAAACGCCGTTCTCACTCTGGTTCAACGCCAGGGCAGTACTCTCGTTGACGTGATTCGACTCCTCACCGATAAGAAATTCAGAGACAAGTTCCTCGAGACGGTTGACGACCCCGTCCTCGTCGACTTCTGGAAACTTGAGTACGATTCCTATACCGAGAAATTCCGAAACGAAGCGATCTCGCCTATCCTCAACAAGGTCGGCCAGTTCGTCACCAGTCCGACCATCAGAAATATCATCGCTCATCCCACCAACTCGGTCGACCTCGAGGAAATGATGAACGAAGGTAAGATCATCATCCTCAATCTCGCTCAGGGCAAGATCGGTGAGGATAACGCCGCCCTCTTGGGCGCCATGGTCATCAGTCAACTCCAGATCGCCGCGATGAACCGCGTCAACATCGCCAAGGAGGATCGCCGTGATTTCTTCCTCTATGTTGACGAGTTCCAGAACTTTGCTACTACCTCCTTTATCAAGATCCTTTCCGAGGCACGTAAATTCCGCCTCAACCTGATTCTGACCAATCAGTACACCGCCCAGCTTCCCGAAGATATCCAAAAAGCTATTTTTGGCAACGCCGGTACAATTGTTAGCTTCGTCGTTGGCGCCGATGACGCCAACCGGCTCATCGCCGAAACAGGCAAAACCTATACCCAGGATGATCTCGTCAGTTTGGTCCGTTATCAAATTATCCTAAAACTCGCCATCGACGAATCCATTTCTCTTCCTTTCCCGGCTTACACTCTGGCTCTGCCTTTTAGCAAGAACCAGAACCGCGACAAGGTGCTTCGTGCCTCGTTCGAACGCTACTATAGAAAGCGGGATGCACCTGATACTTCCACTCTCACCTATGCCATTCCTGTTTCCGAGGCAAAACCTACTATCACCCCCCCTCCCGCACAATCCAATAAGGAAGTACCTCCGCCTCCGGTCGGGAGACCCGGCGAGCCCCTTACCATTCCAACCCTCGCCGAAATAGACCAAGCTCGCTTCGGGGGCTTTCGCCCCGAGGTCGTCGGTTGCTTGATAAACGACAAGAAAATTCTCTTTGTCTACCAAAAAAAGCATGATCTTTGGATGTTTCCTCAGGGAGGTGTCGAAAACAAAGAAGACCTCTTGGCTAGTGCAAATCGGGAGATGGGGGAGGAGTTGGGAGAGGACTTCATCCATCACGCTAACGTCAACTTCACTTATGTTGCCACTGAAAAAGTCGAATTTCCCAAGGACAAGATTGGCGACCGTCCCATGAGGACCGACGACGGCCAGTCGGTTGTCATGAAAGGGAAGAAGTATTACTTCCTCGCGACCCAAACCAACTCAGCAGAACTCAATCTCAAGTCTACTCAGTTTGATGACTACCGCTGGCTCACTTACGACGAGGCCATCAAACTTGTGAAAGAAAATAATACCGGCGGCCGCCTCCGCATCACCATCAAAGCCCTCAACACAATGAAGGGTGAAGGCCTGATCGACTAGCTCGCTTGTGCTAAAGTTTATCTAATGCCCCGCGCAAAGAAAAGCGAAGACCAACCCTGGCTGAGATATGTTGTTTTACCCATTCTCTTGATTCTTTTTGGGCTCGAAGCCAGCTACCTCTATCTTTCTCGGGTCAAAGCTCCTCCTGCCCCGGAATCTCCAACCATCACCTCGACCCCAACTCCTACCCCAACTCCTACCCCTCCGCCTTACAGTTGCCTCGAAGGCGGCTGGGTTAGCTGCATGCCAATGCTTTCGCCCGAGGGGGCCAGAAATTGCACTCCTGAAGCTCTGGCCTGGTTCAAAAATAATTGCCCCAACTTCGAGGGCATCGCCTACTAGATTTGACAAAAAAACATTCTCGAGCGATACTCATCTGAGTATGAAAAAATTCATCCTTTCCATTTCTGCCCTTGCCCTAGCCCTCGTCAGCCCGGTTTTTGCAGAGAACACCACCTCAGGAGCCACTGATCGTCAAATGAAGCGAGATGAGATCAGAGCTGACTTTCGTGCTAAGCTCGCCACTCTTCGCGATCAAAAGAAGAAAGCCATCCTCGAACGGCTGGATACCCGCATGAAAGAGCTTAACGCCAACCGTACCGCCACCATGCTTCGCCACCTTACCAAGATCGAGGAAACACTAAACAAAATCGAAACCCGCACCAACACCGTCGCCGCCCCCGGCAAAGACGTTGCCGTAGTTCGCGCGGCCATCACCAAAGCCCGCGACGCCATTGCCGCCGCCCGCACAGCGGTGAACGCTCAAGCCGCCAAAACCTACACCATTGAGATCACCACCGAAGCCAACTTGGGTTCAGCAGCTTCCACGGTCCGCACCCAGCTGGCGAAGGACCTCCAGGCGGCTCATCAGATGGTCGTTACCGCCAGGAAAGCGGTCCGCGATGTTCTCGTTGCTCTTGGCAAGGTCGTCGGCGAAAAGTTAACAAATACCGTTGAAAAATAACATGCAGATAAGAACCGTTACCTTATTAGCTGTTTCGGCACTCCTCCTTGGTGCTTGTAGCTACACTGGTCCCGCCGCGACTACCACTAGCTCTCAGACAACGCCCCCGGCGGCAATTACCACCGCTCCCACTTCAGGCTCGACCAACCTCAATGACCTAAATGCCGAATTGAATGCTACCATCGATGATGGGGGACAAACCGATCTCAACCAACTCCAAAAAGACGCCTCCGGTCTCTAAGTGGCTCAACATTGATTTTCTGGAAAATAGTTTGGTATACTTCCAGCCATGGCCAAAGAGACTTTCGAGCCTAGAAACGACTCACTCGACACACTTCTGTTTACCATTCTTGATTACCTCCATTCGCTTCCTCCTGCCGAAAGGACAGCCGTTGTTGCCGGCATTTATTGCCAGAATACCGGAAAGTTTTTTGTAGCCACCTCTTATCAGTTTCGCCACCCCGAAACCAATAAACTCATCTGGAGTCATGCCGAAGACCAAGTTTTGAGATTTCTTCCTAATGAATTAAAGGATCACCGTGGTCAGTTAATTGATCCAGAGGCCTATTCTTTCATTAGTTCTCTCAGTCCATGTACTCGGGGTAGTAGCACCCGCGCACATGTCTCCTGCACAGAATTATTAACTGGTGCCGGTTTGACAAGGGAGCATACTGGGAAAATTGATAACAATGCCGCTCGGACCAGACTTTATGAAGAACTGAGGTTTGTCGTCAGCCTGACCACCGAGCCGCTCCTTTTGGCTGTGTGTGATGATCTGTACAAATTTTTCATCCCCTTCAAGAAAAAAGGTTGGACCAAAAAAAGGACTATCGAGACCGCCCTCCGCCACCTTCCGAGCCAATTCTATCTTCAGATTCCTGACCTCACTAGATTCAAAAAAGGCAATCACTCTTAATCACCAGTTTTCTTAGCCCTTTGTGGTATATTACAGCGCATGCCTAAGATCGAAAGACGCGAACGCATCAAGATAAATCTTTCTCCCAGAAATTCCTTTGACTTATCCATGACGACCAATCGCCAGAAACACGGCTTGGCTGTCGTTGAGCCTGATAATTATGGTCATGACACGACGCCCGCCGCCCAAGATTTGCTCCGGACAGTTATGATTGCCCACCTCGTCGCCCCACACTTTCCCAGAATAATTGAAACCAATTTTGGCGTTGAGTTTTCGGAGTTTCTAACCAGATTCTATGATCACTACGGCTATCAACCACCGAAGATCAAGCGGTCAATAGAACAAGTTGGTATTTCTTACGCCAAACCGACCGAGGAAAAAAGAAATACCGTCACCACTGCCAGTGCCCACTCTGGCGGTTTGGACTCTGTCTTCCGCCTTATCCGCTTTTTGGAAAGGGGAGAAGATATCGTTGCTGTTCATTTGAGAAATCTGAATGCCAAAGGTAACTTTGCCGAAGCGGCCGCCAGTCAAGAACAATGCCGAGCCTGGGGAATACCATATGAGCTAGTCAGATTAAAAAATAGTTCCGGTAATACCGGCTTTGAGGTAATGAAGACCCGAGATCTACTTCTGGCCCTCATTGTGGCCATAAGTACTCACCCCCGTAATGTCTCCAAGATAGTTATTGAAGGCGGCATGTCTGCCGATCCCACAGGCACTCAATTTAGTGAATATACCGGGGCTTGGGAAATGTTTAATCAGCTTCTTGCGGATGCCGGACTTAGTTCGCAGGTCGAGGGAATTGATCCTGGTGACATTGAGACTGTAGGGGAGATCCTCCGGCTTGAGAAAAAACTCGGTCTCAGCATTTTGCCTCTGGTCCAAAATTGTTTTTCTGCTCCTTTTCAGGTCGGCGGCAACCGGAAAAAATGGGACCGAGTTACCCCAATTTTATCCAAAAATAGTCCGGAACAATGGTGTGGCAGCTGTCTTAAGTGTCGCCGAATGTCTTTGGGACGGATCTACTATCGGGATGACCGCCTAAGAAAAATGCCATCAAGAGAGATAACTGCTTTTGTTGCCGATACCTATGATTGGATGCGCAAATACCCCCGCCCCGAAATGATCTCTCAGAGTTTTCTCGATCATTTACATGCTCTCCAAGATCGGGTCTAGCGAGCACTTGACAAAAAACGTTGTTCTCGGTATAAAATAGCACCCGAACCATTTAAGTGCTATCATACTCGTCTAGAGTGTTAAAAATTAACAAATTGAACCTATGAAAACCGCCCTTTCTGTCAAATTACTAAATCCCGCCCCCGGCTATCTCCTAGTCGAACCGGCCAAACAGGACAAAAAGACCGATTCCGGCATCTATCTGCCTGACAGCCACGCGGACAAGCCACAATACGGCACCGTTCTCGCGGTCGGGGCTGACATCACCACCGACTCCGGCAAGCCCCTCAAAGCTCCTGCCAAGAAGGGTGATACGGTGATTTACAAGAAATGGGGCGGCAACGACGTCGAAATCGACCGCGTTGAGTACCAATTCCTCAAGTTCGATGATATTCTCGCTATTGTTACAAAATCAAAATCAAAAAAATAAATATGGCAAAACAAATCCTTTTCTCTGATGAGGCCCGCGGCAAACTCATAGCCGGAGTTAACAAACTAGCCAAAGCCGTCGTCACCACTCTTGGACCAAAAGGTCGAAACGTGGCTATCGACAAAAAATGGGGCGCCCCCACCGTTCTTCACGATGGTGTTTCTGTCGCCAAGGAAATTGAGCTATCGGACCCCTTTGAAAACATGGGTGCCCAGCTCGTCAAAGAGGCGGCCAGCAAGACCAATGATGTTGCTGGAGACGGTACTACCACTGCCACTCTACTGGCTCAGCAGATCGTCGCCGCCGGAATGAAGAACATCACCGCCGGTGCCAATCCGATGCAGATGAAGCTCGGTATCGACAAGGCCGTCACTGCCGTCGTCAAGGAACTAGGCAAACTCAAGAAAGACCTCAAAGAAACCGACTGGCAATCCGTTGCCACCATTTCCGCTCAAAATGAAAAGATCGGCGCCAAGATTGCTGAAGCCTTGAAGCTCGTCGGCCGTGACGGTGTCGTCGAGGTAGAGGAGAGCCAGGGTTTGGATTTCGCCATCGAGCACAAAGAGGGCATGGCTTTCGACAAGGGTTACGCTTCCGCTTATTTCGTCACCGATCCGGCGAAAATGGAAGCCACCATCGAAAATCCCTACATTTTGATCACTGATCAGAAGATCAGCTCGGTCAACGACTTTCTTCCTGTCTTGGAAAAAGTCATCAAGATCAGCAAGAACTTCGTTATCATTGCTGACGATATCGATGGGGAAGCACTCGCCACACTGGTCGTGAACAAGATGCGCGGCACCTTCAATGTTCTCGCCGTCAAAGCCCCGGCGTTTGGTGATCGCAGGAAGTCCATGCTCGAAGATATCGCCATCCTCACCGGTGGCACTGTTATCTCCGAAGACCTCGGCCGGAAGCTCGACTCGGTTGTCATCGAAGACCTCGGCCGAACCGATCGTGTCTGGAGTGACAAAGACAACACCCGGATCGTCGGCGGCAAGGGTAACCCCAAGTTCATCGCTGCCCGCGTCGCTCAGTTGAAAACCGAAGCCGCAAAGACCACCTCCGAGTTCGACCGCGAAAAACTCGAAGAGAGACTGGCGAAGCTCGCCGGTGGCGTTGCCGTCATCAAAGTTGGTGCCCCGACCGAAGTTGAGCTCAACGAACTCAAAGAAAGAGTCAAGGACGCTGTTGGTGCGACCAAGGCTGCCATCGAAGAGGGCATTGTCCCCGGTGGTGGAGTTGCCCTTCTGCGCACCGCCAAAGTTTTGGCCTCCCTGAAAGGCGCCAGTGCCGACGAACAGGTTGGAATTGACATCGTTCGTGAGTCGCTATCGATGCCTCTGCGCTGGCTCGCCAAGAACTCCGGCGCCGACGATGGCTGGGTCGTAAGGAAAGTCGAAGAGAACGAAGACAAAAACTTCGGTTTCAACGCCCTCACCCTTGAGTTTGAAGATATGCTCAAAGCCGGTATCCTTGATCCGGTCAAGGTGACAAGAAGCGCGCTCCAAAACGCCGCCTCCGTCGCCAGCATGATCCTCACTACCGAGTGCCTGGTCACCGACCTCCCCGAAGAGAAGAAGGAAAACGGCCACGGCGGCATGGGTGGTGGCATGGACATGTGAAATCAAGGGTCGGACCTCTTGGCGTCAGCATACACCACAATGTCCAACGAACTAAGAGAGGTGATAGGTATAGTTAAGACCAGATCTATTGACAAAAAAGATTTCCCGCGAGTCAAAAATCTAAAACTCCTAAAACCACCAAAATGAAACTGAACTTCAGGTTGGGGAAAATAGTCGATTACGCGCATAAAAAGGTAGACGTCTCTGTGGCAACCAGTAAATTTTTCAGCAAAAAATCTGCAAATAAACTACTAGAAAACAGCGTGGTCAGCGCCCTGTTCAACGAATGGTTGATTTTTGACTATCGAAATAAACTCGGGACAAGTATTATTGCCGAGTATTATCTAAAAAATCCGGACAGCCTTACCAAGGATCAACTAAAGCAGCTTGAACAGGTCGTTAAGACAGAAAGATATGAAGTCATGGAAGTTATAAGCATCACCCGAGACAAAGGGTTGTCCATCCGCATAGTCAGAACCGGTGAAATTCTATTTGTCGATGACTTGGCTGGTTCGCGTTCCGCGACGGTTCCAAGCCTCTTTTTCAATCGATTGGCAAAAACAGATGGCAAGTGGATATTCGTTGGCTGTGACAACGTCTCGTTTCCGACTAGGCTATCCGAAACAGCCAGAAAACATTTCGCCAAAATCCTAAACAAGGAAAAAAACACTCCCAAGTTAGTTCTAGACGTTTTTGGCGATAGGTTTGTAAACAATGACTAGTCAACCATTCTCCAAAGACCCAATTCTAAGCTCCTTGATCGAAAAACATCAGCTCAAAGAATACTGGGGTGGCCAGAACAGTCTTTTTCTCAACCTGGTCGAGATCATCACCGGCCAGCAATTATCGATGAAGGTTGCTGATACCATTTTCAAGCGCTTCCTAGCCTTGTTTCCGGCCAAACCGGAGCCTGCCGACGTCCTGGAAGTTCCGGTTGAGAAGCTCCGCTCGGTCGGCCTCTCAAGCTCAAAAGCCAATTGCGTCAGAAATATAGCCCAGGCCGCCTCCACCGGCGCACTTCTCCTCGACCGATTTGAGAAATTTACGGACGAGGAAATAAAAAAAGAATTGATAAAAATAAAAGGCATCGGTCCTTGGTCCGCCGAAATGTTTCTGATGTTTTCCCTGAAACGCCCCGATGTTTTCTCGGTAGGGGACCTTGGTCTCCGGACGGCGATCGAGAAGCTCTATGGCATCAAACGGGACAATCTCAAGAAAATCGAGGTCTTAAGCCAAAACTGGCGCCCCCACCGCACTCTTGCCAGCCGGCTCCTTTGGGCCAGTTTGGAGTAAAATACAAGCCGTGAATACAAAAGAAGCCTTAAACCATAGCCTCGTTGCCTACGCCAGGAAGAATTTGTGGGGGAGCGGGATAACCACAGTACCTGAAGGATTCGAAGATGATCTCGCCCTTCTTCCGGGAGATGATCGTCAACTTGTCCACGTTCTTTTCGCCGCCGCTGCCACCTCTTGCCCCGTACCCGTCAGACTTGTCAAGGATCCTAAATATGGCCCAGACTACTTGGATGCTCGTTATACCGGTGTCAGCTTTTGGTTTCGCTATCTCAAGAAAGGGGTGCTCAAAAACACTTCATTTGGCGAGCCTGTTGACCTGACCGATTTGGGCGGCCGTGGGCCGGCACACGACGAGGGTTGGATTCCGGCAGGACGAGAGTCTTGTCTCATCGGCCCCTCCACATACGAGAGCCACGTGCTTTCTCGCCAGATCATCGACATCATCAAGTTTTCAAAGAAATACGAACTCGATGTGGCCAAAGAAATGACCACCGCCCTCGATCTCATCGACGCCACTCCAAACGAACCGATTAGAGCCATTGCTTCCCTGGCTGTTTACATGCACGGACTTGGTTTTGGGCGGGCACACCTTCAGGATCGTCTTTTTGATGCCGGCTACCGCGACGAGACGCCGGAAAGATATTGGCGCCCGATTCTTGAGTATCTGAATATCCTCCTTCCGGATAGTCTGAAGTACAAATATGATTGACCTCCACCAAGTCCTCAAGGAAAAGAACGACCTCCTCGATCGCCGGCTGGCAGAGGCGAAATTCACCCGCGACCACGCCGCTACTCCCACCGAAAGTCATTCGGACAAGACTCGCCAGAACGCCGAGCAACTTATGGACTCCCTAGGTGATGCTAAGAAGAAACTCCATCTCCTGGAAATCGAAGTCAACCGGACGCCTCCCCTTAATTCTCTTGCCACCGTCAACACCCTGGTCACCCTCCGCACTCCCCTGGGAACCAAGAATTTTCTCCTCGTCCCCGAGGGCCTTGGTGGGCAAACTATCAATGATATTTTTCTGCTTTCCGTTGCCTCCCCGCTAGCCAAACTTTTCCTGGGTCAAAAAGTTGGATATATCTTCACTTTCAGCGGGGGAGCGCATCAAATCGTCTATTTGAACCAGAACGTCTAGCCAGCTTTCTTTGCGACCAGAACTGTATAGCCCTTCGCCCTTTCGTGATATCTTTTCAACTTCGTTATCAAGACATCGTCTTCTTCCAACTCCGATAGACCTTTAAAGTCAACTGAAACCGAAAAATCGTCTTCATCCGGAATCACCAGTTCCGAGTGTCCAGATTTAGAAAACAAATTTCCGATAGCTCTGATCAAAGTGTGATTTGTATGCGCGGTTACCAGACCGATCTCACCCCCCTTTTTCTTGAATTCTTCCAATTCCTTACTCTGTGATTTTAACCACCTATAAATTTCATAAAGCGAGAAGCCGAGTATCGTCATATGCTTAGGTAAGCCAGAAAGGCTCTCTCCGAAGTTATGCTCTGGAACAAAATCAAGAAGGTCTGCCTTGTTTCCCTTGGCATCCCTGATCAAGCGGAAATCGAAACCGGTATTTCCAACTTTCACTTTTGTCACAACACCCTCAACCAAGATCTCGATAGTGCCATCTATAGGGGTGGGTTCGAACACTTCCCCTGTTTCCTTAACCGTAAATTCTTGGGCCACAGTTAATTATAACAACTAATATATCCACAAAAAAGGTCAGTTATCCACACAGGATAAAGAATTGATGAACCAGCATTAATCGCCTGGGAATTGTCGATAAAGTTCTCGGTTAACGCAGGTGGGCGAGAGGGTTTCTTGAAACGCCATTTTTTCTGATCTCCAGGTGAAGGTGCGGCCCGGACGTGTATCCGGTCATCCCCACCTCTCCCAGTTCGGTCTTTTCGGTCACCCCATCTCCTTCTTGCACGAACAGCTTACCCATGTGGGCATAGAGGGAAGTTAAGCCATCCCCGTGATCGATAGTTATGCTCCGGCCATAGTTGAAACGGGAAATTGAGATCGCGACCACTCGACCGGCTTTTATTGGGTGGATCGCCGAACCCCGAGGGGCGGTGATATCCAATCCCGGATGTTCCGACCAATAGCGTTGAGAAATTCCGGTCATGGCCGGGAGGATAACGATTGGGCCGGTCGCGGCCGTTTCTACGGTTAGGGGCAAGCTGGTTGGCTCCAAAGCCGAAACCGGCCTCTGTTTGGCTAAGGGATAAACTCCCAAAGCCAGGATTAGGCTGGACGCGGAAAGGAAACCACCAAAGGCGACCTTGGCCTTTCTGGCTTCAAAAAACGGGCGTAATAGTTTGGAAATAGGGTTGCTGCTTACCCTAGTTCTGGGCAGCCATTTTTTTATATCAATCATATCCACGGGTAAACCCGTGAGATTGTTTTTCTAGGCTGCCTCTTTCAGAAAGATACCGGCTACGGTGAGCTCTCTTATGAAAGGTTCGCCTAATAAAAAAGCCTGCAGGTTAATCTTTTGGGATTAGCTTTACAGACCGCGCAAATCATACCAAATTACCCTATAAAAGTCAAGTTTGGACGCCCTCCCTGCGCCTGGCGTGCTATTATCAATTTGTGCTCAACCCTGACATTCTAAGAGGCAAAAACGTCCTCCTTCGTGCCGATCTGGACGTGCCTTTGGAGCAGGGGAAGGTGGTCAATGATTTCCGTCTCCGGGCTCTCCTGCCCACGCTCAGGCTGTGCCTCACCAACGCCCAAAGTACCCTTATCACCGGCCACCTTGGTCGTCCCGAGGCCAAATCGGAGGAATTTGGCCTCAAACCGGTACGAGAGTGGCTGGAAAAAGCGCTACATCGCTCTATTTACTTTATTGATTCGGGTTTTTCTCCAGGGGAGTGGGCAAGGGGAGAGTTCCCCCTAGCCATGCTCGACAACTTGCGCTTCGATCCGGGTGAGTTAAACAATAGTAGGGAATTCGCAAGGGAGTTAACTCAAGGCAGCGATATTTATGTTTATGAGGC
Source organism: Candidatus Collierbacteria bacterium RIFCSPLOWO2_01_FULL_50_23 (assembly GCA_001774555.1). Lineage (GTDB taxonomy): Bacteria > Patescibacteriota > Microgenomatia > UBA1400 > MFAQ01 > 2-01-FULL-50-23. Next base: position 45,905 of record MFAI01000018.1, read on the forward strand.
TTTTGCCAGTTACAACAGTGCCGCCAGCCTCCGAATAATACCCGAAATTATCCCCACCTATACCGGACTTCAGTTCGACCGAGAGGTGGAGGAGTTGGAAAAAATCGTGAAAAGTCCTGTCGCACCAAGCCTTTTAGTCCTCTCCGGTGCCAAAGAGGACAAGGGAGAGTATGTGGATAACCTTGTGGATAAGTTTGACGAGATCTTGGTTGGAGGCAAACTAGCCAGCCACATTCAGCCTCAAACAAACGTCCTTCCCGCCAGCCTCACCCCCGATGGTCTGGATATTGACGACGCCTCTGCCCGCCTTTTTTCCGAGAAAATTAAGGCTGCTAAGTCAGTAGTCATTAGCGGACCTTTGGGTAGGTTCGAGGATGGAATTCACATTGTGGGAACCAAAGCTATTTTTTCTGCAGCCGTCCACTCCCCTGCCCGCAATGCTTCGCATAGCGATGCAGGCGGGCCTGCCCGGGTCATCATCGGCGGCGGCGACACCCTGGCTGCCATTCCCGCCCTCGGCTTTGCCTACTCTGATTTTGATTTTGTCAGTACCGGGGGTGGCGCCATGCTTGAGTTCTTGGCTACGGGCACCCACCCCCTCCTTACCATTATCAGGAATCAAACCCATGCCGGTTCTTGAACCCCCGGTCGATCTGGCTCGCTTCCCTATCACCCATGGCTTTTGGGTGGACGAAACAAATAACCCTCTGTATCAGGGTTTTTATGATGTTTTTGCCGGCCACCACCCCGGCGTTGACTTCAATCTGCCCGAGGGGACTCCGATCAAGGCCGCTCTCCCCGGGATCGTCGTCAGAAAAGAGCTCCATTCGGGCATGGGTCACACCCTAGCCATCCGTTTTGGCAGTGTCTATGGCCTTTATACCCACCTCTCCCAAATTAGTGTTGAACTTGGTCAACTAATCCGGGCCAAACAACTGGTCGCCTACTCCGGCAACACCGGCTCTGCCACCACTGGTCCCCATCTCCATTTTGAGCTCCGCGACCTTGCCAAACTCGCCCTAATAGAATCTGTCTTTGAGCCGGTTTTTGGCAAGGAGGTGGCAAGGTACCAAGCCACCTTCACCTACACTACCAACAACGACAATACTACAAAAACCTTAGTCAGCCTTTCTCTCCGCTACTTTGGGGTCGAGTCCTACGCTTCCTTTATTCGGGAAAACAACCCACCCTTTGCAGCCTATTCTTTTGATGCCCCCCTCCCCGAGGGCGGGAGACTACTCATTCCTTCCCCAAAACTGGAAAAGGCAAGATGAAAATTGTAAATTGAAAGTAATGCCCAACTTTGCCATCAATGGTTTTGGTCGTATCGGTCGTTCTGCCGCCCGTGTCTGGCTCAAAAAGCACACCGGCGATATTGCTCTCGCCGCGATCAACACCTCCGGCTCCCTGCCCGCCTCCGGCTGGGCTCTGCTACTCAAATACGATACCGCCTACGGCGCCCTGCCTTACCAAATTGAGGGCGAGGATCTCAAAAACCCCAAAGAAACCACCGACGCCGACCCCCTCATCGGTTACCTAAAGGTCACCACCGACACCGGCAATTTCAAGATCCCGGTTCTGGCAGAGCGCGACCCAAGCAAAATTCCCTGGGGGAGCTATCAGATCGACGTCGTCGCCGAGTGTACCGGACTATTCACTAGTCAGGAACTGGCTTCTGGGCACATCAAGGCCGGGGCCAAAAATGTTGTTATCTCAGCACCCGTCAAAGGGAGTGGCGTCCCCACCGTCGTACTTGGTGTCAACGAAACTGTTCTCAAGGAACACGCCAACGTAATTTCGATCCTCAGCAGCGCCTCCTGTACCACCAACAGTGTCGCCCCGGTCGCGGCCATCATGCACGCCAAAATTGGCGTCAAAAAGGCCATGCTTATGACGGTTCATGGCTATACCGACGACCAAAACCTTCAGGACAACTCTCATCGGGACATGAGACGCGCCCGCGCCGCCGCCGCCAACATCGTCCCAACCGGTACCGGCGCCGCCATTTCCGCCACCGAAGCTGTCCCCGAACTCAAAGGTCTTTTTGATGGCTTGGCCCTGCGGGTCCCCGTCATTACCGGTTCGATCTCTGATTTTACCTTTGTCACCGCACGGGCCACTTCGGTCGAGGAAGTAAACGAAATGTTTATCGATGCCGCCAGGACCCCACCCTTCGCCGGTATCCTTGCTGTGACGAACGAACCGCTAGTATCCTCGGATATCGTCGGTCGCTCCGAATCGGCCATTGTTGATCTCGGTCTCACTCGTGTCGTTGATGGCGACCTGGTCAAAGTCATGGCTTGGTACGACAACGAGTGGGGCTACAGCAACCGTCTCATCGAACAAATCATCAAAGTAACTGAGGGATAAAGGAGGCCGGAGCGGGAATCGAACCCGCGCATGGGAGTTTTGCAGACTCCTTCGTTTCCTCTTCGACATCCGGCCAATCGAACCTTCATATTTTAGCATCTATCTGGTACACTGAACCTGCTTATGAAACTAGGGCGACTCATAGTTTTAGTTACCTCCTCCCTCCTTCTCGCCGGCTGTTCTTTGCCCTTTGGTCAAAAAAAAGCGGGCGTTCAAATTACCGCCAACCCCCAAGCCAGTGTTTTCATGGACGACAAATCTCTTGGTCAGACACCGGTTTATCAAAACGGCCTGAAGCCCGGCACCTACAACATCAAAATCACTGCCTCCGATACTACCCTGACTCCTTGGGAGGGCAAGGTTACCTTAAACCCCGGCGTTCTGACCGTCGTCGACCGCCAACTCGCAAGCGATCCCACCAAGGCCCATGGCTATACCCTTTCTTTTGAGGCCCTCACGAACAAGACTGCCGCCGAAGTTAATTTGATTAGTTTTCCGGATACCGTCTCGGTGATGGTAGATGGAGCTCCGGTTGGTTTTACCCCCTTCAAGAGCGATTCTGTTGTCAGCGGTGCCCACACCTTTACCCTCACCTCTCCCGGTTACCAGGATATGGTTGTCAAGGCATCGGTCCAGTCCGGCCACCGCTTGGTCGTCAATGCTCAGCTGGCCATGGCCAACGTAACTCCTACACCCCCTCCGCTCACCTCTCCTTCCGCTTCGGCCCCGGGACCTTCGGTTGATATCACTCCTCTACCCAAACAAGCCACCGACGCTGCCGTTTTGAAACCATATGTTGAAATATTACCAACTCCCGATAACAACCACCTCAAAGTCCGTTCAGAAAATGCTATTGGCAACAATATCATTGCCATCGTTAACACCGGTGACAAGTTCCCCTATTTCAAGACTCAGGATGGTTGGCACCAGATCGAATATCAAACGGGTAATAAGGGCTGGGTCAGTGCCACCTACGCAAGATTGGTGAATTAGTTTGCCCCGACGTAATAGAGTAACCCGACGACTAACCCCCCCCAAATTGCGGCGGTAAGAATGATTGGTTTATCCGAAAAGATTATTCTTTCCGGGCTTTCGCCCTCGTTCTTCTCATAAATAAGTTGCAGATATCTCATTACGCCGTAAATGACGAATGGAGTCGTGATCATCATCAGCTTTGCCGAAATTAGAGTTCTCGGTAGATCAGCCATGAAGGTCAGCACCTTTCCAGTGGGTATGATCGGTGGATGATTAAAAGAGAACAGGGCATAAGTCAGCCAGGTTGCCGTCGCGAACATGCTCGTATAAATGTCAAGTAAGGACTCTGTGTAGTGCTTCAGCGTTGCCCTCACCTGTCCCGCCCCGGCCGATGCCTTCAGTAGTGTCAGCTCACTTCGCCTTTTCCCGACCGCCAAAAACAATGAGGCAGAAACTACCGTCAGCAGGAACCAGACATCCATGTGCGCCCCGATCGCAAGTCCGCCGGCATAAACCCGTAAAATATAACCCGACGCAATCGTGATGACGTCGATAATCGTGATTTTTTTCAGCCAAACCGTATAAAGGATCTGGATGACAAGGTATGTGACACAAGCCCAAAAGAAGAACATATTGATCATCGTGGCGTAATAGAGTGACGTCACCAATCCGACGGCCAAGGCAGATACGGCTACAGAGATAGGTAGCTTTCCTGAGGCAATTGGTCTCTTTTTCTTGAATGGGTGGAGCCTATCTGCCGGCAGATCAAGTAAGTCGTTAAAGATATAGACACTGCTGGCCAATACCGTGAAGATAATAACCGCCTGGGTCACGATCCAAAAGAAGCCATCATTAAAAAGCAAACCCGAGAAAGTTATCGGTGCAAACAGGGCAATGTTTTTCAGCCACTGTCGCGGTCGAGTTGTCTTGAAGAGCTGCCAAAGTATATCCATAGAAGCAAACCGGCAATGACGACGGCTAAGCCTACTATAGCAAATAATTTCAATCTTGCCGTCAGATTCAGCGCGGCAACCCCCAAAAGAGCTGTAATAAGCCAGTAAAATATGGCGATCCTTCTTCTCCCCCAACCCAGATCAAGCAGTTTGTGGTGCAAATGACCCCGGTCGCCCCGGAAAGGTGACTTGCCGGAAAGCAACCTCCGGATGATCGTATAACCCGCATCGATCAGCGGCAAACCCAAAACCAAAATTGCCGTCCCCACCTTTGTTGTTGAGAGGATCGAAAGTACTGCCAACAGCAGTCCCGCCAAAGTTGTTGCCGAATAACCCGGCATTATTTTTTGTGGATAAAAATGAAAAACAGTTAAGCCCACAAACGCCCCGGACAGGCCGAAGGCCAGAATAGCCACCGGCCATTGAGTAATGTCCGCCGAGTAAGTCAACGACAGCACTCCGATGACGAACGCAGCGATCGCGATCATCCCGCTCGCCTGGCCATCGACTCCGCTGGACCAGTTTATTGCATTCATCATAAATGGAATCCAGATCAGAGCAAAAAGATCTGACCAAATCCAAATTTGTCTTGTCTGTCCGAACAGATCAAAAGAAAGTCTCGGCTGGCTCAAATCCAGAATGCCGTGACTTAGGGGATTGGTGATATACGAGATACCAATGCCGCCCCCTACTATTATTAGGGCTGAAATAAAATTGAAAGCCAATCGGGGATAAGGTTTCATGTTGGCAATATCATCAATTAGGCCCACAACCAGCGTTACCGTCATGGCCAACATGATTGCCACCAGGTGTTGGTCGGGTTTAAGTAGGAGCAGGATTGTGACCATCACCGCCAGGAAAATAGGAACCCCTCCGCCCTTGGGCACCGGGGCCTTGTGGACATGGGCCGGATGGGGCGATTTGGAGGAGTCGATTACAAAGCCCAGTTTGGTAAAAATAAGAATCGTCAGGGGTGTGACTAGCAACGAAACAATGAGTGAAATGACAAATGGGATGACCGTTAGGTTTGTTTGATCCATACGTTAGATCATGATTGACAGCACCCGAAAGAAAGATGCCAGGTAAAGGATGATCAGTAACAACGAAGCCCCGGCGACCACCAAAGCCGCAACGCTGTCTTTCTTGTCCAATTTCTCTGAAACGAAATAATTAACGGTCGAGATTGTCGTCAAAATCAAAAAACCAACACCGAACCAGAGTTTGGGAATCAGTTGAATTTCTCCCCAGGGCAAACTATAAAACCATGGCATCTGTGGCGGCAGTTTGGTCCAGAAAAAGAAAAGGAACGATCCGCCTACCAAAATCAGGGCGATCTCGCAAACAAAGACTAGCGTCGACGTCTTCACCAATGTATCTTAGCTTATTGCGCTCGGCGTTTCACTTTAACCGGAGGTAAACGGCGATGTCCCCGACTGTCTTTGTTAGAACGTAATTGTTGGCCAATATCCCCGATAGCTGAGAGAATTTCCCTTTTTCGCCTTTTACCACCAAAACGACTTTTGGGTTCTCTTTCATCAGTTTCTGTCCCACCTCCGCCTGAGCCGAAAAATCGAGAACATGGTATGACACGGTGTATTTCACAGCCGGCTGTCTATTAGAGAGAACATAGATCGCCGGTTCAGTCCCCCAAATAAAAACCTTATCCTCTTTTCCCGTAGCCCTCTTGATATAGTCGCCTATTTTGTAGTTGCGCAAAACACCATCTCCCCAGTATTCATAATATTGATCCTTAGTTTTTCCACCGAAGATATATGAGACAAAGTTTTCATAATATGCCAGACTTTTGTAATACCAAAACCGATAACGGACAATTCCAAATACCAGTAAGCCGGAAATGAAAGCAGCAAAAACCAACCGGTGGGCCGAGCGTTGAGTCGAAACCAAGCCAATCAACAACGCCATTGGGGGAACGACTTCCAGTAAGTAATGCGGATACGGCCTTCCGGAAAGAAACGCTCCAAAAGTTGCCGTTACGGCCCAAATGGCGACCAGGCCGAATTCATTGCCCAATTTTCTTCTGAAAATCCAAATTAACGAAAGCGCCAAGATCATAATCATTCCCCGGGTTACCAGTCCCCCAGAAAACAACGGAGTGCCGCCTCCGCCACTCCAAGAAGACAAGTAGGGGACGTTTTGTAAGAAAACAGACCTCAGATAAACGTCACCGACTCCCTTGAGGAAAAAATAAAAAACACTCGTGAGAATCGGAATGGCAAATCCGAATAATAATAGCCACAACCTCTTGTCAAAGATTTTTCCAAAGATTTCTTTGATTGACTTCGCTTGAAAAAACACCAAAAAGAAGGCTAGTCCAAAAAACTCAACTGCCGGAGGAGATTTGAATAATACCGCAATCGACCATAATATTCCCGCCCACAAGTAAAGGATCGGACGCTGGGTCAGTTGACCCGTCTTTGACAGAAGCAAGTAAAGAGCCGCCGTCACCGGCATGATCATAAAGATCTCTCCGTTCGCGATTTCTCCCTCCAGAAGCGGAATTGTTGAAAAGGCGGAAAAAAGAACTGTCGCCAGGATCACCCCCCATTTGTTTGAAATCAATTTTTTCGAGAGCCCCCAGATCAAAGCCACATTGACAAGATTCCAGATCATCAGTATGAACCGGAACCACATGACGTTGCCGGCGATTGCCGCAATCAGGTATATCAGCGGTGTCTTGTTGTCATAGATGTCCCGGTAGAGCAGTAAGCCCCTTCGGAGCCCCTGTCCGATCGTCAGATAGATATCTTCATCAGCGTACCGGTTTGGTTCGAATAGTCCCGGCAGTCGTAGCAGTGCCACCGCACAAAGAATAGAAAGAAGCACCTCATGTTTTTCGATAAAAGAAAAGATTCTTTTCATTTTGTTTTTGTCCACCACACAAATCGTAATTCACCAAATTGCTTTACAAAGGTCATTTTATATCCCGGTAGTAATATTTCTTTTGGATCTTCACTGGCAATCAAACCAATTCGGGGCCGGTCAGGCAACTTATCGATTGTGTCCTCGGCAGTCATTTGTGCAGTCCCAACATAAAGCGGTAGTGGACCGTTGGGCGTATAAATAGGCGCCGGGATTCCATAGTATTTTGTTTCCCAAATATGGTGCGCCCCGCCATTCCAGTTTACGAGAAAATCGCCCGGCTTGATCTCCGTTTTTACAAAGGCAGCAAACTCCCGAAAGGGCCTTTTTGTAGGCCGGGTGAAGACATTCCAGGACGCATAACCGTAAAGAAGCAACAGTATCAGTCCGACCCAAACAAACTGTTTTCGGGTCCCAGCCATCAGCAGGACACTACTCCCCACCGCCGCAGATAACAAATATCGATCGTAAAAAATTGGGGTGACCACTTTCGAGAGAAAATATGAAAAAAATATCGGCGCTGAAAAAACAAGCAGTAGCCCCAGCCAGTCTTTGTAAACTCTGCGCCAATCTTTCGTCAATAGCAACATCGCCGCCAAGACACCGGCAATTGGTTGCCACCATATGATTACCCCGCCAGTGGAAAAACGCCAGAGGAGGTACAAAAGGTCATCGGGTTTAGGTTCGGAAAGCCAGAAGCCGCTCCCACGCACCCGCTGGATCTGTAGATACATCGGGTAGAGCCAAAAGGAGTATCCGAAAATTATCCATAAAAAAGGAGAAAGCTGCCGTAGCCACATCTTTGGTTTGCGCCAGGAAAATTCAGAAATCATAAACCAGATCCCTTGGGCCAGGATGGTGAAGATGGCAAAGTGATGCGTGTATAAGGAGGCCAAAGCAAAAATGATATACCAAGACCATTTTTTGCTGATAAAGAAATAGGTCGAGGCTGTGACAGTAAAGGTCAGCAGGGCATACATTCTCCACTCAAAGGCAAAAGTCAGCAAGAAAGGAGAAAGGAAAGTCAGGCCACCGGCGATCAGGCCCGTAATCTTTTCTTTGCTGATCCGGTAAACAATCAGGCCCGCAAACACTGCCGCCCCGAGCATTAAAAGTAGCGTCAAAGACCGTAGTGCTACCTCGGAAGATCCGAACAAACGTACCCAGGCGTATCCCACAAGATAAAAAAGCGGTGGAGCCGTGTCCTTCATTACCACCGTCAGCATCGAAAGTAAGTCTTTCTGGACCGCCAGCGCCGAAAAAGCTTCATCCCCCCACAAACTTTCCGTCATGAGATTCATTAATTCATCATAACATTCAGCGCATTTCGTGGTTAAATAAAGCTGTGAAGCGAAAATCGGATCTTCTTCGTGTTTTTCAGCTGGCCCGCCCCTTTTGGGGACGGATTTTTGGCATCTCAATTTTGATTGTCATGCTCTCCGGGCTAAACCAGATCTATCCCCTGATCAACCGTTCTCTGATCGATCTTATCTCCTCCGGTGATACCAAGTTCTTTCTTTTTGGAAAGCCCACCTTTATCAACTTGATCGTTCTCTTGTTTATCATCAAAATTCTCTCAACCATCGTCAACCGAACCTCGGTTTATGCCAGCAACATTCTCGGCTACCGGCTTCTCCATCATCTGCGCGAAGTTGGTTACCGGCATTTGCTATCGCTTTCTATTCCATATTTCAACAAGAATACCTCGGGTAAAGTCATGAACAAATTAGCCCGCGGCACCGATGGCATTAGGGGCATCATTAGTAATCTCGGCATCAACTTTCTTCCCGGAGCGGTCACTGCCATTATCGCCATATTTGTGGTTAGTTCGATCAACTGGCCGATCGGCCTGGCCACCGCCTCAATGTTCGTTCCGTTTTTCTTCCTCCGCCTCGTTCGTTTTCAGAAATTGAGTAAGCTCGAGAAAAAACAGAATCGGATCTGGGATCGGGAATATAGCCACTTTTGGGAAGTCGTCAGCAATATTCGTCTGGTAAAAACTTTTGCTACCGAAAGATATGAAATAAACAAGCTCCGCGAGGTTTCCGCGAGATTGACGAAAAATAAGTTCCGGATGGAAAGGATTGGTAATGAAGGAACTTCAGCTGACATTCTGGTCGATCTTTGGACCGTGTCTATCTACACCTATATCTTTTATCTCGGCTTTTCTCATCAATTCACCATCGGTGTCGTGGTTCTTTTGGTTTCTTACGTTGAAATGATCAAACAGCCTCTTTGGAACTTAAGCTGGATATTTTGGGAGGTCAAGTACACCATGATCGGCATTCGCGACTACTTCAAGATCCTCGATGCAAGATCAGACCTTGTTGAGATCAATCAGCCGATCACGCCGGCTTCCACTCGGGGCAGGGTTGAATTCGAAAAGGTTTGGTTCAAGTATCCCGAAAAAAGCGGCCAGGACGTTTTCCACGGGATTAGTTTTGTTGTCGAACCGGGGAAAATCTTGGCTTTGGTCGGTAAATCCGGTGTTGGAAAGACGACCATCGCTCATTTGATGGTTCGTTTTTTTGATCCTGACAAGGGGAGGATTCTTATTGATGGGGTCGACCTCCGCGACCTCTCTTTTGATTATCTCCATCACACCACAGGGCTGGTCATGCAGGAAAGTCACCTCTTTGATGAGACCATCGTCGAGAACCTTCGTTATGGGAAACCGGGAGCCACCCGTGAAGAAATGGAGATTGCCTGCCGCGTTGCCCACGCCGATGAATTCATCAGGAAGTTTCCCAAGGGTATTGATACCGTCATAGGTGAACGCGGCGTCCGCCTCTCCGGTGGCCAGCGCCAGCGTCTTTCGATCGCGAGGACTATTTTGAAAAACCCCAAGGTTTTGATTCTCGATGAGGCCACTAGCGCTCTCGATTCCCATTCGGAAATGCTGGTCCAGGACGCGCTCTGGAAGTTGATCCAGGGCCGGACCACGATCATCATCGCCCACCGTCTTTCTACGGTTCAAAAAGCTGACGAAATCATTGTTCTCGACGAAAAGAAAATCAGGGAAAAGGGTACCCATAACGAACTGATCAAAGAGCATGGTATCTATGCCTCTCTTCATCTGATCCAAGCCGGCCAACTGCACAAATTGAAGAGGTGGGATCTGATCGGCTAAACCTTTTCCGTAGTCCGGTACTCGATGTAGCGCCCCATCATTAGCCGGGTATGGGCATCCAATCCGGGTAGGGCGGTAAAAAAGAAACCGACGATCGGAAGCAGGACGAATTCGAATGGAGAAAGAATCTTCCTCCATAGTGGCACACCTGCGATTTTTGGTTTCGACCGCCAGTCGACGAAAATCACCACCAATAGGCTGACCATGCTTACCGTGAGAATCGCCGAAGATACTTGAGGTAGGGTTTTCCCGATTACGGTTCTGCTAAAGTTTTCATTCAGTAGCGGTGGCAGGGTTGCCCCGAGAGTTAGGATAAACCAGTTCACCGGCCAGAGAAAATGGTCTTCCAGAACCTTGAGTACTCTGATCGTCTTGTCCCAAAAAGGCGCTTTGGTGTCCAGGATATATTGCTTGATAATATAGGCATCATCGGAAGCACCCCAGGCCCATCGTTTGACCTGCTCGTAGGTATTTACGAAAGTTTTCCAAAAACCAATTGATTCCGCCGCGTCCGCCAGTATCGGTAGGAAAACAGGCTCGACCTCGACCTCGCCACCAGTTTTGAAATAAGCTTTGAAAAAAATGCGGTAGTCTTCGGGAATGACATCGGCATCCCAGCCTCCGATTTCAGAAAGCAGATGCCAACTTAGGGTATAAGTGGAGAAGTTGATCAGTCTGTCTGGCCGCATCAATAGTCCCATGTAGACCACGCTGGCAACTCGGTTGAAGACCCGCATTGGCCAGGCGATCTTGTCGATGTTGTTGTAAAACATGATTGCCCCCTGCCAAATCCGTCGGTATCTTGCCGGATTGTCCAGAAACTTGAAGGTGATCGCCGCGAAATGATTTGGGTGAAACACAACGTCTGCATCCGCAGAGGAAACCGTCAGCATCTCCGGATTCCAGTTTTTATGTTTCTTAATTTCAACTGCGAGTTGACTCGCCCCCCAGGCCGAGTTTGAAGATTTCCCCACTACCTCACCCGTTAAACCAGAAGGATGGTGGGTAAACATCAGCTTGGCAAACACCCCGGAAAACTTTTCGCGCAACATTTTTTCTATTTGGCGGTTAGCATCTTTCCCCGCCCTTGTCTCGAAAGCGACCACGGGGATGATTTGTTTTGCACCTAGTGTTTGATTCGCTAGTGCGCTGAGCGTTCTTGCCAGGATCATCCCCGGTTCTTTGTAATTTGGGATAATCACCGCGTGGTAAACTTTTTTCCAATCGGGGAAACCGGCCGCGTCCCCCATCCAGTCATAGGTCTCGTTCGCCCGAATCCGAAAATGGGCCAAAAGTGACAAGCCAGCCAGAGCCAGGGATCGGTAAAGCCAGTAGACGTCAAAAGCGATGATATAGTAAGCCACTGCCAGGGGAGTCAAAAATGATCCCCAGACCGGGAAAAGGATCAAGCTCCAGCTCATGAAACCAGGTAAAATCTCCAAAGCTCTCTGGGAAAAGCGGGGATATCGCTTGATCAGCCAGCGAAGAATAAACATTCTGCGTTTTCAGTTGTTTGATTAATTAAAGTCTCGGGATCGATTCCTAGCAATTTTGCGATGTATTCGACCAGTATTGTAACATTTATAGGCTCGTTTAAGCTACCACGGACCGGTTCCGGAGCCAAATAAGGCGAATCGGTCTCCAAAAGTAGCTTGTCGAGGGGCACTTTTTGAATAAGCTCCCGCAAGTCCCCGGCCGATTTGTAGGTAATGTTACCGCAAAAGCTGACACAAAATCCCTTCTTGAGGACCAGCTCCAGAAGCAGGTCGCTTCCTGCCCAGCAATGGAGTTGCCCCCTGGGCAGCCTCTCCATCTGCGTTAGGACCTGTGTCATTTCTGTTTCCGCTCCTCTCATGTGAATTACCACCGGCAATACTAGCTCCATCGCCAGTTCCAGTTGCTCCTGGAAGAGTCTCATCTGGATCTCCCGACTCCTTCTTTCTTTGTCATAATAGAAGTCCAGTCCTATCTCTCCAATTCCGATCACCTTGCTTGACGACTCGGCCAGCTCCCGCAGTCGGTTTGTCCAATCTCCACCCGCTGCCAACCACTCATCGCGGTACTCCGGAGTTGTTTCACCCACCAAAACTTCCGGGTGTATTCCTACCATTGCCCAAACACCTTCGTGTTTGAGCGCAATCTCAATCGCCTTTTTGCCATCGAGAAGGCCGCCCGTCGGCACCAATATTTTCTCCACACCGGCTTTCCTGGCCCGGGAAATTACCTCACTGACCTGATTAACCAGTTTTTTATCGGTCAGATGGCAATGCGTATCAATCAACATATTAAACGAGCCACTCCCGAGGTGGTCCGAAGGAATTCCTCGGGAGTGACAATACTTTAAGTATAATCTTATCGCTGGCGTCGAGAAAACCTCGGCCTCTCAGGCCGAGGATGAAAGACGCACTAAGGATATTTCTTCCTTGGCGAGAAACCCACGGCCTTTCAGGCCGGGGAGTTTCATCTATGTCCCAGGTTATTTTAGGCGGGGGAAAAGGATCTCAGATTTCTTTATCGTTGGTCCGGCAAAAGTTTTCAGAATTTTTCCTGCAGTTTCCGGCAAGAACGGCTGTAAATCAGTTCCTATTTGTCTGAGTCGGTCGACCAAATCGATCAGGGCGACTTTTTGCTTATCTCCGGTTAGTTTCCAAACTTGTTTTTCGTTGATCACGGTGTCCGTTTTTTTGATATCTTCCCAAATCAAGGTCATAGCCTCGTCAAAAGTCCAGCCATACGTCATTGTTACCACCTGATCACTAACTTTCATATCCTTTTCTTCTACCGCCAGGCCGGCATTTTCGACCATCGTCGAAACCCTGGCCACCAGATTGCCCAGGCCATTTGCCAAATCGGCGTTATAAGCCTCCTCAAACTTTTCAGCGGTGATATCACTGTCTTCAAAAGAAGAGAACTTGGCCAAGATGTAGTACCTTACCGCCTCAGTCCCATACTTTTCGACGTACTCGATCGGGTCGATCACATTCCCCAGACTCTTACTCATCTTCTGGCCCCCTGAATTGATGAAGCCCTCAACAAAAACCTGCTTCGAAGTTGGCAAGCCGGCACTCATCAGCATTGCCTGCCACATCGCCGTCTGCTGGCGTAAGTTGTCCTTGCCGGCAATCTGTATTCCCGGCCACCATTCCCCAAACTTTTTTTCGTCTTCAGGCCAGCCAAGTGCCGAAATATAGCTAGTCAAAGCGTCGAACCAAACATATTCAACGTGATCGGGGTCATCTGGAACGTCCACCCCCCAAGGCATCCTCGTCTTCAGGCGGGAGATTGAGAAGTCAGTAAGACTCTTAGCCACAAATTCTTTGATTTCCTCTTGACGGAAACGCGGCACTATAAAGTCTGGCTGGCTATCATACAAATCAATCAACCATCTCTGGTATTTTGAGAAACGGAAGAAGTAGTTTTCCTCGTCTCGAATTTCCAGCTCCATTTTTGGGTGAAGCGGACATTTGCCCCCGACCAACTCCGAATCCGTTTTTTCCAATTCACAACCAATGCAATATTTCATCTGGTACTTCGTTTTGTAGATATCGCCATTGGCCTTGCACCTTCTCCAGATTTCCTGTGCCGCCTTGATATGGTGTTCATCGGTAGTTCTGATGAAATTGTCATAGCTCAGATTCAAAGCCTTTTTTAAAAGCTCAAATTTCGCTGCCCACTCATCGACATAATTCTGTGGCGTCTGATTTGCCTTCAACGCTTCCTGATAAATTTTTTGTCCGTGTTCATCCGTTCCTGTATTAAAAAAGACTTCATCTCCGATCAGGCGGTGTACTCGCGCCATTGCATCAGCTCGGACGATCTCCATCGCGAAACCGATGTGCGGAGATGAATTCACATAAGGCAAGGTGGTCGTGATATAAAACTTCCCCATACTACGAAGAATATTCTACTTGTAATTTCTCCTCGTCGTACTGCAACTCTCCTAATTGTTTCTGGATGTTTTTCATGGCCGCAGCTAAATGTGGTTTTTGGGAAAAGTCAGGTTGATTGGCGAGTTCCGCCCAGTGAACCCTTAGGTGCCTAGTCCTGTTTTTCAGTCCTTGCCTGATCATCTCCCACTGGATATGACGACTAAGCGAATGCCACTCCGGGAAAGTCGCCAAAAAATCAGGGTCATATTCGCCCAGATCAATCGCTTTTTGGAGCGTCATTACCGGCGGAACCGGATTTGCCGCTCCTCCTCCAATAAATTCGCCGCCATCTTCAAACCCCATGGCCCAATTTTAACATCGAACTGATTCTCTAAAAAAAAACCCCCTCAGAGATTGCTCTCATCGAGGGTCGGTAGCGGGGCGAAATTAAAGCTGTTGGTCAATCTGGGCCAAGTAAAGGATTAGGCCCACCGCGACAACCACTGCCCAAATTGCGCCCCATGCAAAATAAGCAGCAACCGCCCCAGCGACGATCACAGCTACGCCCGAGCCGATCTTAAAGATCAACATGGACCAGCCGCAGTTTTTAGCAGCGGGGATGAACAGCCAGATGACAAAAATAGCCACTGGCCAGAACCATCCCCACGCAAACCCCATGGCAACTAGTGCCACGATTTGTAGCGCCCTGCTCAACATGTCACACCTCCTTAGTGTGCGAATCGATCTGTTTGAGATCTGGGGAATACTACCACATCAAGCCGCAATAATCAAGCTATGGGGTAGAGGCCGTTGAATAACATCTTTTGTCTGTCATTCCCGACCTGATCGGGAATCTATATAGATTCCCACTT
>MFAI01000019.1 GCA_001774555.1 Candidatus Collierbacteria bacterium RIFCSPLOWO2_01_FULL_50_23
TTATCGTCAATTACAAACTCAAACTTGGCTTTCTCGATGGCTATCTTGGCCTCTTCCAGGCATATCTAATGAGCGTCCAGTCTTTATCAGTCCGCGTCTTCCAATGGCAAAAACCTTAGTCCGCCTCAATTTCGCCATTCTCATCGCTCTGATTGTGGTCAACCTCCTTGGCGCCTTCATGCCCGAACTTTCTTTTGACGCGCTTTGGTATCATCTCACCCTAAGTAAACTTTTTCTGCTCAAGGGCCAATGGTATTTCCCCGGTGGCCTCTTTTATTATTCACCAATGCCCCGTCTGGCCGAGCTGATTGGCATGCCCCTCCTGGCCCAATTTGGATACGTCGGCCCAAAACTGGTCGAGTTCTTTTCCGGTCTGGCTATCTGTATCCTCATCTATCGCCTGGCCAAACGCTTTACCGGTAATGTTCTTCTCGCCTTTACCGCCGTCAATCTTTTCTACGCCACCTGGCTAGTCAGCTGGCTGTCGTCTGCCACCTACGTCGACCTCATCCGCACTGTCTTCGAGCTTTGTGCCTTTGCTCTTCTTGCCGGGGAAACCCTAACTACTCGTCACAAGTTATTGGCCGGAGTCTTTCTCGGCCTTGCCATCGGGGTGAAGTGGCATGCCTTGGGGTCACTGTTGCTTCTGTCGCTGATCTTTTCTCCCCTAGTCATTCCGACCGCCCTCCTCGTCGCCTCGCCTTGGTTTTTTATCGCCTACCACTTTACCGGCAATCCCGTTTTTCCCCTGTTCGAAAAATTCATGCAGCAAACACAGCTCGCCCAGGTCGGAGCGCATTATTACGCCCCGCTTGCCATTTTTTCCCGGTTTTTCTTCGCCCCCATATTTCTTACCAAGCCGTCCGAGGACTTCCTTTCCCCTGTGGCCGGCATTGTTTACCTGCTTGCCGTACCGTGTCTGCTTTCGGCAAACAAAATAATTAGGAAGATCGCTCTTTTTGGCATTCTTGGGACTTTCCTACTCCAGCTCACCCCGCCACCCTCGACCCGCTATTTCCTGTCCTACTTACCGGCTCTCATCATTGCCGCCGTTTATTTTCTTTCCCGCCTGAAGCGAGTGATCACTCTTTGGATCATTGGTGTCTTTACACTCTCTGCCCTTCTCATCCTTGGGATGCGTCTGTCTGCCTTTGCCAAATTCTTTCCCTATCTCACCGGCAAGTTATCAGAGAACCGCTTCCTCGCCAGTCAAAGCGCGCGTCTGCCCGATACCTTTATTGACGCCGACGATTATGTCAAAAACAATCTACCTTCAGATGCAAGCTACGTTATCAGCAACAACCTTCACAATCTCTTCTATTTTCCTTACAACTTTGACCACGAGAGCTTTGTGGATAACTCCAGGCGTTATGATTACCTCATCACCAAGAATACCCCGGCCGAGGAGGTTGACGGCGACCTCATCCACATCAACCCGGTCGGAATCCAGATCTACAAACTATGAAATACCGTCACTTATTTATTTTCTTATTTCTCTTCCTCTGGGTCTTTCTTGGCTTTTATCTCTCCCGGGTCGAATCACCAACCTTCGACGAACCGGTCCATTACCAGGCCGGCCTACTCTACCTGAAAGAGGATTACCGCTTCGACCCGATCGAGCCACCGCTTCTCCGCCGCGTCGTTTTTACTTTGGGTAAACAGATCGAGAAATTGACCGGGCCGACGCTAACTCTCTTTCCTTACCGAGCAGTGGTCGTGATTGGAACCGGAGTGGCGCTATCCCTTCTGCTCTGGCCGCTTTTCACCCGCTCTCTCTTTTCGGGACTTCTCGCCAGTGTCCTGTTTGTCTATGAACCCAGTCTGATCGCCCACAGCCATTACTTCACCACCGACGCTTTCTCTGCCATCATCTCCGTCATTGCCTCCCTGCTGATTCTTTCTGAGTCCTGGAAAACCCGAGGGCAGTTCCTCCTCCTGTTGGTCGCGGTCTCCTTGGCTTCCGCCACCAAAGTCGCCACCCTGGCTCTGATCTTGCCGCTTTTGTTAATTAAACTGCGAAGCTTGGGCAAACGCAACGCCATTCTTCTCCTTGTCTTCCCCCTTCTCTTTATTTGGGTCACTTACGGTTTCCGTTCCGAGATAATCTTCAACCGCTTTCCAACCAATGTCCCCTTTGGGGGCTACCTCCGGGCCATCAAGGAAAATATTTTGCTTGCAAGACGCGGTCAGCCGATCTTTTTTGCCGGAGAACTTTTCCGGGAAGCCCCTCCCGCCAAGACTCTTGCGGTTTTGTTTTTGAAGACAACTCTGCCGCTTCTCATCTTTGTCTTCTGGTCACTAAAAAAAGCAAAAGGGAATGGAAAATATTTGCTGATATTCCTTGTTGTATTGTTGGTAGGTTTATTTAAGCCCCTAAACTTCGGTATGCGTCATCTACTCCCAGCAGTGATCGTTCTGATCCTCATTGCCGCCTCGGTAAAACCAAAGACGATAGTAAACTGGATGGTCTTCACCCTGCTTATTCTCTGGCAGATCACCGCTTTCAAAAACTCGCTCCCCCAAACCATTACTTATACCAACGAGCTTTCCGGGAAACCCTACCGGATCTTTACCGATTCCGATTATGATTGGGGCCAGGGCCTTCTTTGGCTACGGGAAGAAATCAGCCGAAGAAACATCACCGATTATCAGCTGGCCTACTTTGGAAACATAGACCCCCTGCTTTTCTTGGGCAAATATAATCGCATCAAAGATGAAAACCCAGCCGGGTCACTTCCTGTCCAAAAGCTAAATTACGCCAAGCCCATTATCATTAGCGTCACCTGCTATTATCTTTGTGGCTATTACCAAGACCCCCTCTTGGCCGCCTATCCGAAAACATTAATTGCCCAGTCCTTCTTCATTTTCCCATGACAAACGTCCTTCTGTTTCTGGCGATTTTCGTCTGGCCCTTCGGTCAGCTCCTGCTTCTGTCCGGGTTTGATTCGTCCTTGCGTCTTCAGCTTCTTGATGTCATTTCGGTCCTCCTTTTTCTGTCGCTAACAATCTCCAAGGAATCGCGCCAAAAAACCAGTCAGGACCCGCTCTTCAGACCAATTCTTTTCTTTGCCGCTACTGCAATTCTTTCCTTGCTGCTTACTGCTCGTTCATTCCTCGGGGGGCAGCACCTCTCCGCCCTGCTTTATCTGCTGCGGTTCGTTTCCTATACTTCATTCTATTTCGCTTTTCGCCGTGAGGGCTTCAAAAAGTATTCCCGCTACTTCATATTTTCCGCCGTCCTCTTTCTCGCCATCGGTTTCCTCCAATACATCTTTCTGCCGGATACCCGTTATCTCAGATACCTCGGCTTTGACGATCACTACTACCGGCTGATCGGTTCATTTCTTGACCCGAACTTTACCGGTCTGGTTCTGGCGTCCCTGACTCTGCTCTCACCCTGGCCAATTCTCTTGATACCTCTGCTGGCCTTGGTTCTGACCTTCTCCCGCGCCTCGTTCCTGGCCCTGGCCGCCGGCCTACTATATATATATACCGCCAAGAGGCAATTCAGGCTTCTTTTACTGCTTCTCTTGCTTTCGTTGTTTCTCTATCTTGTTCCCAAACCATTTGGCGAGGGCATCAATCTCCTGCGCACTTTCTCAATCATCAGTCGTTTGGAGAACCAAAAGCAAGCCCTCAGGCTCTTCGTTAAAAGTCCTCTCTTCGGTGTGGGCTTTAATACCCTAAAGTCTTCATCCGCCTCTGATATCCCAAATCTCAGCAGCGGTGTTGATAATAGTTTCCTCTTTGTTTTGGCGACGATGGGCCTGGTTGGCTTTTCCGCCTTCATGTATTTGCTGAAAACCGCCTGGGGACTGACGAAAAACCTCGTTGCCAGGGGGGCCCTTGTGGCTATCCTTGTCCATTCTCTCGTCAACAATAGCTTTTTTTATTCTTGGATTCTCGTCATCTTCTTCCTGCTTGTAAATCTACCGGCTAAAAAGTCAGTTTGACCTTCACCGTTCTTTCGGCAGTGTTCCCCGCCTTATCCGTCGCTTTTACTGTGATGTCATTATCATCTTGACTCAGGTGAATGGTCACCGTATATTTCCCTTCGGAATCAACTCGGGCGAAGTTTCCATTTACCGTCACGCTGGCCTCCGGTTTGCTGACTTTCCCAGAAACGGGAATGTTCTGATTATTCTGCCCAAAAATTTCCGTACCATCTTGGGGTGACTCGATCGCGACCGTCAAAGCCTGCTTATCATAAATTACTGTCTTAACGACCGACTGACTTTCGTTGCCCCGCTCGTCGCGGGCTTTGACTTGAATCCGGTTCGCTCCCTCATTAAGTTTGAACTCGACCCGAAAGGCGCCCTTGTCGTCGCTTTTGTCATTCATCGCCAGGTCGTCATTCCGGAAAATGCTGATCTCTACGTTTGGCTCGGTATAGCCCTCAACCCGAATTGTAGCCGAGTTCGTCGCTTCCGGTAGGGGAAACAGGCTTGGGATTTGTGGGGGAACGATATCATCGCCGGTGTTGATATTTGTCACCTTTTCTCCCGCAGGTCCAGCCAGGATATTGATGAACCAGGACATGCCCCACTTGAACATGAACACCACAAAGAGAACTGCGAGAACTCCCCAGAGCAATCCCGAACCATTTTTCTTGTTTCGCATGGAGAATCTTGCCCCTGCCATAACTACATCATATCAGGTCACGCACGCCCCTACGTTATTGCTTCAATTTTTGGCTCGACCACCTTTTTGTAATCTTCCGATTTCATCGCCACCGAGAATCGCTTATCGCCCGCATTGAAAATTATTTTCTCGTTCTCAAAAAGGGTCGGATCGGCGATGACCGGCAAATTGAAAAGGTTTCCCAAGGGCGGCACTCCGCCCGGCTGGACTCCGCCGGTGATCTGCCCAACTTCTTCCTCGGTTGCGAATCGGATGTCTTTGGACTCAAAAAATTTCTTCACCTTAGCAATATCAAACCGCTTGTCACCGGGCAGAACCAGCATGGCAAGGAACTTTTCCGACTCCGACTTCTTCACCCGTACGATCATTGCCTTTGCTCCCTGAGCAAGGACGTAGCCGATCCTCACCTTCGCCGCCTCTTCACTGGTCCGTACCGGTTCGTGCTCAAAAGTCTCGTACCAATATCCGCCGTCCTTGAGCAAACCGACGATCTTGGTGACAACTTCGTGATATTCCATAACAAATCTTTATTCTATCTACCCCAGTCTGACCGAATCAACCAATCTCCCGTCATTATCCATACCGATGATGTCCACCCGTCCCCCCTGCTCCAAATACTCTCCAAACATTCCGTCAACTCCGAACACACCTCCGTCGACCTTCATAAATTCACTTTCGGCACCGTCCCCAAAAATTCTGGCGTAAACTACTTCCGAAGTCTCGAAAACTTCTCTCAACCGACGCCTCTGTGCAATGTGGGCGATGAACCCGTCAAACATCTCAGAAAGTCCCATGCGCCGATTCTAGCACAACGGCTTATAATATGTGGTAAAATCCCCCCATGAGTCAGGAAAAACTTAAGTTTCGGGAGGAACCAGGCATCGTCAGAAACAGTTCCGGCAGGATCATAGAAACAGGCTGGCCGGAAATTGACCCCTCGCTCTGGCCGGAAGCGCTTGCCGAACTTGAAGAAAACATCCAACTGCAGATACAGGACGAACGTTTTATGGTCGAACATGGAGATGTGGATGTGGTACGGGGGGCAATAAGGGTGGGTTCTACCGGAGTGTTCAATTTGGGAGGAATAAGATTGTTGGGTGATCTCCAATCAGTATTGGGAGAGAGGATGAAGAGAGTCGGCGAGGGTGAAGTCTTGGAGCTTAAGTAACATTTCCGGTTGCTTTTTCCGACGATTTTCCTGTTTTCCACTCATCCCATAATTTCTTGAGACTTTGTTTGGTTTTTGTTCTGGTAAAGGAGAGGTACCAGAAGAGAAACGAAACTTGTTGAGGTGTTTTCATCCCCCGGTGATTTAGCAGTTTATTTTTGAGTTGACAGTTAACTCCTTCGACGGAGTTGTTTGTGTTGGGTAGTAAATTGTGGTCAATGTGGACGAAAAATGGATACCAATTGTTTGTTAGTAGGTGCCAAGCTCTTCTTAGATTCCCGTGGGTATACCACCACCTTGATCCTGTCTTGGTAACCTCAGTTTGGCTGTAAGTTCTTTCTTTAAGTAGACAGTCGTAAGCCGTCTCCCATCTAATCAATTCTGCTTTCCATCCAGCCACTTCCTTTTTAGTTTTGATGTATGGTAATTCTTTGGCAATTTCTCTTAAGACAAGAACAGCGCGAAAAGAACTCCCCTTAGGGAGAAATCTTTTGGCTTCTCTTACGACGTGAGCCAGACAACGCTGATGAGGAATGTCCCCCAAGTAATCCCTAACTCCACTCACAATTGAGCCTTTCCAGTCACTAATGACGCCGGAGGGAAGACAATTGCTGTTGGCGTCTCCATCGGCCGTTAAGAGACCCAACAAAGCCTTCAAATCGAAGTAGATGGCAGAGTATGATTCGCTGGTGTGATACGACCAGAAGATATTTTCAGAGTGGGTAATATCTCGGTAGATCATGACCACTCCGTTACGATGGAGCCATTTACCATCAATTGCCAAGATCCAGGGATCACAACCGTTAGCCTTTGTTCTTGTCAGTATGGGAGGGAGTACCCTCCACACATCTTTAGCCGAAACAAATCTGTCAAAAAACACCTTAAACCTCACTGAAAGTGTTTTTCGACAGATTTGATTTAACTCAATTAGATTAGCTAACTTACCTCGCGGCTCTGCCGCGAGCACCTTGTAGGAAGGTGTGGAAACCCTCGGTTTCCGCATTAGAATAGGAGCAT
>MFAI01000020.1 GCA_001774555.1 Candidatus Collierbacteria bacterium RIFCSPLOWO2_01_FULL_50_23
CTTGGCTTTGGGGCGGGAAACAACCTAGGAGCCAAGGAGGCAAGGGGGGAGTATCTTCTTTTTCTCAATACCGACACGTTATTTACTGGAAATATCCTGCCCCATTGCGCCGAAGTTGTCAGAAAAGACAATCAAATTGGAGCTTACAGTTGTAACCTGGTGAACAAAGACGGCAGCCATCAGCCCTCGGGCGGCTACTTCCCGAACCTCGGCCGCCTCTTGGCCTGGCAGTTCTTCGTTGACGACCTGCCCCTCATCGGCAGTCTGATCAGATCGATTCACCCCCACTCTTCGGTGCAAAACCCCGACTGGATCACCGGGGCTTTTATGATCGTTCCCGCCAAAACTTTTCGGGGAGCCGGGGGCTTTGACGAAAACATCTTCATGTATACCGAGGAACTTGAGCTTTGTTACCGGATCAAGAAGCTCGGCAAGAAAGTCGTCCTCGACCTGAGCACCTCGATCATTCACCTAGGCGGCGCCTCCGGCGGCTCTTATCTCGCCCTGACCAAAGAAGTCGAGGGTATGATCTATTTTTGGAAAAAGCACCTACCCTCCTGGCAACTCCCCCTCGTCAAGTTCATTTTTGGCTTGGGTTCATTGCTAAGACTGATCATATTTGGGATAATTGGCACTAATGCAACCGCACGAAAGTCGTATTGGCAGGCTCTTCGCCAACTTGCTTAAGTATCTCACCGCCGCGATCCTCATTTATATCCCGCTGTATCCGAAATTTCCTCTCATCACCCTCCCTGGTTCCTCGGTAGCGATCCGCGCCGAAGATTTCTTGATCCTACTGGCCGCCTTCGTTTTCCTGGGCCATTTTCTAGTTCAAAAACAGAAAAAACTGCCTCCGCTTGGTTTTCAGGTGATCATTTATCTTCTCGTCGGTTTGGTTTCCTCCCTCTCGGCCATCCTGATCACGAAGAACGTCGCCCCGCTTATTGTCATCCTGCATCTTTTCCGCCGTCTGGAGTATCTTCTCGTCTTTTTCTTTGTCTACTACGTCGGTGTTTCCGGCTGGCTCACCCGTCGCTTTCTTTTCGAACTGATCCTCCTTCCCGCTGTTGGTGTTTTTCTTTACGGGGTCGCCCAGATCTATTTCGGAGCGCCGGTAATTTCTACAATGAACACCGAGTTTGCCAAGGGGGTTGCCCTCGTCCTTCAGCCGGGCGTCCAGCTGTCCAGCACCTTCGCCGGTCACTACGACCTGGCTATTTACCTGGCGATGATCCTCGCCTTCCTGGCCACATTGCTTACCTTCACCAAGAAACGAATCCACCAAGTCGGACTCCTCGCCGGTTACGTCGCCCTGATCTGGCTCTTTACCCAAGCCGGTTCGCGGATCGGCTTGCTTGGCCTGACCTTTTCTGTCGGTCTCGTATGTTTGATGCGAAAAAAGCTCGCCTTGGGTTTCCTCCTCGTGGCCATTATTATAGGCAGCGTCTTCACCAGCCCGAACATGGTCCGCCGCATCAACAACATTCTGAAAGTATTCCAATCCCAAGCTCAAAGTTCTCTATCTGTGAAGCCGGCTTTGGCCGCCGAAAAGAATCTCGGGGAGGTACTCGCCGAGACTGCGCTTCGACCCATCCAGCAGGACGTCAGCACCAGTATCCGCTTCGACGTTGAGTGGCCCCGGGCACTTCGCTCTCTTTACAAGAATCCCTTCCTCGGGACCGGCTACTCTTCGATCTCGCTCGCGACAGACAACGAATATCTCCGCGCCCTGGGAGAAACTGGCCTTCTTGGGTTCCTCGCCTTTATCTCGATTCTGATCGCCCTGGGTCGGGGACTGTACCTCCGTTACCGCAAAGCCAAAAGTAATTTGGATAAGGTCCTGACCCTCGGCGCTCTGGGGGTCTTCTCGGTTTTTCTGATCTCCGCCATTTTCCTCGACGTCTTCGAGGCCAGCAAGATCGCCATCCTCTTCTGGGCCTTTACCGGTTTAGCAATGAGCAGCCGGGCATGAAAAAATCATTTCTAGCAGAAATCATTACCGTCGGCCTGATCCTAGTCCTGGCATTGGTACTCAGGCTCTACAAGATCGACAACGCCATTGCCGATTGGCACTCTTGGCGTCAGGCAGACACCGCTTCTGTTACCCGCGTTTTTGACAAGGAGGGGATTAACCTACTGGTTCCCCGTTTCCAGGATATCAGTAGCATCCCGTCAGGCAAACCAAATCCCAATGGTTATCGCATGGTCGAGTTCCCACTCTACAACCTCCTCCACCTGACAACCTACCGCCTTGCCCCTTCCCTGGGAATCGATCAGGCCGGACGGTTGACTTCCGTTCTCATTTCCCTCGTCTCGATCATCTTCCTGTATTTGTCTGTGCGGAAACTCTCCGGTAGGGCACTCGGCCTTGCCTCTGCATTGCTTTATGCGGTCATGCCGTTTTCAATTTATTACAGCCGGGTCGTTCTCCCCGAACCATTGATGATCACCCTATTCCTCATTTCCTTTTATCTTTTCCTCCAAAAAGGCGTCTTAAGTTTTCTTCTCTCGGCCGTCTTCCTTGCCGGTGCTCTGCTGGTCAAACCCTACGCCATTTTCTTTACTCTGCCCTTTCTCTATTGGTGGTGGACTCACAAAAACGAAAAAAGATTTACTCTGCCCTGGTTATTTGCCTACGCGGCCATCGCATTCGTCCCACTCTTGGCTTGGAGGTCTTGGATCAAACAATTCCCCGAAGGTATCCCGGCGAGCGCCTGGCTTTACAACAATCTGGGCATCCGTCTTCGTCCCGCCTGGTTTCGCTGGCTCTTCGGTGTCCGTATCGGTAATCTGATCCTGGGCTACTGGGGACTCATTCCTTTTGGCTTGGGGGTCTTATCTTTGAAGAAGCTCGACGGTTGGATCTATCGCCTGTTCTTGCTCGGTATCGTGGCTTACTTTGTCGTTTTTGCCGGCGGCAATGTCCAGCACGACTACTACCAGGCGATCACCATTCCTTATCTTGCAGTCGTCACCGCCTTTGGCCTGCTGACGATGATCAAACCCCACCCGAGCTTCTCAAGAGCCTCCGGCATTTTGCTCGCCGTTTTTTCTTTGGGGATGATGCTTTTCCTTTCCTGGTATGAGATCCGCGGCTATTACCAGATCAACAACCCCGCCATTGTAGAAGCCGGCAAACGAGTGGACCAGCTACTGCCAAAGGACGCCAAGGTCATCGCCAGTTACAATGGCGACACCGCCTTCCTCTATCAGACGAACCGTTTCGGCTGGCCGGCCATAAACACTGATCTTTCCGTCATGCTCAAGGGAGAAAGTAATGTCTATTACGTCAGTGTCAATTATGACAAAGAGGCGAACGCGGTCATGGCTGATCCAGGAAACCTTGTTCTCGTAAAAGACCCCCGCCTCCTTATAGTCAAAGTCGCCAAATGAAGATCCTGATGTTCACTCCATACCTGCCGTATCCGGATTCTTCCGGCGGTCAGATCAGAACCCAAAACCTCCTGAAGCACCTGAGAAAGAAACATGACATTACTCTTTTTTCCCTGATCAAGTACCCCAAAGAAGAGCAGTATATCCCGATCCTCGAAAAGAACTTTTGCAAAAAAGTCCGTGTTTTTTACCGTCCCGAGAAGCCCTGGATGATCCAAAGTATTTTGCGTACCGGGTTTTCGAGCAGCCCATTCCTGGTCGTAAGAAACTTTTCGCAACAAGCAAAAAAAGCGGTTGAGGAAGAGCTGAAAACCGGGGACTATGATCTGATCCACGCCGAAACCTTCTATTCCATGCCTCACATTCCAAAAACCAACCTGCCGGTGGTTCTCGTCGATCAAACGATCGAATACAAAGTCTATGATCACTACGTCAGAAACACCGCCCCCTTCTTCATCCGGCCCTTGCTTTTCATTGACGTTGCCAAACTCAAGTATTGGGAGCGCTACTACTGGCGGGAGGCTGATAAGGTCATTGCTGTTAGCCAAAAAGATAAGGATGAGATGCTTGGCGTCGAACCCAGTCTCGACGTTGATATTGTCGGGAACGGCGTCAATCTGGACCTTTTTCAAAAAAAAACCAGCTGGAGCAGCAAGTCGCCGGTCGTCATGTTTATGGGCAACTTCAACTGGCTGCAAAATACCGAGGCGGCCGAGCTTCTGATCGACAAGATCTTCCCGATCATCAAGGAGGCCGTGTCCGGTGCCAAACTTCATATCGTCGGTCAGCATCAACCCGAGTCTCTTGGCCGACGGGCGAGTGCGGACATCATCATCAGTAACCTGGCCGAGGATGACATTGATAGTATCGTCAAGGCAAACTACGAGGCTTCAGTCTCGGCCAGTCCCTTGCGCGGTCCGGGTGGCACCAGACTCAAGGTTCTCGCTGCCATGGCCAGCAAACTCCCTATTGTCAGTACCGGCGTCGGAGTCACCGGCCTGGGTGTTCAAAGCGGCAGGGAGGTGATTATCGCCGACGACCACAAGGTGATGGCCAAAGCGATCATTGACCTCCTGAAAAACCCAAGCCATAGCGAAAAACTTGCCAAGGAGGCATATAATTTCGTCCTTGAGAACTATGACTACGCCAAGATCGCCGAAAAACTAAGCCAGATCTACCTTTCTCTTGATGGGAAAAAACATGAATAAACTCGACCTTTCCATCATCATCGTCAACTACAACACCAAAGATCTTTTGGAAAACTGTTTGGTTTCCGTTTTCAAAGCAGTGGCTCCGAAGAATGGCTTGGAGGTGATCGTCGTTGATAACAATAGCACAGACGGCAGCCGGGATATGGTGGCGAAACGGTTCAAACAGGTTAAGCTTGTCAGAAACAAAGAAAATCTTGGTTTTGCCCGAGCCAATAACGAAGGGTTCGGGGTGGCAAAGGGGAAGTATCTCCTTTTTTTAAACTCCGACACTGTTGTGAAGCGTTACAGTTTCGTCAAACCGCTGAAGTTTATCAAGAACCACCCCAAAGCCGGCGCTGTCACCATCAAATTGATCACTGCCGATGGCACAATTGACCTTGACAATCACCGCGGTTTCCCCACCCCCTGGGCTTCTTTCTGTCACTTCTTCGGCCTGTCTGCTCTTTTTCCCCATTCGATCCTGCTTAACTCTTACCACCTCGGCCAAAAGAAACTGAATCGGATCCACTCAATTCCGGTGGCAGCCGGTTCCTTCCTCTTGATGAGCGCAAAGCTATTTGACGAAATTGGTCGTTGGGATGAGGCCTACTATTTCTACGGCGAGGACATCGATCTCTGCTACCGCATCGGTCAGGCCGGTTACAAGATCATTTACTATCCCAAGGTTAGTGCTCTTCATCTGAAGGGGGCGTCATCGGGCCTGCGGAAAGAAACAGTCACCCTGGCCAAAACGGATCGAGTCACCCGAATCAAAGTCGCCAAGGCTTCCATCCAGGCAATGAAGATCTTTTATCAGAAATTTTATGCCAAAAGATATCCCTTTTTCGTCACCTGGTTCGTCCTCCTGGCAGTCACCGCGAAGGGCCGGCTGCGGGTATTAAAACACCAATTAACATGAAAACCATGCAAATCGGCATCGACGCGCGTTTCTATGGCACCAAACACACCGGCATCGGTCGTTATGTCCAAAACCTAATCCTTAATCTGGCCAAGGTTGACAAGACCAATCAGTACCTCGTCTTCGGTGGTGAGCTGGTCCGTGACGAAATAAAGGAATTTGCAAATTTCAAATGGGTAAAGTTGGAAACCCGCCCTTACACCATCGCTGAACAATTGATCAATGCTATCGTTTTTTACAATGCAAAACTCGACTTGCTCCATGTGCCCCATTTCAACGCCCCAATTTATTATCCGGGCAAATATGTCATCACCATCCATGATCTGATCAAACATCTTTCGGTGGGGAAGGCGACGACAACCCTGCCCCACTATCAGTACCTCATAAAACATTTTGCCTATCGAATGGCCATCAGAATCAATCTTGTTCGGGCGGACAAAATCATCGTGCCGGCCTTCTTCTGGAAAGACTATCTGATCAAGCACTTCCACGTTCCGGAAGCAAAAATATTCGTCACCTATGAATCTGCCGGTAAGGCGCTCACCAAAAAGAGCAAACTAAATCCTCCTGAGGTTCTTCGTAAATACGGTCTCGTCAAACCGTTCGTCATTTATACCGGCAATCTCTACCCGCACAAAAACGTCCCCTTTCTGGTCGAAGCGATTCGTCAGTTCGATGCCAGTCATGAACACCACCTCACGCTTGCTCTCGCCTGTGCCAGAGACGACTCCTTCAAGAATGTCGTCGAAACGGACGAAACCATTAAGTTTCTGGGCTACGTCCCCGACCCCGAGCTCGCCATCCTCTACTCGCAAGCTCTGGCCCTGGTCCAACCTTCCCTCATCGAAGGTTTTGGACTCACCGGCCTGGAAGCAATGTCCGTCGGCCTGCCGGTCCTATCAAGCAACGCCACCTGTCTGCCGGAAATTTACGGTGACGCCGCCCTCTACTTTGACCCGCGCAGTCTCGATGATCTCGTTCGAAAACTGGCCCTGCTATTTACCGATCAGGTGACGCAGGTGAAACTCATAGCCGCGGGAAAGAAAAGAGTGAGGGAGTTTTCCTGGCAGAGGATGGCCAGACAGACACTCTCGGTTTACAAATCTGCCGTTTTGGCAGCCACAAAATGAAAGTCGCAATTGTCTATGATCGGGTCAACAAAATTGGCGGAGCCGAGCGCGTTCTCCTCGATCTTCATCGCCTCTATCCGGATGCCCCCCTCTATACCCTGGTGACTAACGAGCCAACTGCTCTCTGGGCCAAGCCCTTCAAGGTCGTTCCCACGTTCTTCAATCAATTAAAGTTCTTTCGGGGCCACCACGAGTTGCTTGCTCCCTTTGCCGCTCTCGCTTTCGAGACGTTTGACTTCAGAGGATTTGACCTCGTCATTTCCGTTACCAGTGCCGAAGCCAAAGCGGTCGTCACCCGTCCGGAAACCCTCCATCTTTGCTATTGTTTGACCCCGACGAGGTACCTGTGGAGTGGCCTTGCCGCGTATCGTCAGTCGTTTCCGGTCAAACTCATTTTTGATTTTTTGATCAAGGGATTACGAAAATCGGATCTCATCTACAGCAGCCGTCCCGACGCCTATCTTGCCATCAGCAAGGAGGTGAGCAAGAGAATCACGACTTACTATCAAAAAAAGTCGGAAGTAATTTATCCGGCAGTTGATTATGGCTACTTTTCTGCCTCCCATCAGCACAAAAAAGACAATTATTATTTGGTGGTCAGCCGGCTGGTTCCTTACAAAAGAACCGATATTGCCATCGAAGCCTTTAATCAACTGAAAAAACCACTATTGATCGTCGGAACAGGGTCAGACGAGGCAAGACTAAAGAAAATGGCCGGCGATAATATCGATTTTCTTGGGCTGGTCACCGACGTCAAGCTCCGCCATCTTTACGCCAAGGCGAAAGCTCTGATTTGTCCACAGGAAGAAGACTTTGGTCTGACTCCGCTCGAGGCGGCTGCCACCGGCACCCCCACTCTGGCCTTTAACGCGGGAGGATTCAGGGAAACCATCATCAATAACGATACCGGCCTCTTCTTTGAGAGCCAGGATCAGGAGGCGATCGTCTCAGTCGTCAACCGATTCGAAGCCGGACGTCATCGGATCAGCGCCAAACACTGCAAAGAGCAGGCCGCCCTCTTTGGCCCGGATAGATTTGGCAAGGCCTTTTCTGCTAAAGTGGATACTATATGGCGGGAGCATCAAAAGATGTTTATGTCGTAATCGTTGCCGGAGGTACGGGCACCAGGTTATGGCCGCTTTCCCGAAAAAAACGCCCCAAACAATTCCTGAATATTTTTGACGACAAATCATTTATCCTTCAGGTCTATCAGCGGACCCAGAAAATCGTCAAACCGGATCACGTCTTCATTGTCGCGCCGGAGAATTATAGCGAATACATCAAGCAATATTTACCGGAGTTTCCCCTTACCAATTTTATGGGTGAACCGGTGAAAAAGGGAACGACCGCCGCCTATGGCTATACCGCCACTTACATCAAGCAGCTTGATCCGGACGCCGTTCTTCATATCATCGCCGCCGACGACTTTATTGTCGATGAGGCAAAATATGCCAACGCCTTGTCGCACGCCGCCAAACTGGTGGAAGAGAAGGACTCGCTGGTGATCTACGGCGTCAAACCGGCCGATCCCAATACCGGCTATGGCTATGTCCAGGTCCTTCTCCCCTCAAAGGCAGAAAACGGGCTCGTCGAGAGCTATCTGGTCAAGTCATTTCACGAAAAGCCCGACCTGGCCACGGCGCAGGGTTATCTTCAATCTGGGGATTACTTTTGGCACGTCTTCGGCTTTACCGTTTCCATTGGCAAGCTCCTTTCTCTCATTGATCAATTCGATCCACCGACCGGGGCGGTCCTCAAAGAGATCGAAGCGGATATGAAGCTTCCCAGTCGCCTGGAAGCGCCGAGGCTGGCCGAACATTACGAAAAATTAGTGGAAAGCGATATCGATACCAAGGTTTTGGAAAAAAGCAACCTCGCCACTTATATGGTCAGACTGGAAGATTCCTGGAGTGACGTCGGCACCTGGGACCACGTCTACAATTTGAAAGAAAAAGACACCGCCGGCAACGTCATCGTGGGGGACAAGGGAAAAGTTCTTGCCGTCGAGGTGAGTGGTAGCATTGTCATTCCTGGAGGGAAACCCATCGCCCTGGTGGGGGTAAAAAATCTCGTCGTCGTCGACGCTGGCGATATTATGCTCATCTGTGATAAAACTAAGGCCCAGGACGTTAAGAAGCTGATAAACCTGCTCAAAGAAAAGAAACTCGATCAGTATCTGTAATATGATTTACGAATCCATCAAGCGCGTCATCGATGTTCTCGCCTCCCTTTTTTTGATCATCTTGTTTCTTCCCATTTGGCTCATCATTCCCATTCTGATCAAACTTGAAAGCAAGGGAACGATTCTCTATACACCGGACCGGGTCGGCCGCTACGGCAAAAACTTCAAAATGTACAAATTCCGCTCGATGAGGATGTTTGAAGTTGGCGGGAAGGAGGTCCACGCGGTTGAGTTTTGGAAATACAACAAAGAGTTATTCGAGAAATACAAGAAATCAGGCTGGAAGCTGACTCTCGAGGAAGATCCCCGCATCACCCGCTTGGGCAAAATTCTTCGTCAAACCAGTATCGATGAAATGCCCCAGGTCTTTAATATCCTCAAGGGGGACATGAGCCTGGTCGGGCCCCGCGCCTACGTCCAGCCCGAGATCGACGATGCACTCAAGCGTTACGGCAAAGGATTACTCCCCGTCATCGAGCAGAGCCTTCGGGCAAAACCGGGGCTGACCGGCCCCTGGCAGGTCTCGGGCAGGAATACCATTCCTTGGGAAAAGCGGGTCGAGATGGATGCGGATTATGCCAAGCGCCGCTCGATGCTGTATGATTTTTGTATCATGCTCAAAACACCCCTGGCGATGATCTCAAAATGGTAAAAACTGCCAAAAAAGACATCTTGGTCAAGAAAATTGACCTCAAACCGATTCAAACTGAGCCGGTGGAAGAAGCGAAGGTCGAGTTCGTCGAGGAGAAACCAAAACACAAGCTTGCCTGGCTCAAGTGGGTTGGCCTGACGTTTCTGGTTCTTCTCATCCTTTTTGGCAGCCTGGCCGGCTTTGGCTACACCTTCTACAAGGGCATCACTCCACAGATCAAAGACGCCGCGGGAGCCGGGAACGAGTTGGTCACCAGTGTTCAGGCACAGGATCTGGTCAAAGCCAAAGAAGCCAGCGCCAAACTAAAAGCTAAAGTCGGAGAAATTCAAAATAAGTATCAGCAGCTCGCCTTCCTCAGGGTCATTCCAATCCTCGGCACTTACGTTTCCGACGGCCAACATGGCCTCTCTGCCGCCGCTTCCGGTGTTAACGCCATAGACAAGCTCATCCTCGCGGTCGAGCCCTACTCCGACCTTCTTGGTTTCAAGACCGACTCCAAAAACCTGATCGAAGTGAAATCGATCGAGGACCGGATCGTATTTATGGTCAACACTCTCGGCAAGATTTCACCCCAGCTGGAGTCGATTTCGTCTGATGTGACCCGCGCCCGCGACGAGCTAGACAAGATCGACCCCAAGCGCTACCCCGAGACCTTCATGGGCAAAGCCGTCCGCGGCAAGATCGTCGGCCTTCAGGATAGCGCCAGGAGTTTTGGCAACCTCGTTGGACAGGCCAAGCCCCTGATTGACCTGCTCCCGGCTCTTCTGGGTGATCCCGATCAGAAGACATACATGCTTCTTTTCCAAAACAATGGTGAACTGCGCCCCACCGGTGGTTTTCTCACCGCCTATGCCCATCTGCGCGTGAGCAAAGGAAGAATTACACCTCTAAACTCCTTTAACATCTACGATCTCGACGCCCGTTTCGTCAAAAACATCCCCCCGCCCAACCCCATCGTCAAGTACCTGAACGAGAAACGCTGGAACCTCCGAAACATGAATATGTCTCCGGACTTCAAGGTCTCCATGGACACATTCACCAAGTACATCAGAGACATCAATGGTCTGCCCCAGACCGACGGCATCATCGCCCTCGACACCGAAGTCCCGGTCAAGCTGCTCGAGGTTTTGGGCACCATCGGCGTCGGTGGTTGGGGGAATTTCTCCGCCAAGGAAGACCCCCGCTGTAAATGCCCCCAGGTGGTTTACTTCCTCGAGGATATCATCACCAAACCCGTTCCCGGCATTCGTCCTGATAGGAAAGCCGTTCTGGGTCCCCTGATGCACTCCATTCTCGCTAATGCCATGGGCAGTCCCAAGCACATGTGGCCGAAGTTTTTGAACATCGCCCTCGACGCCATCAATCAGAAGCACCTAATGTTTTACTTCTTTGAAGAGAAGAACCAGAAAGCCGCCGAGAGCTTCAATGCTGCCGGCCGGATCGGCGACTACGACTATGACTATCTTCACCTCAACGACAGCAACTTCGGCGGCGCCAAGTCCGACCTCTTTATCAAACGCGACATTGAGCAGGAAATTACCACTAACGGCGATAAGGTTACCAAGAAGGTCACCATCACCTACAACAATCCGGAAAAGGGCAGTAACTGCAACCTGGAAGCCGGCCAGCTCTGTCTCAATGGTGTCTACCGCGACTACGTCCGCCTCTATGTTCCCAAGGGCAGCAAGCTTACCCGCGTCGTTGGCAGCGAGGTCAAAGAGACCACCTTCGAGGACCTGGGCAAGACTGTTTTTGATGCCTTCTTTACCATGCGCCCCGAAAGCAGTAGCAAACTTGTCTTCGAGTACGAACTGCCGGCTCTTAACCTTAAACCCTACCGGATGTTGATCCAAAAACAGCCCGGAGTCCCGAGTATCAAACAGACCATCACTCTCGACGGCAAACCGACCAACATCGACCTGATCACCGATAAGGAATTGGTTCTAGAATAAGCCATGTCAGCTTCCATTTCCGATGTTGGTATCATCATTCATCAGACTCGTTTTGGCGAGGCGGATAAGTTCGTCAAGATATTAAGCGAGCATCACGGCCTGATCGACACGGTTGCCAAAGGCGCCCGACGTCTCACCAGCAGGAAATCAGGCCACCTCGATAACCTGAACCTGATCCGTTTCTCGACCAATCGGGGGAGCACACCCCAGTACCTTTCTCAAGTTGAAACCGTTTCCGGTTTTCCCAATATCAAAAGCAATCTCCACAAAGTCCGTACCTGTTTCTATCTCACCGAGATCATGCACCACACTCTGGTCGAGGGGGAGGCCGACGATGCTCTCTTTTTTGCTTTTAAAAACTTTTTGGAAAGTCTTGATCGCCTTGGCGACAACGAATCCTCTCGGGACCAGGCGGTCGAGTTTCAGCACTTCCTGATCGGTCATCTGGGATTTCCCCAACCCGCCGACGAACGGCCCGAAGCCCTGGTGTCCTACTTTGAATCTTTGATCGATCGGCACCTGATCAGTCCAAAGCTCACCCTGTCTCCTGCGAATGCGCTAAAATAACCTCATGGCCGAACAAGACCTCCTCGACAAAGTTATTTCCCTCGCCAAAAGGCGTGGCTTTGTCTACCCGGGAAGCGAGATCTACGGCGGCCTGGCGAACACCTACGACTTCGGACCCCGGGGTGCCGAGCTGAAACGCAATCTCATCAATCTCTGGTGGAAAGAATTCGTCACCAAACGTCCCAATATGTACGGCATGGATAGCTCGGTGCTCATGAGCCCGAAAGTCTGGGAGGCCTCGGGACATACCGCCAGTTTTACCAACGTCATGATCGACTGCACCAACTGCCAGTACCGCACCCGGGCCGATCACCTGATCGAAGACGGCGTCCCCGGAATTGGCAATGTCGAAGGTAAACCGCTAGAAGAACTCGATCAAATCGTCGCTGACAACCAGATCAAATGCCCCAGTTGCGGTAAGACGGTCTGGACCAACTGCCGTCTCTTCAACCAGCTCTTCGAAACCAAGGTCGGTATCATCACCTCCGGTCAGAACACCGCCTATCTCCGCGGCGAACTGGCTCAGGGCATGTTTGTCGATTTCAAGCACATTCTTGACAGTATCCACCCCAAGCTCCCATTTGGTCTAGCGCAGTCGGGCAAGGCCTTCAGAAACGAAATCACCATGGGCAAGTTCACCTTCCGCACCCTCGAGTTTGATTTGGCCGAGTTCGAGTACTTCGTCAATCCTGAAACTTGGGAAAAACATTTTGAGTACTGGAAAGGGGAGATGTATGCCTTTGCCAAGAGGGTCGGTCTGCCGCAAGCGAATCTCCGCTGGCGCTCGCATACTCAAGTCGAACTAAGCCACTACAGCAAACGGACCGAAGACCTCGAGTATGACTTCCCCTGGGGCTTCAAAGAAATGTTCGGTCTGGCCTATCGCACCGATTTTGACCTGAAGAATCATATGGACAAGTCCGGCGTCGACCTCCGCTTTACCGACCCCCAGTCTGGTGATAAATTCATTCCCCATGTTATCGAACCAACCTTTGGTATCAGCCGCCTCCTCACCATCATTCTGATGAACTCGTATTGGGAGGACAAGGAAAAAGAGCGTATCGTCATGCGCTTCCCGAAGGAAATTGCCCCCGTACGGGTGGCCGTCTTCCCCCTATTGGGGAACAAAGAAGAACTCACCGCAAAAGCACGCTCGGTCTTTGATCTCCTTTCCGGCCAGTTTGCTACCGAGTGGGACGACCGCGGCAACGTCGGTAAACGTTATTACGCCCAGGACGAGATCGGCACGCCCTCCTGTGTCACTATCGATTTCCAATCTTTGGAAGATAATACAGTTACTGTCCGTGACCGCGACACCACCCTGCAGGAGCGCATTAGCGTTGACAAACTAGTTGCCTTCCTAAATACTTAAAGCATGCCAAAAAAACTCGGTCTTCTCCTCGTCACCGGCCTCTTGTTTGCCGCTTGTAACGCCAATAAGGTTTCCAAAACCACCCCCCGCCAAGTTCGTCAGCTCATCAACGCCCTCGAAGTAGGCAAGCGCCCCTTCCTGGTCGTCTTTCCTCATTCAACCGGCAAACTCCTGACTCTTTATCAGGACCGCATCACCGACAATTTCAAACAGTCAGCCATCGACCTTGAGTACCTCTCCGGCAATTCCCTCAAGGGCGGCCGAACCACCGTCGATCTGCCCAAACCCCTGCCTTTTACCCAGGCGTTTCTTTTGGGCAGCTGTTCCTCCGGCGGCAAGTGCAGTTTCGATACTGACCTGATCTCCGGCACCATCAAGAACAAGCTCGACGATGGCTCCGAAACCATGAACGTCCTCAAGAGCGACTTTGTCTTTGTGAATTCGGGCGAAGTGACCACCACCGACGGCCGCGTCGTCTATACCCCGACCAACAAGAAACAAGCCGGTCAGATCCTCATGGATACTCAGGGTCTGCCGAAGGAGCTCGACGGTACCCTGGCTTACGCCCCCATCGCTATTAGTAGTGTTGACGGGAAAAAGATGGCCGGTACCCTTGCTTTCAAGGTCATCGGTGTTAGCAAGGCGGTCATTTACGATGGCGCCAACTATCAGCCCCTTGCGACGAGAACTGTCGACGATGCCGTTGTGGTTGATATTGCATTAGCCCCCTGGAACAAGGGTGTGACCATTACTCGCGACGATCTCAAAGGCACTCCCGAAACGGTCCAGCTCTATCTCCTCGGCCCCATAGTTCTTCTTAAATAACATGGGACGAGGATCTGGCGACAATAAAAGGGAAGCGCCCGTTGCTTCGGCGGAAACTTTGCGACAAAAGATTGAGACACTCTTACCGGTCTTCCGAACTTAAGGGCCATCGAAATCGAACCGGAAACGATGAATAATTCGAGCCACAAACTCTTAGTATCGGCTTGCAGAATCAACCACTTAGCTGGCGAATTTTCACCGCCATTTTTCTGTATCGCTAAGCGAATGGTTTGATTTAGTTGGTTATCTTAATTCAGGTTATCTTGAGGCTAACCTACCCCTTGACACGCAGTTTTCTTTTCACGATACTGAAAGGTGGTGACAAGTGGTGAAATACCATTATAATAGAAACAACGTTACCAGACCTGCCCATGCAATATGTTTATTGGACGTTACTACCACAACCTGGAAGCCAAGGGGAGACTAGCGATCCCGGCAGCGTATCGGGAAAAACTAACCTCTGGTGGCGTCATCACCATCGGGCTGGATGGCTGCCTATTTCTTTTTCCGAAATCATACTGGCTCGAGCTCTCCGAGAAGCTGGCCAGTCTACCCTTGACGAATCAAACGGCCCGTCAATTTACCCGACTTTTGGTTCAGTCGGCCGTCGACCTCGAACTGGATCCACAGGGGAGAACCTTGATCCCGGACTACTTAAAGGAAAACGCCTCACTAAAAAAGCAAGTGGTGGTCGCCGGCGCCTTGACCAGGATTGAAATCTGGGACCGGCAAGCGTACCATCAGCACCTTAACTTAATAACGCAAGAAAACCCTGACTGGCAAAAGGGTCTTGAGCAACTCAATATATGAGCTTCATCAGACACAACCCC
This sequence comes from Candidatus Collierbacteria bacterium RIFCSPLOWO2_01_FULL_50_23, assembly GCA_001774555.1. Taxonomy (GTDB): domain Bacteria; phylum Patescibacteriota; class Microgenomatia; order UBA1400; family MFAQ01; genus 2-01-FULL-50-23. The sequence continues at coordinate 15,013 of MFAI01000020.1, forward strand.
GCTTTCGCGGGCCAAATCGCTGCCCTTTACCACCTGAAACCGGGGGATCTCTTTCTTGACCTCACCCTGGGTGACGGCAGACATAGTCAGGAAGCCCTCGAAGCCGGAGCCCGTGTCGTCAGCGTCGATGTTGACGAAGACTCAATCACCCGGGCCGTTAATTTTCTCTTGGGAAAATACTCGCCAGTGATAGTTCGGCCGAATACAATCAATTCTGTAGTTCCACCTGACTTCATCTGGCTAATCATTCACGCCAATTTCACTGTCATCGGCTCTCTGGCCAAACAATATGCTCTTCCGCTCTTTGACGGCATAGTTGCCGATCTCGGGACCTCTCAAAACCAATTAGCCATCGCTGAGCGCGGTTTCTCCTTCAATCTGGAGGGCCCTCTTGATATGCGTCTTGATACCAGTCTTGGTGTCACCGCGGCCGACCTGGTCAATGTCCTTTCCACCACTGAACTTACCGACCTACTGCTGTTGGCAGATGAATACCAAGGCCACGCGATCGCCAAAGCCATCGTCACGGCCAGGAAAAAAACTCCGATCAAAACAACCGGCGAGCTGGCCAAGATAGTGACAGGTGTCAAACGAGTCACTTCAGGCAAGATCAATCCGGCCACCAAGACCTTTATGGCATTACGAATGGCGGTCAATCTGGAACGAGAGTCACTCTCTCTGATGCTTCCTCAAACACCTGATCTGCTCGCTTCGGGCGGCACCCTCGGCGTCATTAGCTTTCATTCCGGGGAGGATCGTATCGTCAAACACTTTATGAAGCAAAAACAAAAGGAAGGCATTCTTCGCGTCGTTAACGTTAAACCAATAAAACCGGACCAAAATGAAATACAAACAAATCCGAAAGTCAGAAGTGCCAAGCTCAGACTTGCCCAAAAACACTAAATTATTTTCCCGTTTAGTTTGGCTCGTGTATTTCATTGCGACCATCCTCGCGATCGGCAATCTCATCGGGACTAACGCTCTCGCGACACAGGGCATCGTTCTCGACAATATTCTGCGGGAAACCGTCAAAATTTCCAAAGAGAATCAAATCCTATCCGTCGAAATTGGCAAAATCAATAACCTAAGCTATATTGAATCAACCGCCGCCAAACTTGGATTTAGACGCGTTAGCTCCAACTTGATTATTTCACCAGTTGAGGCTGTGGCGGAAGCGACTCAAAGATAGTGCACGCCACCAACCAAAATTCAGTCACGAAGTACCGTCTCCGGCTCTTATCGATCTTTGTCGTCCTCGTCGCGATCCTGATCATCCTTCGACTCTTTTACTGGCAGATAATCCGCGGTCCCGGCCTCTCCGCCATGGCTGACCGTCAACACCAGAAGGTGGTCATTCTGGCAAGCGAGCGGGGCAATATCTATGATAGTCGGGGCGAGCTTCTGGCCGGCACCCAGAACCTATATCATCTTTACGTCTACAAGCCCCAACTGACGAAAGACAAACTCGAAGTCCTAAGCGCCATTGTTCCTATTTTGGCGCCTGACCCCCCCGAAGCTTCTCCGGGAGCCAAGCCGTTGACTAGGGAAGATATGGTCAGGGAAACCCGTGATTTTCTTGCCGGCCGCCTCGCTCTCGACAGCAACTGGGTCTCCCTGAAACATTACCTGACCCCGAATCAAAAAAAAACGATTGAGGCAATGAACATCACTGGTCTGGGTTTTGATGACGAATTCACCCGCTTTTATCCCGAGGCAAGTCTAAGCTCCCAGGTGCTCGGCTTCGTCGGTTCCGACCTGGCCGGTCAGCCGCAGGGCTATTTTGGCCTGGAAGGTTTCTTTGACCGGCAGCTTCGCGGACGGGAGGGTCGGATCCTCACCGAAAAAGACGCCCATGGCGCCCCAATCTTGATTGGCCGCTACAACCTAAGTAAAAACATTGCCGGCCGTTCTTTGATCACTACGATCAACAAACAAACCCAGTATCTCATTGAGTCACTCCTAAAGGATGGTATGCAAAAGTACGAAGCCAGGGCTGGAACGGTTATCGTCATGGAGAGTGCTACCGGCAAAATCATCGCCATGGCCGCCTTCCCGAACTACGACCCGGGGCACTTTGCCGATTTTAACAATTCTTCTTACCGAAACCCCAATGTGGCCAATCTTTTCGAGCCTGGCTCCATTTTCAAAGTATTGGTCATGGCCGCAGCACTGAACGAGAAGGTGATCACCCCCGAAACGATCTGCGACAGCACCTGTAATGGTCAGATCGCGATTGGTCAGTACACGATCAAAACTTGGAACGAAAAGTACTACCCGGGCACGAACATGGCTGATGTCATCATCCACTCGGACAACACCGGCATGGTCTTTGTGGCCCGAAAACTGGGCAAAGAGAAGTTTTCCAAGTATCTTTCGGCCTTTGGCCTCGGCAAACTCACCGGCATTCAGCTTCAGGACGAGGCAGCGGGAAACGAGAGAACCGAAAGTAACCTCAAAGACGTTGACCTGGCCACCAACTCTTTCGGCCAGGGTATTGCCATCACTCCGATTCAGATGATCACGGCCGTCAATACCATCGCCAATGAAGGCGGGCTGGTCAGACCAACCATCATTGAGAAGGTGATCAGCACCGACAAGGAAATTCCTTATGAATCGGAACCTCCGGTGAAAGTTTTGGACCCTGAAACGGCCAATCAAATGCGCGACATCATGGTCGCCGCGGTGGAACGGGGTGAATCCAAGTGGGCCAGACCGAAAGGGATCCAGGTTGCCGGCAAGACGGGCACGGCCCAGGTTCCGATTCAAGGCCACTATGACCCGACGAAAACGATCGCTAGTTTTGTCGGTTTTTTCCCGGCCCGAAATCCCAAATACACCGTTCTGGTCAGCCTGACCGAACCCCAAACCAGCCAGTGGGGGAGCGAGACCGCCGCTCCGCTTTGGTTTTCCATCGCCAACCAGCTTTTGCTTCAAACTGGCGACCACTAGTTTATAATCAAGCTGTGTCACGTCTCAAACAGCACACAATTTCCTTCAAACACGCCCTAGACGGTGTCATCTATACTTTCAAAACCCAGCCCAACTTCAAAGTCCACCTTTTTTTTGCTCTTCTGGCGCCCGTCGCCGGTTTTTATTGGGAGATCAGCCGGGCCGAGTGGGCGGTTGTCGTCTTTATCATCGGTTTGGTTCTGGTGGCGGAAATGATCAACACCAGTATCGAAGCAGTGGTTGACCTTCATACCGAGCAGTTCCACGATCTGGCCAAGATTGCCAAAGATGTTTCCGCCGGTATGGTCCTTATCACCGCCACCATGGCTGTTGTTTCCGGCATTTTGATTTTTTTACCTCATCTGTTAGGTTCAATATAAAATTATGGCTCTGCTTCTTGGTATTCTACTCATCTCCTTTATCACCCAAGCCACACTTGTCGTTCCCTGGATCGACCTTCTTTACCGGCTCAAGTTTTTCAAGAGAAAAACCGCGATCACCGCGAGTATGAAAGACACCGCTTCGACCCACATTCGTTCCAAGGCCAGAACACCCGAGGGGGGGGGACTTTTGATCGTGATTCTCACCAGTCTCGTCTTTGCCCTGATCTTACCCCTACTGAAATTTTTCGGGGTGAATGTGACCCACGTCTATCCCATCAACGAAGAAATCAATATCATTTTCTTCACCTTTCTCTCCTTCTGTCTCTTGGGTCTTTACGACGACGTCGTCAAGTACTTTGAGCTTGACCGTGACCTCGGTTATGCCGGCCTGAGGACCCGCACCAAGTTCATTATCCAAGCCGTCTTGGGATTGATCATCGGTGCACTCATGTATTTCAATTTGCATATTAGTTTCATCCACATTCCCTTCTTTGGCATTATCAACCTGGGAGTTTGGTTTATTCCGGTGGTCGCCTTCCTAATTATGACTTTCGCCAACGCCGTCAATATCACTGATGGTATGGATGGCCTCGCCGGGGGACTACTGATGATCTCGCTATTCGGCTTCCTACTCCTTTCCGTTTCGATACTGGATACGCCCATCTCTATCTTCATTGCTCTTTGGCTCGGTGGTCTGATCGCTTTTCTTTACTTCAATGTTTTTCCTGCCCGTATCTTCATGGGGGATGCCGGCGCCATGGCCTTTGGCGCGACCCTGGCTGTCATCGGTCTCCTTTTGGGCAAGTTTGTCGCTTTGCTCATCTTCGGGGCCCCCTTCCTTCTAGATGGCTTTTCCAGTCTTATCCAGATTGCTTCAGTGAAGCTAACCGGCAAACGCATTCTTCCGATTGCCCCGGTTCATTACTGGCTCCTAAAAATCGGTTGGACCGAACCGAAAATCGTTCAACGAGCCTGGTTGGCTGGTATCATGGTCGTGGTCTTTGGGCTCTGGTTGGCAGTTATATAACTAATAGTTGGCCGCATGACTTCCGTTAAACGAACTCATTTTTTTGCGCTGATCACCATTCTTTCCGTGACAATTTCTTTCATCGGTCTCATTGCAGTTTACAATGCCTCCGTCGTCGAAGCTTTCAACGACTTTCACGACAAATATTACTTTGCCAAGCAACAGCTCGCTTGGCTCGTTTTAGGCCTTTCGGCTTACTTCATCACCTCCCGGTTTTCAAGCAAGTTGATGAAAAAAATCTCGCTACCCCTCTTCGTCTTTTCTCTCCTAATGATGTTGCTCGTTCTCATTCCTGGTTTGGGCCTGCGTCTTTCCGGTGCCCGTCGCTGGATCTCGCTCGGGCCTTTTCGGTTTCAGCCATCCGAACTCCTCAAAACCAGTCTGGTGGTTTATCTGGCTACCTGGCTGGAAAGTCCCAAGGAAATGAAAAAGTTTGCCATTCTCCTGGCGTTCTGTTTGGGACTTATCATGCTTCAACCCGATCTTGGCACCGCCGTGATCGTCGCCACTTTGGGTTTCGGTTTGTTTTACCTTTCGGGGAACAAAATCAGAGAGATACTTCTTTTCTTCATTGCCCTCACTGCGGCGGCTGCGGTTCTTATTTTCGCCTCACCCTACCGCCTGGAGAGATTAAAAACCTTTTTGGATCCTACCTCGGATCCTCTGGGACGTTCTTACCACATCAACCAGGTTCTCATTGGCTTGGGGTCCGGGGGCATCTCCGGCGTAGGACTCGGGCGTTCCCGGCAAAAATATGCCTATCTTCCCGAGGCAACGACTGACTCAATTTTCACCATCGTTGGCGAAGAGTTGGGTTTCATCGGCGGAGTCGTCCTGATCGTCTTGCTGCTTTCTCTCTCCGTGGTCGCCTTCAGGGTAGCCGCGGATGCTCGTGACCAACATGGTCGTTTGTTGGCAGCCGGCGTCGCCTTGCTTTTTTCTACTCAGACGTTCGTGAACCTCGCCTCGATGGTGGCGCTCGTGCCCCTGACGGGCGTTCCCCTGCCGCTTATTTCTTATGGTGGATCGTCGCTGATCACCACCTTTGCCGCCCTTGGTATACTAGCGTCTGTAGCCCGCCTGCAAAAGCTGTAGCTTTAGCTACTGCGGGCAGGCCCGCCAAAAATGAAATCAACAGTTGTTTTTACCGGCGGTCACCACAGTTCAGCCCTCGTCGTCGCGCTGGAATTAAAGAAAGAGGGTTGCCCGATTGCCTGGATCGGCCACAAGTTCGCCGCGGGTGGCGATAAAAATGTCTCGGCCGAATATCAGGAGGTGACCAAAAACCAGATTCCATTCTACGAGCTGAAAACTGGCAAGTTCTACCGCCAGCTTAACCCCCTTACTCATCTAAAAACCATCTTCGGTTTTATTCAGGCTTTCATGCTTCTGCTTCAGATCAGACCGAAATTGATCGTCTCTTTCGGGGGCTATCTCTCCGTTCCGGTGGTGATTGCCGGCTGGCTGCTTCGCATTCCGAGTGTCACTCATGAACAAACCGTTGTCGCCGGCTGGGCCAATCGGGCGATCACTCCCTTTGTCAAAAAAATCTTTCTCACCCACCCATCTTCGCTAGGTAGCTACCCGAGGGAAAAGTCCCAGGTGGTCGGCTTACCCCTGCGGCCTGAGTTATTTGACCCCAAGTACAAGCAGACATTCAGACCAAAACTGCTCTACATTTCCTGCGGCAAACAGGGCAGCCACCTGGTCAATCAGGCCATCTTTCCGCTCGTTCCCGAACTGATCAAGCGCTACTCAGTCGTTCACCAAACCGGCGCCAGTAGTCAGACCCGCGACATTGACAAGGCCAGAAGAGTCAAAGAATCCTTGGGGGAACTGGCGGACAGATACCAATTTGCCCCATATTTTTTTGCGAAGGATGCGGCGACCTACCTCCAGTCCGCCGCGGTTGTCGTCAGTCGGTCCGGTGCTCATCTGACCTATGAACTGGCAGCCCTGCAAAAACGGACTGTTTTTATCCCCATCTCCTGGGTTTCCCACAACGAACAGTTGTTGAACGCGCGAGAGGTAGCCAAAGTCACCCCAGCCGTGATCGTCGAAGAAAAAGACTTGACCGGTGACACTCTTATCGAGGCGATCAAGACTGTCGAAAAGATCAAACGAATCAAAAAGGCAAAGACCGATCCGTTATCAGCCACCAAAAAAATCGTTGATGTCATCCGCGGATATTTGGAAAACTAGAGCCAGGCGAAGACTAACCTTTTCGCGCCACTTCCTCCTTGGTCCCGCCATCACCCTCATTCTCATCCTCACTCTGATTTTCTTTCATCAAAAATATCTTATCGTCAAGGCGGTCGCCTGCACCATGGTCGAAGGGAGCTGTCCTGAGGCGATAATCTCACTCCTCGACCAGGAAAGGGGACACTCATTTCTCCATTTAAACTACAAAGAACTTAAAACCGACGTCCTGTCTACCGGTCTGGTTGACGGTATCGAATTCCAAACCGTACTGCCCGGAAAACTTGTTGTCCGCGTCCAGCCGCCGGCCTTGGTTTATTTTGTCAAGACGGCAGTCAGTGAAGTTACCCCAAGTCTTTCCTTTCTGGAAAGCACCACCTCCGCCGCCCCGAGCGGCGAACTAGCTGTGTTCGTGGCTACGACAGCAGGCAAGACCTTTCAGCTCCTTTCTACCGGCGAGCTTAATGTCGTCGATGCCCAGTCGAATTATTATCTGATCGGGAGGACCATACCTTCCAAGGAATACCTGACAAAAACCTTTAACTGGCTTTACATGCTCTCGTTTTCTTCGTTGAAACCAGAGGCACTATATTTTTTTGGTGATATGATCATAGCGAAGCAGGAAGACGGGCCGAATTTGATCATGAATTTTGTCGATGATCCGAAACAAACCATTCTTGCTTTGCAACGCCTCGACCAGGTCGTTACAATTAACAAGCCGACTGTTATTGATTTTAGATTTTCACACCCTATACTAAAGTAAGCATGGCCAGACAAACATCCCTTAACGCAATTGACATCGGCAGCAGCAAAATTTCTTGTCTCATCTCCATTCCCAGTCAGGACTCGGAGAAAATAAACGTCGTCGGCGTCGCCACTACTCCCAGCCGTGGAGTCAGAAAGGGCCTCATTGTTGATATCGAAGAAGCGGTTGGAGCAATCACCGACTGTGTCGAAGCGGCCGAAAGAATGGCCGGGTTCTCCATCAACAGCGCTTACGTCTCCATTTCCGGCGATCATATTCAGTCGCAAAACAGCAAGGGTGTGGTCGCCATTACCCAGCCGGAAGGGGAGATCGACCAGGAAGACGTCTACCGGGTCGTCGAAGCCGCCCGGGCCATTTCACTCCCGAGTAGCCGCGAGATCCTCCACGTCTTGGCGCGCGAGTATATCGTCGACTCTCAGCGGGGGATCAAGGATCCTATCGGTATGGCCGGAGTCCGTCTCGAGACCGATGCTCATCTGATCACCTCCTCCGCCATTGCCATGAAAAATCTGGCCCGCTGCGTCACTGACATCGGTATCGATGTCTCGGGCATGGTTTATACCGGTCTTGCCTCCGCCCACTCCGTTCTCACCGAAACCGAGAAAGAACTGGGTGTAGTTCTCGTTGACATCGGTGGCGGCACCACCAGCCTTTCGGTTTTTGTCGAAGGCGCCTGTTGCTACTCGGCAGTCATTCCTGTGGGAGCGAAAAAAGTCACCGACGATCTCGCCATCGGGTTGATGGTTAGTCTCGAATCCTCCGAAAAGATCAAACATTTCCTGAGTAAGCAGCCCGAAGTGACTGTCGAAAAAACCACTGTCGACGAGATCAGCCTGACCAAACTGGGACTCAAGGAGGAAACCAAGTCGGTTTCGCGGAAAACCGTTGTCGACGGTATCATCCGCCCCCGTCTGAACGAGATCTTTACCCTGGTCGGCACCGCTTTGAAAAAATCAGGCTACGCCGGTCAAACTCCTGCCGGTATCGTCCTCTGCGGCGGCGGGGCAATGACTGTTGATGCTGCCTCCGCTTGCAAACGTGTGCTCCAGCTACCGACCCGCCTCGGGACCCCCGCCGGACTTTCCGGTTTAATCGAAGAGATCGATTCACCGGCCTACGCCGTCATCGTCGGCCTCGTTCTTTACGGCGCCGGCAAACAACACGAGTATGTTTCGGTGAAAAAATCCGGATTCGATCAATTCACGAAACGGCTGCCCCTGAAAGGAATGTTTGGTAAATTCGTCGAATTTATCAAGTCATTTCTGCCTTGACCCGCCGAAGCTTTTAGCGAAGGCGGTCCCGTCTTGTCGAAATCTGCCCCAAACTGTATACTGACCGCAAAATTGAACTATGGCCTTAGTTAAACCTGACATCAATTCATTTGCCAAGATAAAAGTCCTAGGAGTTGGCGGCGGCGGCAATAACGCTCTAAACTCGATGATCTCGGAGAACAAGATCCAAGGGGTTGAGTTCATCGCCGTGAATACTGACCTCCAAGCACTTTTGGCAAACAACGCAGACATCAAACTTCAGATCGGTGAGCGGGCGACCAAAGGTCTTGGCTCCGGTGGCAATCCGGAAATGGGCGCCACCGCCGCCGAAGAAAGCCGCGACAAGCTCCGTGATCTTCTGGCCGGGACGAACATGGTCTTCATCACTGCCGGAGAAGGTGGGGGAACGGGGACCGGGGCCGCCCCGATCATTGCTTCCGTTGCCAAAGAAGTCGGTGCTTTGACTGTCGCTGTGGTCACGAAACCGTTTCTTTTTGAAGGCACCCGCCGGATGGTCCAGGCCGAGGAGGGGATTGAAAAACTGAAAAAAGAGGTCGATACCCTGATCGTTATCCCCAACCAAAGAATTCTCGATGTCGTCAAAAAAGAAGACACTCTTCTGAATGCCTTCAAAATGGCCGATGCAATTCTTTCCCAGGGAGTCCAAAGTATTTCCGATCTGATCACCATTCCCGGTCTGATCAATGTCGACTTCGCTGACGTGAAGGCAATCATGAGCAACGCCGGCTCTGCCCTGATGGGCATCGGCTCAGCCAGCGGCGAAAAGCGGGCCGTCATCGCCGCGAAAGAAGCCGTCAGCTCTCCTCTTCTCGAAACCAGTATCGATGGTGCCCGCGGTATCCTCTTTATCATCAGCGGCGGTCCAACACTTACTTTGAATGAGGTGAACGATGCCGCCAACATTATCAGTAGTGCTGCCGACCCCGATGCCAATATCAAATTTGGGGCGACCATCCGCGAAGACCTCGGTGAGAATATCAAGATCTCCGTCATTGCCACCGGCTTCGACGAGAACCGCCGCCGGATGCAGGGCTTCGTCTCTCGCGGTAATCCCAGCTTTTATACCCGTCCCCAACCGGAAACCGTCGGCGATGAAATCGTCGACGGACCGGAAGATCAAGAACCCGCGCCCGCTTTTGAAACCACCGAGGAAACCCCCACCCCCAGCCTGCGGGACAAGATGAACATCAAGCACCGCGAAGTGACGATCGAAG
>MFAI01000021.1:0-6688 GCA_001774555.1 Candidatus Collierbacteria bacterium RIFCSPLOWO2_01_FULL_50_23
CATTAGTCGCTCCTTTCACAAAGGTTCTCGCCTCTTCCAATATTGGCCGGGGGGTGTTCTTGCACAATCTCATATACAAACTGGTGTGGGCTTTATCGTCAAGTTCCAACGCCAAACGGTAGGCGAAGTCCTGCCATTCTCGCGAAATCCGTCTTTGTTTGTCCTCATCGACTTGGTATCCTGAAAGAATCTTGGAAACTGGACTAAAGCTCGCCACGCAACCATTTTATCAGCTTTCCCTCTTCATCCTGTTCGCCATCAAAATCCCGAGTGCCGAAAGACTGAAAATCACCCACCACAACAGTCCGGCCGGAATCAACTCCAGCACGAAGAAAAGGAGGAGAACGACACCAAATCTGCCGATGGAATAGACTACCTCTCGGTAAGTAAAAAAGGCCAAAGGACTTTCAAATCTCTTTCCGGCTGAATACAAGTAACTATCGTAGGGGATGAACCAAAACGGACCAGACAAGCTAGTCACCAAATCGTAGCCCACAAAACCAAGGAAGGTGGTAAATAACGGCCGAATAAAAGTAAGCAAAGCGATCCATGCTGTCGCAATAGTAAAAGTTTTTTTATCATCGTGCCTACCAGATGCCCGTTGTCTGTCGAACATCCTCCCGGCCAGATATACGATGAGAATCGTCAGGGCCATATTTATCGATGTCACTCCACCGAGCAGTTCAAAGCTTTTTACCACCAAATAAAAATAGATCACCCAAAAAAATCCGTCAATCGAGTTGTTTACGCCTTGCCCCAAAAAGGCCAGATTCAGATGAAAATTCTTTTTATTCTTCACGAACTCAAGTAGGCCCTTCAAACTGATTCCGTCAGTGATCTTGTGGTCGGCAATAAAAAACATCGGCAAAGCTGAGATGACGGAGACCCCGGTCACCACCGCAAACATACTGGAGAAACCTCCTCTGGTTATCAAGTAGCCCCCCACAAACGGTCCCAGGATCGAGACCAGCCTGTCCGTAATCGCCATAAAACTAACGTCATGACCATAATGGCTTCTTTGCCCGTCTAGAGACATGAGGGATAGACGAGCCAGCCAGTAAACAAGGATTTGAACAGACGCGATCAGCGACATGATTACGATCAGGGTCAGGCTTCTGGGAAAAACCGCCGGTAAGAGAAAATAAATCGAAAGCAGGATACTCCCCAAAAGGATCGACCACTTAAATCCAAGACGGAAGACTAATTTACCCACAGGCAAAGCGAGCAAGGTCACCATCGCTCTTTCAATCACGATCGAAAGAATTACCACCTTCAGCCCAGCCACCAAACCGTGACCTTCATAACCCAGTAAGAATATATACAAGGGCGAGAATAATCCTCCGAGAGAGAAGGCCAGGGTCCGCATCAGGTTATTGATATAGATCGCCCGGACACCATTCAGCCCTTCTTTGTGACGGTACGATTTTTCCCAATAGGCAACTAGCTTCATAGGTTTACAAAGATGAAAGATCCACGACAACTTTCTTTATTACTCCGATCGCGATCTGTCTTTCTTCTTGGGTAAAGTCGGCCAAAACATAATCCTCTCCGGGTGTTCTCGCAGGGCCAACCGGTCGGTTATCGGTACCCACCCGCACTCTCCAGAAGTCGTCTTTCCCCAATTGGCTCTCAATTGAGTTTACGCCATTATGCACTTTCGGTCCGATCCCGACCTGAATTTTGTATTCTCCGAGAGCAAGGTCCAGGTCATCATGGATCACCCAAAGATCGGAGGTTTGGACTTTATAAAAGTTAACTACCTCGGCCACTACCTCCCCCGACTTATTCATAAACAATTGCGGCTTCACCAAAAGCAATCCTCCCGCCTTCGCGATCAACGCCGAAAACTTACTTTCCCAAGTCTCCACCTCAAACTTCGCGGCTAATGCATCAGCTGCCATAAATCCGGTATTGTGTCGGTTGTTGGCGTATTTCGCGCCTGGGTTCCCGAGTCCTACCACCAGTTTCATTATTTCTACTATAACCGCTCTCCTGCGCTATAATCTACTGCCAGTTATGTCCCCATCAGCGCCCGCACTCTCCATCATCATTCCCGTTCTCAATGAGGAGAAATACCTCCCCACACTCCTGACCGATCTTTCCAGACAAACCTATACCGATTTCGAGGTCATCATCGTCGACGGCAAATCAGACGATCGAACCGTGGAAAAAGCCAACCTTTTTGCCCACCGCCTGCCCAAACTTAAGCTCCTCGAAAGCAATATCAGACACGTCTGCCACCAGAGAAACCAGGGGGCAGCCACAGCCGACTCAGACCTGGTCCTTTTCATGGATGCAGACAATCGTGTCCCGCCTTATTTTCTCCAGGGACTCAAGTACCGGGTCGATCTGACCGATCCTGATATTTTCACTACTTGGATCGCCGCCGAAGACAACACCAGCAATAGCGTTGCTATCGCCGCAACTATCAACCTCTATTTTGACCTGCAAAAGGGCACCGACAACCCTCCCACCATCGAGGCCATGCTCGGATTCAAAAAAAGCCTTTTCACCAAACTGAAGGGCTTCAATCATAGGCTGGTCATCAACGAAGGCAACGATATCGTCAAAAAAGCGGTCAAGAAAGGTTACCGCTTTGAGCTTTTCAAGGACCCCACCTATACCTTTTCCTTGCGTCGACTCAGAAAGCAGGGCACGATCAGGCTGATAGGAAACGTCGCCCAACTGGAGATCGCCCGCCTTTTGGGACAAAAGATGTCAAATCACAAAGTCACTAAACTTTATCCCATGCTGGGTGGACGATCATATGACCGCGAAATCGAAAGTCAAAACCTATTCGACTCACTCGTCCAGAAGCTCAAGCTGCAAAAACACACCGACAAACTAGTAACCTTCGCCAGGTCCCTTCTCTTCGAAGAAAACTCAGAGCGACGGTAATAACAAAACCAACCCCGCGAAGACGAAGAACAGTCCCACCAGCACCAATCCTTCCCATCGTTCCAGTTTTTTTCTGGATGAGGTAAATAGCCAAAACAATCCGAATATCACCACGAAGGCGATATTGACCAGAGCATAATTGTCCATTTTTCTGACTTCAAACGGACTAAGTAGCGCCAACAGGCCTACAATTAATGTCGCGTTGGTCACTATACTCCCGAGCAAGTTGCCGAGCACCAGCGCCACATTTTTTTCGGCTATCGCACCGATACTCAAAAGAAATTCCGGCAAAGTAGTTCCCACCGAGATCACCAGAAGCCCTACCACCGCAACAGGAACCGCCCACGAAAGTGCCAAATCTGCCCCCACTCGAACCAACAAGTCACCGCTTATTATCAGGGTAACTATACCAACGATCAATCGGAGGACAAGACCGCCATCCCTTTTGTATCTGCCCGCCCGGAGTCTTGAAATAATTCCGGCATGTGAGACTCCCGTCTTGGCCAAACGCTTTTTTCTGCCATCAATAACCAAATCGGAAAGATAAATGGCATAAATCGTCAGAAGTATTACCCCGTCAAGTCTTGATAATTGGCCGTCCATCATCAGCAAGATCGGTGCAATTCCGGCGACAAATGCCGCCGAAAGCTCCCAGCGCCAGTAATCACCAATCGTCGGCAGTGCCCCTCCGATCAAAGTCGCTCCGCCAATAACAATACTCAAATCTGCTACGTTCGACCCCAACAACGTTCCCAGGGCGATTTCCGGTTTTTTTTCTATCACTGACGCAAGAGTTACAAATAGCTCTGGTAATGAGGTTGATAGGGCGACCAAAATCGCTGCCACCGCCACCCTACCTTTCATGCTCAATCCCGAAACCAATCTGTCAAAAGTATCCACCACAAACCGGGTGCTCACCGCCATAACCAAAAACAACAAAATCAATTCCAAATAGGACAGAGGCATAGTTCTATTTAACCATATCTGAATCTTCCTCGAATTTGTCCAATCTGACCAATCTGTCTAATTCTTCAATCGCCGTTTCGGAAATACGCCCCCTTGATCGTCTCGATAATTATGATCAAAACAGACCCTCCGGCAAACAGCCACAACCAGTCCGAAAGGGAAATGGCCACCGTTTGAAATATTTTCTGTAAGGGAGGCAGGTAAATTGCCGCAGCCTGAAGAAGCAAACCACCAAAAACTCCAAGAATCAGAAGTGGGTTCTTGAACAGGTCGTCCTTCCAAATCGGTTTAGAGAGCGACCGGCTGGAAAAAACGTACACCAGCGTGCTGATTCCCTGCATCGCAAACGCCATTGTTCTCGAAAAGACAATTGTGTGGTGAAGATAAAAGTAATTAACCCAAAAAACAAACAGGGCCAACAAGCCGGCCGTCAATGAAATCACCGCTATCAAGGCCACCCTCTTCCATTCCAGTAGCGGCGCATGCCTGGAGATCGGTTTCCGGAGAAGCAAGTCTTTCTCCTTTGGTTCCACCGTTAACGCCATATACGGAAAACCATCAGAAATCAGATTGATCCACAAAATCTGCGAGGCCAATAGCGGTAGGGGCCATCCGAGGTATATCGAGATTACGACTACCACTATCGCCGCAAAAGAATCAGACAAAAGAAATAAAATGACCTTCCTCAGGTTGTCAAACATTCCCCTTCCCTCTTCGACTGCAGCCAGAATTGTATTGAAATTATTGTCCAGGAGTATCAAATCGGCCACCTCGCGGGCGAGGTCGCTGGCATTTTCTACCACTACCCCAATATCAGCCCGCTTCAAAGCCGGAACATCATTTACTCCGTCGCCCATCATCGCCACGGTCTCACCGTTAGCTTGGAGTGTTTCTACTATTTCGTATTTCTGTTCCGGCGTCGTTCTGGCAAAAAGGACTGTCTTAAGAATTTTTTCTTTTTTTTCTTCTCCTTTCAGCTTCTCAAAATCATCCCCCAACATCACCTGATCGGGGTTTACCGTGTTCCCTTCGACCATTCCCACTTGCCGAATTACCGCCCAACCGGTTTCTTTATAATCCCCGGTAATCACTTTCAGTTTTATTCCCGCCCCAACCGCATCGTGAAGCGATTCCGCCACCCCCCCCCTGACCGGATCGGTGAAAATGATCAGCCCCAACCAGGTAAAACCGGTCAACTCTTCGCGGGTTAGCTTCTGTCCCCTTTTTTCCTTTGCTTGTTTTTTCATGGCGATAGCCACCAGGCGGTAACCCTTAATTCCCAGCTCGGAAAACCTGGTTGTCCATTTTTTCTTCTCGCTCTCCTTCCCAAACCTCGATAGGCTTAAAACCACCTCTGGCGCCCCGCTGACAAAGTCCAATACGGCACCCGCCTCCCCCACTTCCTTCTCATGGCCTTCTCCTTTTTTCTTTTCAGCGACCTTGTGTCTGGTGGCAATATACTTATATTTGTGATCGAAAGGGATCACATCGGTTCGGGCAAACTCCTCAATAATATGCATACCCATTCTCCGTTCCAACCGCAAAATCGCCCAATCTCTCATCGATATCTCCAGAGGATCCCGTAGATCATTACAAAGCAGGGCAGCTTCCACTATCCAATTAATTCTCTCTTTATCATGGATCCCCCCATCTTTGATCTGCTCCTCCGTACCCTCAGAGAGGTCGGTCACCGCCCCAACCGCCGCCATCTTTCCTTCCGTGATCGTCCCCGTTTTGTCCAAACAAATCACCGAAACACTTCCCAGTGTCTCCGCAGCGATCAGACCCCTGACGACCGCCTTTCTCTTTAGGATCCGGTTCATACCCACCGCCAAAATTACCGTCAAAGCCACCACCAACCCTTCCGGGATGGCTGCCACCGCCAAAGCCACCGAAGTGTTCAAAAACATCAGGAGCGGTCTGCCGGTGATAATTCCATACATAAAAACGACCGCCGTGACAAATGAAACCACCAGGGCCAAACGCTCCGTCATTTGATCCAGTCTTCTCTGGAGCGGCGTCCTGTCTGTCCCTCTTTCCCGTACTACTTTGGCAATCCCGCCCATTTTCGTCCTGGAACCGGTTCGCACCACCAACATTTCTCCCATCCCCCTTTCCACCACCGTACCGGTAAAACCTTTTGAGCCCGTCGGAAGACTCTCAAAATAGCTATTATCAAGTGTAAATTTGGCGTCCCCTTTCCAGATTTTTTTTATCACTGCTACGCTTTCTCCGGTCAGGATCGCTTCGTTAAGGTAGACATCATCATCCGCGATCAAAAGACCGTCTGCCGGCACCTTCCAACCAATGGTCAGCTTGACCACGTCCCCCGGAACCAACAAACTCGCGTCCATCTCGACCCACTCATCGGCTCTTTTTACTCTTGCTCTTGGCGTCAACAATTTAGACAAGGCTTCCATTAATTTCTCCGCCCGATACTCCTGACCAAAACCAAAAACCGTATTGATCAAAACAGCCACAAAAATCACCCCCGCATCTATCGGACTCCCAAGAAGCAAGGAAATACCGCCGGCGATCAGGAGGACATAGACCAAGGGCGACTTTAGTTGATTTAGAAGAATTCGTACCCAAACCACACCTTCATCGACTCTGACCTCATTGCGTCCGTACTGTAGTCGCGCTTGCCTTGCCTCTTCCTCGGATAATCCCTTTCGCCACTCCATACGACCATTCTACCGCCTGCTCCATCCTAATCGTAGTGGTGTTTGTCCGTCTTGGCCTTATATGCCTCGATTGCCATCGGTACTATCGATATCAAGATTATCGCAATGATCAAATATTCAAAGTTTTGTTTAAAAAATGG
>MFAI01000021.1:6703-10577 GCA_001774555.1 Candidatus Collierbacteria bacterium RIFCSPLOWO2_01_FULL_50_23
CCAGCTACAAAAGGGGCAAATGTCCGGACAATTGGAACGAAGCGCGCCAGCACAATTGCCGCACCGCCGTGTTTGTCATAAAAAGCCTGGGCCTTGTGTAGATATTCCTTTTTCAACAACTTGTGGTTCCCCTCAAAGGCCGCCGGCCCGACCGTGTGTCCAATCCAATAATTCACGGTATCTCCGATAAAAGCAGCTGCTAACAGGATGATAAACAACCAGACTACCGAAAGAGCTCCGCTGGCCGAAAGAGCTCCCGCCGCAAAAATCAAAGAATCTCCGGGCAGGAAAGGCGTCACCACCAACCCCGTCTCACAAAAAATCACCAAGAAAAGAAGACCATACGACCAAACGCCAAAGTTATTGACAACCAGAATCAGGTTCTTGTCGATGTGAAGAAAGATATCGATGATCTGCTTTAAAAAATCAACCATAGGACGATTTTACTACTTTCGCATCTGCTCAATTTCATTCATAGTCGTCACTCCGGTAAGGTCCTTATCATCCCGAAACTTTGCCAACCGCGGGAACCGCAACGCCACTCCGGCCGAGTGGACCGGGCTCTTCGTGATTTCATCTGCTGCGATCTCAACGACCAATTTTGGTCGGACCCAGACATCTGCCGTCAACGCCTCTGACACTTCATATTCCTTCGGCTTGGCAGAAACCGCCAGCTTATCTAACCTTTTTTTCAGTTCACGAAAGTCTTCATCGGAAAGACCCGTTCCCACCTTGGCAATCGTCAATACCTTCTCACCTTTTCGGACCCCCGCCAAAAAGGCGCCCAAACCAAAGCCATTTCTTTTTCCTCTTCCCTTATAGTACCCCATGATCATCAAGTCCAATGTGTCAGCCAGCTTACCGCTGCTGCCTTCGCTTTCTTTGATCTTGATCCAGTTCCATCCCTGCCGCCCGGGTAAGTAATTTCCGTCCCACTTTTTGACCACTGCTCCCTCAAAACCTTCCTTCAAAAATTGTTCATGATAACCATGCAATTTCACGGGGTCATCCATCTTATATTTTTCGTCTACCACCATAATCTTATTTTTGTGGACCGTCTCGTCAAGAATTTCTCTCCTCTCAAAATAGGGCTTCGACAACAAGGTCTCTCCATTTCTGGCCAAAATGTCAAAGACAAAAAAACGCAATGGCACCGCCGCTTGGGCCTGTGTAATCCCATGCTTCCTTTTCCTGGTGATCGTCATCTGGAAAGGCATTATTTTGTCGGTCTTTAGATCAACCCCTACCGCCTCGCAGTCCAAAACCACACTGCTTCCGTTGATCCAGAGAGGCATCTGTGTGAGTTCCGGAAACATCAGACTGTTCTCCTCCAGGTTCCTGGTGAAAGTCTTAATCGCGGTCCCATCAGCAAAACCGGCACGGAGAAAATGGATCTGCACTCTTGTCCCGTCGTATTTCCGCTCCGCCGCCACTTCACCCATTTTCTCGATGATTTCTGCCGCGTGGTTCAACCTCTGACATAACGCCGGAATTACCGGCACTCCCACTTCCACCTCAAGGTTTGAAAGTGCCCGGGCCAGGCCCTGTCCCATCACTTTTTTGGACAAAAGCCCGACGTCGGGCAAGACCTGGTACGCCTCATCCAATTTTCTTCTGGCAGATTTGTTTCCTTCACTCGCAACAGACAGGGCATCGAGGATAGTTTTATCCGAAAATCCGAGACGCAAATGACCGAGAACCATTCTGGCCACAAACTTCGCCGAAATTTGGTCCATAGAAAGAAGTAGTTCAGCCAGCCCTGTGATTTTTTTTTCCTGGCTCCCCTCGCCTGAATAGCGGGCGACCACCAACAACTTTTCATAAACCTCACCCACAGTTAACTTTTCTCCTTCAAAAAGATTTTCGGGCAACCCCGTTACTACGTCCCCAATATCTCCTTTTTTCTTGAAATCCGCCATCACTTTATCACCGTCAATATTGGCTAACTGACTTATCGCTCGAAGGATCATTTTCCAACCTAGGTTAAACTCTAGGCCGGTATATGCCGGAGCGAGTCGGCCCATCAAAAGATATACCCCACCCTCAATTTCCTTTTCCGCTAGCTTCTTTAGAATTACCACCACCTCATCGGTAATCAAAAGCCGCGAAGAAATCTTTTCCAGTCTTTCCAAGTGGGCTGCAAATTCATGAAACAGCATATTATTTACGAAGTATATACCTTGCCCCTTTGGTTTTCCCCCTCTTTCTGACAAGCTTCTTTTCTACCAAAGATATCAAATCGCGAAGAATCGTGTCATCGGAAACCATCGGTAGTACTGACCTGGCATCTGCCATCGTCAATTCATCTTTCATTTCCAAAGCTTCCATTAGCGCCACTTGTCTTTCAGAAAGGGCAATTTGTTTTCCTAGTTTCGTCTTGATCGCCATATCCACCGATAACCGCCTTACCCTCTCTTTGAGTTTGGAGAGCTCGATCGCCAGAGCCTGGGTAAAAAACTCGATCCACTCGGTCAAGTCGCCATTTTGTTTTTCCACACTCGCCAGAGCCGCATAATACTCAGTTAGATTTTTATCAAAATATTCTTCGACCGAAAAAAAATGTTTAAAGTTATAATCCTCGGACGCCAGAATCAACAAGGCAAACGCCCGGGCAACCCGACCATTGCCCTCGATAAATGGATGGATTCGAACCAGTTCGTAATGGGTCACGGCCGCCTTGATCACCGGATGAATCTCAATTGAATTAGCGTTTTTTAACCAGATCCAGAAATCTTCCATCTGGTAGGGTACTTCTACCGGCAGTGGCGGGCGCCCCACCACCTCGCCATCGATCACACCCCGGACTGTTACCGGCAGGACGCGGTAAGTTCCAAGAAGATGCGACGGCAATAATTTTTCTGTCGTCAAAGAATGGATCTGGAGCAATTCTTTTTCCCCGAAAGGATAACCGCCGGTCTTTTTACCCAAACGGCTTAGTTGATCAACGAACCTGATCACGTTCCTGTAATTGATTACCTCCTGGACATCCCGCTCGCGCGCCACGATACCGCTTCGCTTGGCTACCTCCTCCGCCGATTCGTCCCGGCCCGGATCCTCCTTGACGATCTTTTCTGCCTGATTTAGGGTCAGGTCATTCCCCTCGACGTGGGTCCCGAAGTGGACCGTCCGTATCAATGCATCCTGCCTGAATTTTGCTTCCCAGTCCGGCACCAAAGGCGCATTCTCGATGACTTCGCGGGCCGCCTCGATCGCCCCGGTATTTTGCAATATCTTGTTCGTAATTGTATAAGTTGGCTTGTACACGGATTCAATTATCGCGTATTATGCGGTAAAAATCTATCTCAAACCAACTCTATCACCTTAGCATTGGCAAATAACGCCAGATCTTCTTTGGTGGCCGTGGTTACCACTACCTGCCGTCCTGACATCACCCGTAAAACTTCCCTTTTGTGAACTTCGTCCAACTCCGAAAAAATATCATCCAAAAGCAGCAATGGTTTATCGCCGCTTTTATCCTCGGAAAAATAGATTTCTCCCAATTTTAGGGCCAAGACCGCCATTCTTTGTTCTCCCCTCGACCCATAGATAGCCAGATCCCGGTCGCCGCCGTTTGTTACCCTAAAATCATCCTTATGCGGGCCGACGAGAGTGTAGCCCGCCGCCAGCTCCTCATCTTTATACTGCAACAATCTCGTTTCACTGATCAGACTCTTGTCATAGATCAACTTCAATTGGTTAAAGAGCTCACTCCGGCCCCAAAGATTATTGATAGACAGAAGCAGTGCCTCTCGCTCCTGGGTCAAGACGGTCCCGTGTTTAATCAGGAGATTGTCCCAGAAGGCCAAACTGTAACGTGTCACCAAACCCTCGCGGACCGCATCTAATAGTTTATTTCTTCTTCGTAGCGCCTGGG
>MFAI01000022.1 GCA_001774555.1 Candidatus Collierbacteria bacterium RIFCSPLOWO2_01_FULL_50_23
TGGCGTGTTCGAGAAGGATCTTGGCGATATTCTTTTTGGTGGCCAACTCCATGCCTTGGAAACCGGGATTGTGATTGACTTCCAGAATATATTGTTTGTTATCTTCGGTGATCAGAACATCGACGCCGCCGACGGTCATGCCGATCGATTTGAGGGCTTTTTTTGCCAGAGCTATGGTGGCCCCACTTGGTTCAAAGAGTTCGACGGTGCCGCCGAGAGAGAAGTTGGCCCGAAAATCGCCTTCTCTGGGGATGCGGCGCATGCAAAAAACTTCCTCGCCAATAATCAACAATCTCAGGTCGTGAATATAGGGAATAAACTCTTGGATGATAAAACGTTTGGCGGGTTTTTCTTCTTTGATGGCCTGGCCGGTAAAAGTAAAGAGCTCTTCTTCGTTTTCGATCTTGATCACACCGACGCCCTTGCCGGTACTCGTTGGTTTGATGATGACGGGATAGGAGAGATCACTGGCGAGCGCGACGAAGTGACCGTAGTCATGGCTGTGACGGGTGTTGGGGACGCTGATGCCGGCCAGGGCGAGCTTCATCAGGTCGGTAACTTTGTTGATAGAGTAGTTTAGGTCGATTAGATTGTTGTCGAAAACTTTGGTGCCGGTTGAGCGGACGTGTTTGAGAATGGCGACGATTTCCTTGATGGCCAGTAGGATGCCTCGGGCAATGACGAGGTCGGCGGTTAGGTCGGTGAGGCCGTTGATGATGAGCTTGCCATCTTGAATAATCGGATTGTTGCCGTGAGGGTTGAAAATAGTGAGTTCATGACCCAAAGCGTTAGCCTCCGCGGCGAGACGGTCGTTTTCGATAGCGCTGAAGTTGGTTAGGAGGGTAATCTTCATGGGCGTATTATCTCACTTTAGTAGGGGCGTGTCATTCGGTTGGTGTATCGGTGGCTTGTGGGTGAATGGGCGGATGGTTTAGGATGAAATGATGGTAGCGGATTTGATGGAGGCGGATGTCAGGACGGATAACGTTTTGGAAGAAGCGGCAAAGCCGCCGGTCCACGCAGAGAGAAGAAGATTCCCATTGAGGTCCGCGGATGAAGCCAGAGTCAGTGATTTATCGATTGCCTTCGGTTCTGAACACGCCAGGAGAGTTGATTTGGCCGACCACTACCCTTTTGCTGAGGAGATGAGAAGGGCACTGTGGGACAATTTGTGTCGAGTCGGTGGTGAAATGGTAGAGCCCGGTACCGAAGATGCCGCGCTTTTGGATAACCTGTTGTTGGTAAACACACAAGACTTGAGGCGAAAACTGGCGGAGGGTTTTGGTCCCGAAGTGGTTGCCGCTTCAGAGGTATTTTCTCGATGGAAAGAAATAAGCGACTTTGTTCCTGATGCCGAGGCCTTTGATTTATCGATTGAGCTGAATGATGCTCTGAGAAAGCAACCTGAGATGTACTACGAGACGAGACTGGCCCTTCGGGAGTGTGAGAAAGATCTTAACAATGAACTGCGTGCGCCATTGGAAAAAAACGTTTTGCAGTCGGTTCACGTCGAGGGTGTCACCGACCTTTGTACTGAACACAAGCTCGCGTCTGCCCCGACCGCGGGTGGCGGAGAGTACCCTATATGTGTTGACGCGGGGGAGTTCCCTTTGGTGGGTTTGATGGCAGAACTTCACGATTTTGTGAAACTGAATGACCTGAATACTTATGTTTGGGAACACGAGGCGCTTTCTGCGATCGCGACGGTTAGATTGGCAGACGAATTGTTGGTTCAGTTACGACCGAAGTTGAGTCTCGCCTGGCTCGGCGACGAGACAAAAAGACGGAAAGTGGCAATGTTGATGGCAAAAGCAGTTGCCAGTCACGGGGACAGAGAATATCCCCATGCTCAAGTACTTAAAGGTGGCGATGCGGTTGAGGTGGTTGAACATCAGGGTGTTCGGATCGCGAAAATAGAGGGTTTTGGAACAACCAATTTTTTCATTGAACCCCCAAGCGGGGAGACTTTGGTAAGCCAAATTCCGAACGAGATACGGGCAGACCCTGATAAATTCAGACTGGCGAAAAGGTTTATGACCGGTGTGAGAGATGAGGATAGGAAAGATGGTTGCGGCGGATATGCCGAGCTGAAATATTACTTACAATTTCCACCCACGGCGATTTTTGAAGGAAGCGATAGTTGGGACAATTTTGTCGAGAAAAATCTCTTGGGTTCTTTTTCAGATAACTTGAAGACGGCGGGTAATTTTGATATTGATAGACTGAGTGTTCAGGAAAAAAGGGTAATTTATCCAACGATGTTATTCGCGGCATTGACCCGGCAAATAGCGCAGGACTTTGAATCAAAACAGTTATCGCACGAGAGCGAGTGGCGGAGGTGGTACATCTTTGATTTTGATAAGACAGCTCCTTACGTGGGAGAGAGCTCGATTTCCGCTGGCATGAGCGCTAGAGACAAGCAGACAAGCCCGGGTTTTGTGGATGGAAGGAAACACTACAGTTTTTTTCAAAATGCCGTGAGTTGGCTGTGCAAGGCTGAAGAGGTCTGGAGAGAGCAAAGAAAAATTGCGCTCGGACTAAGAGAAGCAGATGAACAGCAGATGGGCGTCTTTCGCCAGGGACTAGAAGAGGCTGGAATTAAAGGGGCTGACTTTGATAAAGTCTGGTTGGAAAAAGTAAAACAGACGACTACCGAGAGGCAGAAAAAGCTGATTGCCGGCAAAGATGAGCTTTTTGGGATGTTGAGAAATGGCTTGCAAGATCTGATGACGGTAAATTTTGATCATGAGGCTAACCAGGAAGCAGTCGAAATGGCCGACGGAGAAATGAGGCGACGATTGGCCTAGAATTTTAATGGAGCTTTATGGTTTAATGAAGTATGGCGATGAAGAGATTATTGATCTGCACAGCATTGATATTTTTGGTTGCGGTTGTTTTGGCTTTACCGGCAAAAGCAATCGATGGTGGCACTACGATGACGTCCGGTAACGTCTGTGACAGATTCGAGACGGCCTGGAGCGCGAAACAGGCGGCTTATGAGAGGGCCCGTGAGGTCAGAAAGAGGGCATTTGAAAATACGAAGACAAGATGGGATAAGCTTTTTGACAAACTAGACGCAATAAGTGCCGATACTGCGGTGTTAAGGGTTGATGCAGACGATGCGGCATCAAAATTTGAGTCCCTGATCGCTGCCGACGACGCACTGTTTGCGGCGATGGAGGCATATGGGAGGGCAAACTGTGAGAAAGAAGGAGTGGCTGATGCCAAAAAGGCACTGAAAACGGCCCAGGGGGGACGCCGTACTGCTCGACAGGAATACGCCAAGTCGCTAAAGCAGTTACTGAAGGATTTGGCAGGATTAAGATCAACGACACCAACAGTTAACTCAGCGAACCAATAGATATGTCTGAAAAAAGTTTTCGTTTACAAACAAACAGAATGTTAGCGGCGGCGTTGTTTACATTGCTTTCCGTTGGGCTATATGCCCATGTTGATGGTTGGGTAATTAGAAAGGAGATTCCTGTCAGCGTTTTGGGGCGGGATACGTCGTCGGACGTAACTACCTCAGAGGAATCGAGCGGAGCCTCAGATTTTTTCCAAACTATGTGGTGCCGCTTACGATACGGAAGTAAGTGTGAACAGATGAGGGCACAAGAGGAGAATGGCATCAGCGAAGACAGTATTCCGGTGGAGCAGTATCTTGAGAGAGAAATCAGAAATCTGGAAAACGAGATCAAAACCGATCGGGGAGAGGACCAGGGCGGCAGTTATTGGTCTATGTAACATTATTAAAACTATTTCTGCCCATGAAAAAAACAAAAAAGAAAACGGTTCGGAGGGCGAAAGCATTAAGTCCGGAAAAATTCTGGCTGAAAAATCCGCTATTTATGGCTGCGTTACTTACGATTATGGCCGTCTTGGCCTTCATTCTCGCGGATGACTGGCTGGCATTCAAGAAATCGGCCAATCAACCGGTTCCAACGGTGACAGTGTTCCCGACTAGTCCGAAACCGAAGTATTGATGGTGTATGATAGAATATAGCCCATGAATCGGGCTAGAGCTGTTGGCCTGCCCGGCGAGGTGTATAATTCTAAGAATGGGAGAAGTTAAAGGTGCTCTTGGTCTGACTGTTGTTCCACTGGAGGAGCGGGTGAAAAAGGCAGATGACCCACTAGCTTGGTTGGGGAACCACAAAGAAGAAATCGAGGCGAAGGTGAATAAAGGTTATCGTTTTTTTCAAGCAGAAATAGTTCTACCTGATGGTAGGACATCAAAAATAGCGTTTTGTGGAGACGATAAACATCGTGATGATGCTGTAGATCACGCTATTTACATAGAACTACCGGCAATATTGGATGGTTTTAGTGGTCTAAAGTACGATGAAGATGGGGAGGTTTGGACCATAGGAGAAAAGTCTACCAAAATGTTTCTCAGGGAGCATGGGGGTGTCTATACTCTAAAGGAGATTGGTGACTTAGATATTCGTAGTGATGTGGCGAGTATGACTCTTGAGGCCATAATTTCCTCTCAAAGGGATGGTGGGGCAAAGATAGCTTGGTTGTCGCCGGTGGCTATTCCGATGAATGGACTAGTTGACTTATTTGGTGCCGAAGCTGAATACAGAAAAAGCAAGCAGTCGAATGTCTGAGACCTACACTAAGTTTTGAACCCGGAGGCGAAAACTGCTCAGACAGTGTGGTAAAATGTGCCTATGGATCGAGCAAAAATTAAGGTGGCGGTAGGACTTTCCGGAGGAGTGGACTCGGCAGTAACAGCTTACCTCTTGAAAAAACAGGGCTACGATGTAATCGGAGTTTTTTTGTATTGCTGGCCACCCAAAAGCGAAATTGAGAAAGATGGGCTCGGGCCTGACCCAGCCAACAGCTACGCAATCAGGCGGGCGGAGTGGATCAAGAAGAACGGCTGCCGGGCGGATGAGGATAAACAAGCCGCTTTGAAGACGGCCTTGGAGCTGGATATATCCTTCAGGGTACTGGACTTTTCGGAAGAATATAACAAAAAAGTGGTCGATTATTTCTATCGTGAATATGAAGTGGGGCGAACCCCGAATCCCGATGTCTTGTGTAACAGTGAAATAAAATTCGGACTATTTTTGGACTGGGCGTTGGAGAATGGATTTGATTATGTGGCGACGGGACATTATGCCCTCCTACGCTCCGGCGGAGCTTCGGAAGGGCAGGCCGCACTGGCTATACCTAAGGATAAACATAAGGACCAAACCTACTTTTTGTGGAAATTGACACAGAAAGAACTGAAACATGTATTGTTTCCATTGGGGGATTTGGAAAAATTTGAGGTTAGAAAAATAGCTAAGGAGGCGGGGCTCTCTGTTGCCAGCAGGCCAGATTCGCAGGGGATCTGTTTCGTCGGCAATGTTGACTCGAGAAAGTTTTTGGCACGACGCCTGAAAGAGAAAATTGGTGAAGTAAAAAATAACAAGGGAGAAATGATTGGGATTCACAAAGGAGTTTGGTTTTATACTATTGGCCAGCGGGGTGGTTGGGACCTCACGGCTCTCGCGCAGAAAAAATATGTAAAGGATGGGGAGACGCCTATTTTCTATATCATCAGTAAAACTGCTTCGAAAAATGAATTGGTGGTGGGTCCGGATAACGAAGCAGAAGGGAATAAATTTCGGATCTCTGAAGAGAATTGGCTCGGAGAAAAGGACGAAATTGCTTTTGTTAGGATCCGTCACGGGGGAAAACTGATTCCGGCAACACTTTCGGCAAATAAAGTAACCCTGGAGGAACCACAAAGAGGGATTGCCCCGGGGCAGTCTGCAGTTTTTTATTCAGAAAGGGGCGAGCTGTTGGGAGGGGGAGTAATCGAATAAAGCTTTCTTCGATAGAGATAGGAGAAGATAAGAAGGAATTTGACAGCGCCCTTGAGGAGTGATTTTCTCGAGAGTCTGACGTCAACCAGGGAGATAGTCCCGTCCGGAGAGATCATGATGTTGTTGGAGTTTTCCAGGGGAGTCCAATATTTTTTTATGTCCTCAACCGGGTTTTTGGTTTCTTCTTCCGTCCGTCCGACGAGATCGAGAAAATGGCCGTTTTTTCGAAAAATTTCAAGGCTTGCCCGGAGAAGGCTGTCTAGATCTTTTTTTTGATCTTCGGTGAGGGATGAGAGATCGCCTACTGTTTTCAGGGTTTGCCCCGCAATTCTTTCTTGCACGCGAAAGGGGGCAGGGAAGCCGTCGGATCCTGCGGCGATGAGATGAAATTCGTGAGGGGCGTTTATCCTTTCAGGCAGAAGCCGACGCGCCCTTTCTTCATTTTCCAACTGTTTTTTGATGAATTGAAGACTCTTTTCGAATCGTCTTTGGCGGTAGTCCACGTCCGATTCTCCTGGTACCCTCTGGAGTTCGTAGATAGTAAGGTCTTCCTTGATGACCCGGGTGTCACCCTGTTCCCGAACGACGGTTTTTTTGCTGGCGGCGATTTTCTCACCAACACCGGCAACTGAGGGCATTATTCTCTCATTTTTGGCCATACGATGGTTATTCTAGCGCATATCAGGAGGATGTTGAATAAGTCGATCATCACCGTCATTCCCACGAAAGTGGGAATCTATATAGATTCCCGATCAGGTCGGGAATGACAGACAAAAGATGTTATTCAACGGCCTCTATCGGGTTGGTTGAATCCTGAGGCTGATTTTGCTATAATTTCCCCTGTACTTCCGGTCTCGGAACTGATTCTCGAGTCATGTGGGAGTTTTTGCGGTATAATACGCAAGCTCTTTAACAACTGAAGAGAGATTATTTGTCACTTGAAATGTGACAGGAAGGTCAATTTGAAACAAAAAGAAAAGTCCGCCTTAGGCGGACGTTTTTTCCGTTTAAATTTTTTTGAGAATTTGATCCTAGTTCAGGATGAATGCTGGCAGTGTGCCTTAGGCATGCAAGTCGAGCGGTGAAATCTTTCAATCGCAAGAAAGAAGGACGGATCAGCGGCAGACGGGTGAGTATAAGGTAGGAATCTACCTCTTGGTGTGGAATAGCTCGCCGAAAGGCGGGGTAATACCGCATAAGTTCGTAAGAAGAAAGGGCTTAACCGCCCGCCGAGAGATGAGCCTATCTGCTATCAGCTAGTTGGTGGGGTAAAGGCCTACCAAGGCGATGACGGCTAGGGGGTGTGAGAGCACGACCCCCCACAAGGTTACTGAGATACGGAGCCTACATCTACGGATGGCAGCAACCGGGAATTTTGCGCAATGGACGAAAGTCTGACGCAGCGACACTGCGTGTGGGATGAAGGCCTTCGGGTTGTAAACCACTGTGGTAGAGAATGAAAAAAATGACAGTACTCTATTTAGAAAGCACCTGCTAACTACGTGCCAGAAGCCTCGGTAATACGTAGGGTGCAAGCATTATCCGGAATCACTGGGCGTAAAGAGTATCGTAGGCGGTTTATTAAGTAGAGGGTTAAAGCTCGGAGCTCAACTCCGAAGATGCCCTCTAAACTAATTTACTTGTGGAAATTCGGGGGTACCGGAATTCTTGGTGGAGGGGTGAAATCCGTTGATATCAAGAAGAACACCAATGGCGAAGGCAGGTACCTAGGGTTTTCCAGACGCTGATGAACGAAAGCTAGGGGAGCGAAAGGGATTTTGAATAGTCCCGTATAGTAGTAATGCTATACGTAAACTGGCTATATCGGTGAAATTCCTCTTTTATTTCGGTTTATCTTTGGTAAACTGATATAGTGAGGAGAACACCGAGGGAAGTTTTCTTTAAACTCAAACAAAATTTCGATCTTTCGAAGGAACAACAGGCTGTTTTAATTGGAACAGTATTGGGTGATGGCAATTTGAGGTTTCGCGGCAATGAATGTCGTTTACATATTAAGCATAGTTTTAATCAAATGAAGCTGTGTGAATATAAGCGGCGAGTTTTTGCTCCGATTACTTCGATGCCAGTCAGGGTTTTTAAACAAAAAGTAGCTAACCACGACTACTGGTTTAGTGAATTTGCTACCTTGACCCATCCAGTATTTACCAAGTATTACAAAATGTTTTATCCAACAGGTAAAAAGATTATCCCCACGGGGATAGCCGAGATACTTGTCGATCCGATCAGTTTGGCGGTGTGGATTATGGATGATGGAGCGGCAGAATATGCTGGTCTATCAATTCAAACGCATTGCTTTACTTCTAACGAAGTAGACA
>MFAI01000023.1:0-769 GCA_001774555.1 Candidatus Collierbacteria bacterium RIFCSPLOWO2_01_FULL_50_23
AGTTAGCCATGATAGATACACTTTCACTCCCGGACAAGTAGTCGAAGCCTATTGCCGCGACGACGACAGTGAAGCCAGGATTCCCGTCGTTATCCTTAACGTCCTCAAGAAAGTTCACCTCGGGGCCATCCGCCTCTCGGTTCTATTCCTTGACGGTTTCTTTGACTTCGGCCAGGCGCTAGACGATCTTAAGCAGTTCTATCCCGACCTGAACATGCTGACCGAACTTGATTACATCACCTTTATGACTCTGGATAGATTCCAATGTCTTAGTCCCAAAGCCCAGGAAAAGCTCCTCACCGAATCCACTGAAAAATTGCTCGAAGACCGACGGCTTCGCGATCTTTTTTTCCCTTCGATCGCCTTTTGGATGGGCGTTCGCGGCGGAAACGCGATGACTTATCATGAATTTCTCGTCACAGAAGAGATGGCCACCCAAGACGAAGTTGATAACGCCCTGTCCGCAATCAGTAGGGGTGCCCGACTTCCTCAAGCACAACGCCGAATCGAGGCCAGACTAAACAACCTCGAGAATCTGGCTCAACTGGCTGATTCCGCCGACCCTCTCTATGCTTGGGCTATCCTTCTGCGAAAGCCACGCTAACGCTTGACATCCCTCGCCAGAAATTGCGATACTTGATTCAATGCCCAACGACAATGCGGGTTCTTTTCCGCCACCGCCAACTGACAACTCGCAGCGAAGCGAAGATCCCGAGTATTCCCGAGGGACAACCAATCCAGTTTCTATTCAACCGGAAGTCAAACTGAC